>PLTW01000137.1 GCA_003164655.1 Actinomycetota bacterium
GTAAGAGTGACGATGCCGCCGGTGCCGTCGACGTTGCCGGAGAAGTCCTCCATGTAGTCGTGGAACGTGCTGTCCTTCAAGGTGGCCGTGAACGAGTACCATTTCTGCAGGTCGACGTTGTCGCAGAACGGGTCCGGGTTGCCGAAGGCCGGGTCCTTGGCGGCGAGCTTCTTCCACAACTGCCACGAGCCCGACTCGGCCACGCCCTTCAGCTCGGCGGTCCGCTCCCAGGCGCCGTTGTCGGTGCTCTCGGTGATGGAGCCGTTGGTGATGAAGACGTAGTCGCCCTGCCCAAGAGCGATCTCGGAGCCGTCCTTCAAGCTCAGGCGCGTCGCCGTCTTGGCGTCGGCCCGCAGATCGAAGTCGATGTCGACGACCTCCTGTCCGAGCTCGAAGTGCACGCCCTTGTCGGCGAGGTAGTCGCGCATGGGCAGGGCCACGGAATCGTACTGGTTGTACTTGGTGCGCAGCACGCCGCCGAGCCGGTTCAGTCCGTCCACCAGATGGATGAAGCGCCTCATGTAGCGTCTCATCTCGGCCAGGCTGCTCCAGCGCTGGAAGGCGAACATCGTCGTCCAGATGAGCCAGAAGTTGGTGGCGAAGAAGTCCTCGTCGAACCAGTCCTGGATGCGCTTGTTGCTCAGCGACGCTTCCGATTCGACCGTCAGCTTGAGCAGCGAGGCCTGCTGCTTGAGATTCAGACCATACGAGGAGACATCGAGCCGCTTGCCGCCGCGCAGGAGCCTCGCCTGGGCGTTAGAGACGAAACGGCTGTTGAAATCGAAGGACTCGTCGCGCACCGACACCGTGGGGTCGTCGCGCGACGGGATGAAGGACAGCAGCTCCCAGTAGCAGGTGTAGTGCAGCTCGTGCATGCGCCCGCCTCGTACCACGAAGCCTGCTTCGGGGTCGCCGGCGCCGTCGAGGGCCCCGCCCACGAGAGCGTCCTTTTCGAGGACGTGGATGTTGCCGCCGGGCACGCCCGCGTCCTTGACGAGGTAGACGGCGCTCGCCAGCGCGGCGATGCCGCTGCCAATGAGAAAGGCTCGAGCGGCGAGCGGATTCGTGTTCCTGGTCGGGCTCATGATCGCTCCGTGTCGTGATGATGGGGTGCGCTGCGCACCACTTTGTCGGCGGCGGGAGACCGCGTGAGGCGAGCACGTTCCCGGCGCCGTCTACCATGATAGTGCGATGGGCGCCGGTGGGGAGAGCGTTGGCCGGCGCTCGCCGGAGGGCGGGAGTGTCGCGGCCGTCGACTGCGCACCCCGGCGTGCGTGTCCGGGTCACGCTCCGGGCGTCCCGGCGCGGCGTGTATGCTGAACAGCCATGCGCAGACGGATGCTTCTGCTTGTCGCGTTCATGCTGGCCGGCTGGGCCTTCGGCGCCCTCGACTCGCGGATCCCCCTGCCACGCTCTTCCGCGGTCTTCTGGGTCGGCAACCTGGGGAGCACCTGGCTCGTGCTGCCCTTTCTCGCGGGCTGGGCTCAGCGCTCGCGAGCCTGGGCGTTGGCCGGCGGTACGCTGACCTGCACGGCGAGCATGATCGGCTTCTTCGGTCCCGGCGGCGCCTGGGGGCCGGCGTCGGTCGCCTTCGTCGCCTCGTGGCTGCTGGCGGGGGCGCTGACCGGACTTGTCTACGGCCTGTTCGGCGACGCCTGGGGCCGCTCGCGGGCGCTGCTCGACGGTCTCGCCCTGGCGGCGCCCTTCGTTGTCGAGCCCTGGGTCTGGTCGCTGGGCCTCGGCTACGCCCAGGGGCCGGTGCCCTGGTGGTACGTCGAAACGGCCTTCGGTCTGGCCCTGCTGGTCTGGGTCGTTCTCGCCAGCCGGCGGCGGATGCTGGCGGTCCGCCGAGCCGCATCCTGAACGGCGGCTCAGTCTGCCGCGGCTCTGCCTCCCGCGGCTCAGGCTGCCGCGCCTGCGCGAACGCCAGGCGCGCTCATGAGCGGCCCGGTCTCAGATGGCGTGGCGTGTCGCCAGCGGTCGGGCGCCGCCGCGCGCCACCCAGGCGCGAAAGTCGAGCAGCTCCGGATACATCTTGCGCACGTCGGCGATGTCGACGCTGTAACCCTTGCGCTCGAACCACTCGTACATGAGGCAGATGTCCTCGCTTTGGCCGCGCACCGTGTCCCAGGGCACCTGCACGTAGCGCACCGGCTCGCCGATCGCGGCGCCCAGGACGTTGGCGGCGTCGGGCATGGTGAGCTCGTCGCCGGCGATGTCGAAGGCCTTGCCGATGTAACGCGCGGGCTGGGCGAAGACGACACCGACGATCGCGGCGATGTCGTCCATGGCGATCATCTGCAGGCGGGTGGTGCTCAGGAGCGGCGTCATCAGGGCCAGACCGTCGTCTGAGTCCTGCGTGGCCCAGCCCGTCAGGTTCTCCATGAAGTAGACCGGCCGCACGATCGTGAGCGGCAGATCGAGACCCTTGAGGTGATCTTCGATGACCGCCTTGGTCTCAAAATGCGGAATGCCGGTCCGTTTTTGGGCCGAACCGACCGACGAGTAGACGTAGTGGCTTACGCCGGCCGTCGCGGCCACGTCGCCCAGCGTGTTGCCCTGGGCGATCTCGTTCTCGGCGCCCTTTTCGAAGGGGGTCGCCACGGCAAAGACGCCGTAGAGGCCCTCGAGCGGGGCTCGCAGGCTGGGCTCGTCGGTGAGATCGCCCTGCACGAGCTCGATGCCGAGGTCGCGCAGCGGCCGGGCCTTGTCGCTTTCGGGGTCGCGCGTGAGGCCTCGGACCTGCCAGCCGTCGGCCCGCAGGCGCCGCGCCACCGCCCCGCCCTGCTGGCCTGTGATGCCCGTGACCAGGATGGTCTTGTCGCTGTTGCCGCTCATGCCGCCTCCTTGGCGGCCGGCGGCAGCGCCGGTCGCGTCGTCGTGCAGGTCTGACCACGCATCTGCCCCGCCCCGCCGCTGCGAAAACCGGTGGGCCGACACGAGAGGAACCCCTGCCCGGCATTCATGCACACAGCCGGCGCCTCACCGGCGGCCGTGCCTTTCGGAGCTCACCCTGTCGCGGGACAGACACGGTCGTGTGGTCAGAGCGGTTCCGGTTCGCAGGACGCGGCGATCGAGTCTTCTCCCTCGCCGCGGCCGAACACCACCACCAGCAGGCCGGCGCCCAAAATCAGGGCGCCGCCGATCACGGTCCACACGCTGGGCATCTGGCTCACGAGGAACACGGCGTACAGTGGCCCCGCGACCGGCTCGATGTAGCCGAGAATGGTGACCTGCTCGACGCGCACGCGGCGCGTGCCCTCGACCCAGAGAGTGTAGGGGATCGCCGTGCAGGCGACGCCCATCACGGCGGCGGCGATCCAGGCACGCCCGTCGAGGTGGTAGCCGCTGCTGCTGAACTGCCACAGGGCCAGCGGGGCCACGAGCACGGTGTCGCCGGCGGCCTCCGCCATCGAGATGGTGGTCGATGCCACGATCCTGGTGAGCCCCTTGACCGAGATCGTGTAGGCCGCGTAGCCGAATCCGGCGGTAAGCGCCGCCAACAGACCGGCCAGCGAGAGCCTGACGCCGCCGCCCAGCAGATCGGGGACGAGGACCACGGTCAGGCCGGCCAGGGCGAGGCCGAGCGCCGGCCACACGATCGGCTCGCGCGGCGAGTGAAAGACGCGCGGCGCGATGAGCGCCACCCAGAGCGGCATCAAGAAGAGCAGGAACATGGCGATGGCGACGCTGGTGTGGAGCACCGCATAGAAGTACAGCAGCAGCGTGAGCGACGACATCGCCGCCATCACGATGAGCCGCCAGGCGGCGCCTGGACGGCGCCAGTCGGCGATCATCGGGCGCCGCGCAAAGACGGCGCCGAGCGCCAGGGCGGCAAAAGCCATGCGCACCATGAGGATGATCGCCGCCGGCGCGCCCGCCCAGGCTACCAGTGGCGCGCTGCCGGCCATGCCGAGGTAGGAGACGATGACGATCGCGTAGCCGAGCGGGTCGCGGTGCGGCGTGGCGCCGGCGGCCACTTTCGTGTCGTCGCTCATGCCGGCGGCCGCGGCTCCGCACGGCCGCAGGCCGCAATGAGAACAGGAGAGCCCGCGCGAGCCCTGGACTCACGTGCCGCAGTGGGGCAGAGGCAAAGCCGGTCGGTCGACTCGGGGCGTACCATGGCGCTCAGCGTATCATCGGCCGCTGGCTTCTTGACGGCCGACAAAGGCTCAGAGGGCGCGAAGGGCGCCGGGCAGGCAGCGGCACGGTACCCGGCGCCGTGGCGTACCGGGCTTGTGCGAGACGGCGCCGCCGCCGGGGGATTACGGCTGGCACAAGTGGGTATTTGTGAAGCCGTGAACAATCACAGCGATAAACCCGAGGCCGGCGATCTTCTCGAGGCGCTGAGCGACGAGGTCGTCGACCTGATCGCTCAGGGCCGCGAGCAGGACTACCTGGACAGCGCGCACGTCGCCGCCGTCGTGCGCGATGCCGAACTCACCCCGGGCGAGGCCGAGGACCTGCTCTCGATGCTCGCCGACCTCGGCATCGATGTCATCGAAGACGCGGAGGCGCCGCTCACCGAAGAGGCGATCGGCGTCGGAGCCCCCGAGCTCGATCTTCGTGTACTCGACCAGTCGCGCGACCCGGTACACGCCTACCTCTCGCGGATCGGTCGCGTGGCGCTGCTCTCGGCGGCCCAGGAGGTGGCGCTGGCCAAGCGCATCGAGCGCCACGACATGGTCGCCAAGCGCACCATGATCGAGGCCAACCTGCGCCTTGTAGTGAGCATCGCCAAGCGCTACGAGGGCTGCGGACTGCCGTTGCTCGACCTGATCCAGGAGGGCAACCTCGGCCTCATGCTGGCCGTCGAGAAGTTCGACTATCGTCGTGGATTTAAGTTCTCGACCCTGGCCTACTGGTGGATCCGCCAGGCGATCACCCGCGCTCTCTCCGATAAGGGACGTACGATCCGCCTGCCGGTGCATGTCATCGAAACCCAGAACAAGCTGTTCGCCGCGCGGCGCCGTCTCGAACAGCAGGGCGGTCGCGAACCGACGCCCGAAGAGATCGCCGTCGAGATGGGCGTTGACGCCGCGAAGGTGCGCGAGATCACCCGCACCGGCCGGGTACCGCTGAGCCTGGAGACGCCGAGCGGCGAAAGCGAGGACTCGCTTCTGGGCGAGCTCATCGAAGACCAGGCGGCGATCGAGCCGCTCGCCGCCGCCGGCGAGGCCGAGCGGCGCGCGCAGGTCGAGCGCCTGCTCGACGCCCTGACGCAGCGCGAGCGCCGGGTGGTCGAGCTTCGCTTCGGGTTCAAAGACGGCCAGCCACGCACGCTCGACCAGGTCGGTCGGGAGTTTGGCCTCTCACGCGAGCGCGTCCGTCAGATCGAAGCCAAGACGCTCGCCAAGCTGCGCGGCTTTCGCGACTCGCAGCAGCTTTGTGACCTGCTCGACTAGCCGACGACCGCTCACCCGGCCCACGCTTCGCCGGTTCAGCTCGTCCGGCAGCTCTCCTGTTCGCAGCGCTTCAGAAGAAAGGTGCGGTACCTCTCGAGGTCGCGGTCCAGGCGTGCCTGGGCGCGGCTGACCTCTTCGCCGGGGTCACCGCCGGCACGCGCTGTGTATTCCAGCTCGACCGACACCTTGACGAGCCGCTCGCCCTCCGTCTCGAACTTCACCGTGCCGGAGTCGGCGTCGGACTCGTTGATCGACGCGGCCACGTCGGCGAAGCCCTTCGCGTAGTTGCCGTAGAGATTGCGAAACACGAATTCGGTCCATTCGCGATCGGCGAAGGCGATCGGCACATCCGCCTCGATCGAGCCACTGAGGATGGCCATGATGTCTCCCTTTGGTTGCGCTCCGCCCCGCTCGGTCGCGAGGCGATGACTTTCCCACAGCGTTCCCATTTGCAGACGATGTTGTGCAGAAAATAGAGCTCGCCGTCAGTTGGGGTGCCGACGTGGCGGCCGCGATACGTTGTAGCGGTGCGGCCGGCTGGCATAGGCTCGGGCCGACGACGAAGGGAGATACCGTGGCCACGACGCCCGCCGCCGGCCGAGAACGCCGTGCCTACCTCGCGCTCGCCTGCCTGCGTACCCTCATGGGGGCGATCTTCCTGGCCGTCTGGGGCGACAACCTGGCCAAGGGGCTCTACTCGGGCAGCGGCTGGCACGGCTTCGTCGCCGGCTACGCCGCCACCACCAAGGTCGGGGTCTACGGCAGCTTCCTGCGCCAGGTGATGCTGCCCCACGCGTCGCTGATCGCGCCCGGGCAGCTCGTCGTCGAGCTGCTCGTGGGAGCCTGCCTCGTCCTGGGGCTCTTCACGCCGGTCGCCGGCCTGCTGGGCGGCCTCTTTCAGCTCAATCTGCTGGTCGCGACATCGGGCACCAAGGACTGGCCGGGCACGTACATCGCGCTGGCCGCGATCTGCCTGGTCGTGGCCGTGTCGCAGTCGGGCCGCACGCTCGGCCTCGACGCGTTGCTCGCGCGCCGGCGGCCGCGTCCGCGCTTGCCGGTGTATTAGGTCAGGACGCGCTGGCGCGCGCCCGGGCTCGCGCGCGCGCGAGGCCGGCCGGGGTCGTGGATCGTCAGCACAGCCAGCCACGGACGTGCCGCGGCGTTGCTTCGCCGGTGCGAAAACCGCAGAGCCGCAGTCGTGCCAGACACCAGGTGATGTCGCGCACGGCAAGCAGCGAACCGCGCCAGGTGCCGGCGATCTTGGAGCGGCCGCTGCGCAGGCGGTAGGGCGTGTCGACCACGAGGATGCGGGCGTTCAGCAAGCGCGCCTTGACGGCCATCTCGGTGGGAAACGCGTAGGCCCGCTCCTCGAGCGCGAGGCGCTCGAGGAGCGGGCCGCTCACCGCCCGGAACGGTCCATCGTCGCTCAGTCGCAGGCCGAACAGCACCCACAGGGCCAACGCCAGCCAGTCGTTGCCGAGTCGCTGGTGGAGCGGCATGTGGCCCTGGCGGCCGTGGACCGCCGCCCGCCGCGAGCCGATCACGAGGTCGGCACGGCCCGCGAGCACGGGAGCGGCCAGAACGGGAGCCTCGCTGGGATCGTCGGTGCCGTCGGCCTCCATGAAGATCACCACCGCGGCGCCGGTCTGTAGCGCGGCGCGAGCCCCGGTAAGACACGGGTAGCCGTAGCCGCGCCGGGGCTCGCCCAGCAGCGTCGCGCCGGCACGTTCGATGTGCCGGCGACTCTGGTCGGTCGAGCCGTTGTCGACGAAGATCGTGACTTGGAGCAAATCGAGCGCGCACAGTTCGGCAAGCAGCGCCGGCAGCGCCGCGGCCTCGTTGAGAACGGGCACGACGATGCGGAACTGGTCGGAGTCGGTCTGTTGCACGGTCTGGTCCACGTCGGCTCGTCGCAGTCTACGCCTCCGGCAGACCGGCGGGCGGCAGACCGGCGACCGGCAGACCGGCGGGCGGCAGACCGGCGACAGGCGACGTTCGGCGACGAGCCGGCTGGGAACGTCGTGCTGGCGGCGTTATCCTGCGCAGACGAGGCAAGGGGGACATGGGCAAGCCAGACGAGCAGTTCGCCCGTGCCGGCGCCGCTGCTGCGCGCGCCTGGCTGGGGCTGGCGCTGATCTGCGGCGCGCTGACCGCCTTGGCGGTGTCCGAATGGTCGGCGGGCGGTCTGCTGGGCGACCACGCCCGGTTTGCGGTCCTCTATGTCGTGTCGGTCGCCGGCTTCGCTGTGCTGGCGACGGCGGCGGCCAGCGTGTCGCTGCGCGCCGCGCTGGTGGCCGCCGTCGCCATGCGGTTGATCTTCCTGCCGTTCGCCCCGAGCCTGAGCGACGATGTCTACCGCTACGTCTGGGACGGGCGGGTCCAGCTCGCCGGCCTGAACCCGTACCGGTACGCACCGGCCGACCATCGTCTCGACGTCGTGGCCTACGCAGACCGCGGCCGCATCAACCACCCGGAGCTGCGCACGGTCTACCCTCCGCTCGCCGAGCTCGGCTTTGCCGCCATCGCCGACCTTCACGGCGGCGTGGTCGCCTTGAAGGTCCTGTTCGGCCTTGCCGACGCGCTCACGGCGTGGGCGGTCTGGTGGCTGGCAGACACAAAGCGGCGCAGGACCGCGCTCGTGCTCTACCTGCTCTGTCCGGCCGTTATCCTGCAGACGTGGGAGGCTGCCCACCTAGAGGTCACGGCGGTTCTGCTGGTCGTGCTCGCCGCCGGTCTGCTGCGCCGCGGACGCGACGGCTGGGCGGGTGTCGCCCTGGGCCTTGCCGGGGCGCTCAAGCTCACGCCCCTGGCGCTGGTGATCCCGGCGCTGGTCGGCGGGCGGGCCCGGCCCGCTCGCTTTCTCGCCGGTCTGGTCCCGGCGCTCGTGGCGCCGTATCTGCCGTATCTGCTGCACGGAGGCGCGTTCGGCTCACTGCTCGAGAGCGGCACCACGTGGCTCGGCGGCTCGCTCGTCTATGCGGCCGTGCGCGTCGTGCTGCCCGCCGGCGCGGCTCGGGACATGTGCGCCGCGCTGTTTGTCGGCGGCGCTATCTGGATCGCTCGGAGCCTGCGCGGACGCCCGGCGACGGGTCGCGCTTTCGCCTGGACCGCCACGCTGCTCGTGGTCTGCCTGCCCATCGTGCATGCCTGGTACTGGCTCACGCCGTTGGCCCTCGGGCTTGCGTCCGGCACGGCGCTGCCGGTCGCTCTGGGCCTGCTGGCGCCGCTGCCCGAGGCGCTCGCGCCGGCCCTGCCCGCCGGCGTGCGGCCCTGGCGCTGACCAGGCCGCAGGCTGCGGTGGTGCGGCTCCGGTCGCGAGGCGACCGACCGCGCCCGGCCGACGTTGCGCTTCCCGTGGCGGCGGCCGTGACCGATACTGGTGACATGAGGTACCCCGTATGAGCCGTTCCGACCATCGCGGCCGGACCGCGACCCTCGCCGGCGCCGCGGTCATCGCCGTCATGGCCAAGCCGCTCGTGGCCGGCCGCGTCAAGACCCGGCTGGCGGCGACGATCGGCGCCGACGAGGCTCTGGCCGTCTATCGCCGTCTGCTCGAGTCGACCCTGGCCCAGGCCGAGAAGCTCGTCGGCGTGGCGCTGGCGCTGGCCTTTGTGCCCAGTCCGGGCGGCGCGCGGCCGCTGCCGCCGCACGGGCCTCGCTGGGTCGAGCTGGAGCAGCGTGGCGAGACCCTCGCGGAGCGTCTCGCCGCCGTCTTTGCCGACCTGTTTGCCGCCGGCGCCGAGTCGGTCGTTGCCCTGAACAGCGACAGTCCGGCGATCCCGGGCCGGTACCTGCGGCTCGCCGTCGACCGCCTCGCGGCGGGCCGGGTCGTGCTCGGTCCCGCGCTCGACGGCGGTTACTACGCCGTGGGGGTCGACCGTCAGACTTGGTTGGCGCACCAGGGCGCGCTGCGCCACCTGATCGAAGCTGCGCCGATGGGGACCGCCGCCTTGCTCTCCTGGACCCTGGCCGAGGCCTCCAGGGCCGGCCTCGAGGCGGTCCAACTGCCATTGTGGCTCGATGTCGACGAGGCCGCCGATCTGCCCGTCCTCGCGCGCCTCACCACGGACGCCGGCCTGCGCGGTGAGGCGAGCGTCGGGTCGGGGCTGCGTGGTCAGGCGAGCGTCGGGTCGGGCCTGCGCGAGGTCTACCTGCACGTGACCAACCGCTGCGGCAGCGCCTGTCGGCACTGCTACAACCGGGCCAACCCCTGGGAGCCCGACGAGCTCACCACCGCCGAGTGGCGGCGGGCGATCGACGACTGCGCCGTGCTGGGCGCGGTCAGCTTCGTCTTTTTGGGCGGCGATCCGCTGCTGCGCGACGATCTCTGTGAGCTGCTCGAACACGTCACCGGGTGCCACGGCCTGAAGGCCCGGCTGTTCTTCAACAGTCCCATCACGGCGGCGCTGGCCGCCGAGCTCGCGGCCGCCGGGCACGGCCGCCTGCGACCGCTGGTCAGCATCGACGGTCCCGAAGAGATCCACGACGAGCTGCGCGCGCCGGGCAATCACGCCGCGGTGATCGACTCGATCGCCAACCTGCTGGCGGTTGGGCTCGAGCCCGTGGCCAACGCCGTGCTGCTGCGGCCGACGCTGCCCGGGCTGACTGCGCTGGCGCGCGAGCTCGAGGGCGTCGGGGTCACCCGCCTGCATCTGATCCTGCCTCATCAGCGCGGCGGACTGGCCGCCGACCTCGACCTCGTGCCCAGCGGCGCCGAGATGCTGGCGGGGCTGCGCGAACTCGTCGCCGTCGCCGGCGAGCTCGATCTGACCGTCGACAATCTGGCTGCCTGGCGCCGGCGACTCGCCCAGCCCCAGGACTTCTGCACCGCCGGCTGCCGGGATCTGGCGATCGACCCCTATGGCAAGGTCTACGCCTGCACGATCACGGCCGGCGATCCGGCGTTCGTGGCCGGCGACCTGCGCCGTGACCGGCTCGACGACATCTGGCGATCGTCCCCCGGGTTGCGCCTGCTGCGCGCCGCGCGGGCGCGCGATCGCGCCGAGTGCGCCGCCTGTCGGGTCGTCGACGCCTGCGGCGGCGAGTGCTGGATGCAGGCTCACTACGCCGCCCGCGTGCGCGATCTGCCGGGCGGCCCGGGTGCGCCCTTCCCGTACTGCGACTTCGTGCGACCAGTCTTCGCCGAGCTCATGAGCGAAAGGCAGGCGGTGGTCGCGGCCTCCAGCTCCGCCCGCCTGCCGGGCGCCGGCGGCGGCCAGGCCGCCGCCGGCGGCGCCGACTACGCCCTGTTCGACTGCATATGAGGCTTCTAAAGGCGCGAGCGTGACTCGCGCACAAGGCGGAACCGGCCTTGCCTCGACGGAGCCTTCCGCGCAGCGGCCGCGCGGGATGGCGCGCCACTTTTAGCGCCCGGCTTCGGCCCTCAGGCTCCAGACGGTCTCGGGCGGCGCGGCCAGCGGCCGCGACAGCCTGAGCGCCAGCACGGCCACCACCAGCGGCAGCGCGGCGATCGCATAGAGCACCGAGCTCGGCCCCGCGGCGTCGCCCAGCAGGCCCAGCGCGGCCGCGACGAGGCCGCCGACGCCGCCGCAGAGGCCGATCGTCAGGCCCGTGGCGAGGCCCATGCGGGCCGGCAGGTACTCCTGCGCCAGCACGAGCGCGACGCTCACGTTGGCGTTCATCGAGAGGCCGATCAGAGCCACCACGGGGATCATGGCGCCGTAGCTCAGGCTCGGCAGCAGGGCGATCGCCGGCACGAGCAGGAGCTGCGGCACGAGCAGCACGAGACGCCGCCCGAAGCGTTGCGCGGCCACGCCGCCCAGCAGCGTGCCGGCGGCCGCGGCGCCCAGCAGGACGCTGCTCATCACATTGGCTGTCCCGGGGCTCGTGCCGCGGGCCTGGACCAGGAACAGGGGCACGTACGTGAGCAGGCCGGTGGTGACCCCACAGGCGACGCAGAACAGTGCGGCAAGACAGGCGAACGGGCGCCACTCCGAGCCGAGTGGCTCCGCCTGGCGGGGCAGCCCGTGTGCGCTCGCCGGCCGGGCATGGAAGCGCCGCAACGCCACACCGACGACCGCCGCCGCGGCCAGGGGGACGAGGGCGATGACCGCCGTGCCGTGCAAGCCAAAGGGCACGAGCGCGGCCGCCACCACCAGAGGGCCGAGAGCGTAGCCGACACCGCCGCCCACCGAGAAGACGCTCATGTCGGCGGTGACTCGGCTGCTGGCGACGTGACGCGCCCAGCGGGCGCCTTCGGGATGAAAGGTGGCGGCCCCGGCGCTGCAGATGGCCACGGCGAGCAGCGTGAGGGGGTAACTTGACGCAAACCCGACGGCCCCCATGCCCAGCCCGGTGACGATGAGCCCGGCGGTCAGCAACCAGTGTGCCTCGGTGCGGTCGCCCTGGGCGCCGACGAGAGGTTGGAACACGGCGCTGGCGGCGCTGGCGATGAGCGCGAACACGCCGGCGGCCGCGTAGCTGTAGTGCCTCTCCACGACCAGGAAGGGCAGCAGGGCAAACAGCGCGCCCGAGCACAGGTCGGCGCAGCCGTGCCCCAGAGAGAGCGTGAGCAGCGTCGCGCGCGAAGCGGGTCGGCGAAACGGGGCGCTGATCACGAGGCGCTAGGGCCGGGGGCCGCGGGTCATCGGGGCAGCGAGTCCGACCATCATCTGCGCCTGTTCGCTGTGCATCGCATCACCGGAGAGTCTATCGCGTCGCGGCCGTGTCACACGCGGCGGCGCCCCCGCCGCGACTGCGGCGGGGGCGCCGGTGACGAAGCCCGTCTGTGAGCTGCCGTTCTCAGGCGGCCGGTCCACTGGCGAGCTGGACGGTGCCCGTCTGCTGGGCGCCCGATGAGTCGGTCCAGCCGATCTGGACCTTGTCGCCGGGATGGTGGCTGCTGAGCAGTGAGCTCAGGGTCGTCGGGGAGTCGACAGTCTGGCCGTCGACCGAGACGATCACATCGCCGGTCGTCAGGCCGGCCTGTGCCGCCGGCGAACCCGACAGCACCCCGGCGACGGTCGCGCCGGAGGCCGACGTGCCGGACTGACCGCCGAGGCTGCCGCTGCCGAAGCCGCTCTGGCTGTCGGCGGGCTGGATCTCGATGCCCAGAAACGCGGTCGCGCCGATGTGCACGGTAGACGAAGCCGTGTGATTCTGGATCTGCGTGACGATCGCCAGCGCCGTGTTCACCGGGACGGCGAAGCCCTGGGTGGTCTGTGTCGAGCTGAACGAGTCGCCGCTCGAGGCGCCGGCGGTGTCGATACCGATCACCTGGCCGGCGGTGTTGACCAGCGGCCCGCCGGAGTCGCCCGGCTGGATGTCGGCGTTGGTCTGGAGCATGCCGCTCAGCTGCTCGGAGCTGCCGGAACTCGAGTCGCCCGCGGTGATCTGCTGATCGAGAGCCACCAGCGAGCCGCCGGCCGCACTGGGAGTGCCGCCGGCGCCGCCGGCGTTGCCCACGGCCACCACGGCCTGGCCGACCGTCGCCCTGGTGGAGTCGCCGAGCTGCGCCGCCTTGAGACCAGAGGCGCCTTGCAGCTGAATGAGGGCGACGTCGTGGCTGGGATCGTAGCCCACGACCGTCGCCGAGTAGGTCCGGCCGTTGCCCACGTCGGTGGCGCTGATGGTGGTGGCGCCGTCGACCACGTGGTTGTTGGTGAGCACGAGACCCGAGGAGTTCAGGACGATGCCGGTGGCCGCCGCCTGGGCGGACTGGTACCCGAGCGTGACGTTGATGTCGACAAGAGCCGGATCGACCGCCGCGGCGATCGAGGTCACGTTGCTCGGGGCGCCCGCGCCGGGCGAGCCGGTGCTCGACGAGCCATCCGAGCCGGAACCGCTCGAGCCGGAGCCGCTGCCGCCGAAGATCGAGCCGCCAGAGCCATCCGAGCCGGAACCGCTCGAGCCGGAGCCGCTGCCGCCGAAGATCGAGCCGCCAGAGCCATCCGACCCGGAACCGCTCGACCCGGAATTGCTGCCGCCGAAGACCGAGCCGCCGGAGCTGCCGGAACCGCTCGAGCCGGAGCCGGCGCCGTTACCTAGGGCCGAGCCGCTCGAGCCGCTCGCGCCGGAACCGGCGGCGGGCTGTGTCTGCGACGTCGTGGCGGTGTGCGATTGGGTGAAGTCGTGACTGAGGGCCACACCGAGAAACACGGCGCCGCCGACCAGCAAGGCGCTGGCTGCGATGCGCGCAAAACGGCGCCGGCGACGCGGGCCGACTGTTTGCGAAGGGTAGGGAGGCTGCGACCCCGCAGCCGGCGGGAGTGGCGGACTTTCTGCTTCCTGCGGCGAGGGCGGCGCGATCCAGGTCGCCTCGGCTTGGGCCGGGGGACTCCAGCCGCCACCCGGCAGCGCGGTCCAGCCGGCCTGCGGCGGAGGCGGACCCCAGCCCACCACCTGCGGGCTCGGCGTCTCCCAGCCGGTGTCGGGCGCGCTCCAGGGCGTGTTCGGGGGACTCGCCGCGGCACGGTCGAACTCGATCTTGGCGGTTCCTGCTTCGTCGGGACCGGGGCCCCCGAAGGGCCCGCCCGGCGACGATGGATCTGACATCGTCCCTCCACGTTTTCGCTGCGCCACCGGAGCGCCACCCCGCCTCGCTTGATCGTCGCCAGGCCGGAGGGGCTCGGTGTCATTTACCTGTCAGCACAGTTGTAACCGGCCGCACTGAAAAGACTCTGAGCGTTGCCTTGGAGTCTCCTGAGAGTTTCTCGCGAAGGGGCAGTGGGCTCGATCCTGGGCAGCGCCCTGCCCCTCGGCTCAGAGCTGGGCAGACTTCGGCGGGGTATGCCGCACCGCCACGGTCTGCGCCAGGGATGCCAGGCCGAGTGCGCCGACGACCAGCGCCATGCCGATCGTCTCCGCAAGGCTCGGCCGCTCCGCAAGCTGGATCCAGGCCGCGGTCACGCCGACGACCGGAGTCGCCAGCGTGCCGAGCCCGGCCCGGCCCGCCGACAGCACGCGCAGCGTGTAGAGCCACAGAAACCAGGCCAGGGCGTTGGCCAGCAGAACGTTATAGGCCAGCGTCCAGACGAGCGCGGCCGACCAGACCGGCGGTCCGGAAGATGTCAGAAAGGCGATGGCGACGAGCGGCACGGATCCCAGGAGCATCTGCCAGGCGGTGAGCGAGAGCAGGTCGACGTCGTGGCGTCTCTGCAGGATCTTTGCCACGACCGCACTCGCCGCCCACAGAAAGCCGGCTCCCACCGCCAGCAGGCTGCTGGACAGGCCGTGCAGGCGCCATGGGCTCAGCACCAGGACGAGCCCCCCGAAGGCCACAGCGACCGCTGTCCATTGCAGCCTTCCCAGACGCTCGCCGAGGACGACCCAGGCCATGAGCACGAGCCAGAACGGCATAGTGTAGACCAGCACAGAGGTCCTGGCCGCCCCGCCGCTGGCCAGAGCCCACATGGCGAGGCCCACGAACCCGGTGGTCTGCAGCAGTCCGATGAGGCCGGTCAGGACGAGCGCTCTGGGTCTCAGGGGGCGGCGCAGCGCGACCAGAAGCCCGAAAAGCACGACGGCCCCAAGAAAGGTGCGCAACGCCGCGAAGGTGAACGGCTGCGAGTAGCGCAGGCCGATCTTCATGACCACCCAGTTGTAGCCCCACACCAGGGCCAGGATGGCCAACGCGAGGACGCCCAGACGAGCATTCGCCCGGCCGACAGGCGGCTCGCCCCTGGCGCTTTCGGGCCTGTCGGCTGCGGTCGCCGTGCTTCCGCTCTCCCTCTAG
>PLTW01000210.1 GCA_003164655.1 Actinomycetota bacterium
TGCACGGCAAAGTCGGCGAGCCGGTCGGTATTGAGCAGGACGATCTGGATCTCGCCGCGGTAACCGGGGTCGATGAGCCCCGGCGCGTTGACGATCGTGATGCCGTGGCGAGCCGCCAGGCCGGAGCGCGGCAAGGTGAGCGCGGCCACGCCGGCCGGCAGCCCGAGGGCGATGCCGGTCGGCACTACGGCGCGCTCCTGTGGGGCGATCACCAGCTCGACCGCCGCACAGAGATCGAAGGCGGCGTCGTCCGCGTAGGCACGCTCGGGCAGGCAGGCGTCGGGCCGCAATCGCTTGACCGCCAGGTCCACCTCTACCCCACTCCGTCAGCGCCGGGTGCGTCGTGGTCTTCGGCCGCCGTCCCGCGGTGGTCTTCGGGCGCCGGCCCGTCGTCGTCCCGGTCGGCCGGCGGCAGGTCGATGCGCAGCGCCGCGTAACGGTTGGCCTCGCGCAGCGGCAGGCGAGCCTCGATCAGCGTGCCGTCGGCGACGCTTTCCTGACGGATGTCGGTGGCCACGCCATGCAGACGGTCGATCACAGCGCCCTGGTCGTAGGGCACCAGCAGACGAACTGGGACGAGGGACCTCTCGAAGAACGCGCTGATGGCCTCACGCAGGTCGTCGAGCCCTTCTCCGGTCAGCGCCGACAGACACACGGCATCGGGCTCGCGGGCCTCGAGACGAGCCCTGGCCGGCGCGTCGGCCAGGTCGATCTTGTTCATGACCAGCAGACGCGGCACCTCGCTCGATCCGATCTCGGCGAGCACGTCGGCGACCGTCTCCTGACGAGCGGCGATCTCGTCGGCGGGCTGGGCGGCGTCGGCCACGACGAGCAGCAGATCGGCCATGGAGGTCTCTTCGAGGGTCGAGGCAAAGGCGTCGACCAGCAGATGCGGCAGCTTGCGGATGAAACCCACGGTATCGGTGACCAGGTAGTCGCGGTCGCGGTAGCGAAACGAGCGCGTGGTCGGGTCGAGGGTCTCAAAGAGGCGATCGCGGACAGAGACGTCGGCCGCGGTGAGGGCGTTCAGCAGCGTCGACTTGCCGGCGTTGGTGTAACCTGCCAGCGCGATCAGGGGCAGATCGGCGCGCACCCGGCGTCCGCGCTGGGTGCGTCGCGTGCGGGTCATGCGGGCGATGCGGCCGCGCAGGGTCTGGATGCGCTGCCTGATCACGCGGCGGTCGACTTCGAGCTTCTGTTCGCCGGGACCCCGCATGTCGGTACCGGCGCCCAGCCGCGACATGACGTGGCCCTGGCCGCGGACGCGCGTAAGCTCGTACTGAAGCTGGGCCAGGTCGACCTGCAGCCTGCCCTCGAGCGAGTGCGCATGGCGTGAGAAGACCGAGAGGATCAGTTCGGTGCGGTCGAGCACGTCGACGTCGAGCGCGTCGAGCACGGCGGCGACCTGCCCCGGTGTGAGGTCGTCCTCGCAGACGGCGCAGGTGGCGCCGCTCTCGGCGACCGCCGCGCGGAGCTCGGCGAGCTTGCCGGGCCCCAGATAGGTGCGCGGATCGGGGCGCCGTTTGTGCTGCACGACCTGGCCGGCGACGTTCATGTCGGCCGACTCGATCAGCTCGGCGATCTCAGTCATGCGGTCGCGTTCTTCGGGCGTCTCTTCAGCGCCGGGCGGCATGACGGCAAAGACGAGCGCCGAGGCGCGCTCCGGGCTGTCGGGACGAAGCGTCATCGGCGACGATTGTGGCGCAGGCTGGCCGTGACGGACTGCAACTCCTAGAGCTTGACGCGCTGGGCGATGCGCTCGACCGCTTCGTGCAGCCGGTCGTCGGGGACCGTCAGCGAGAACCGCACGTAACCCTCGCCCGACGGACCGTAGGCGGCCCCCGGCGAGACGATCACGTCGGCCTGGTTGAGGACGAGCTCGGCGAAACTGGCGGAGGTATGGTCCGCGGGCACCGGCGCCCACAGGTATATCGTCCCTTTGGGCGAGGCGACCTCCAGGCCGACGTGGCGCAGCGCGCCCACCAGCAGGTCGCGGCGTCGCGCGTACAGCCGGCACAGCTCGCGGACGCCGTCCTGAGGACCCGTGAGCGCCGCCGCGGCGGCGTGCTGCACGGCGGCGAACATGCCCGAATCCATGTTGGTCTTGAGGCGCCAGTAGGCGTCGACCACCGCGGGGTTGCCCACGACGGCGCCGGCGCGCCAGCCAGTCATGTTGTAGCTCTTCGACAGCGAGAGGAGCTCAACGCCGACCTCTTTGGCGCCCGGCGTCTCGAGAAAGCTGGGCGCGATATAGCCGTCGAAGGTGATGTCGGCGTAGGCATTGTCGTGGACGACCACGATGTCGTGTTCACGGGCGAAGGCCACGAGCCGCACGAAGAAATCGTCCTGGACGACGGCGCCGGTCGGATTGTTGGGATAGCCGACGAAGATCATCCGGGCCCTGGCCAGGACGGCCGGGTCGATGGCCTCGAGGTCGGGCTGAAAGCCGAGCTCGGGCCGCAACGGCAGATGGACCGCCGTGCCGTCGGCGATCAGCGGCCCGGCCGTGTAGACCGGGTAACCCGGATCGCCCGACAGCGAAACGTCGCCCTCGTTCAACAGGGCGAAACAGATGTGGGCGATGCCCTCCTTGGCGCCCAGGAGGGGCACGATCTCGGTCTCCTCGTCGAGCGAGACGCCGAACCTGTGATCATAGTATGAGGCCACTGCGGCGCGAAACTCGGCCGTGCCCCGGTTGGTGGGGTACTGATGGCTGCGCGGGTCGCGCGCCCCGGCGATCAGGGCTTCGACGATGTGGGCCGGCGTCGGTGTGTCGGGGTCGCCGATGCCGAAACTGATGATGTCGACGCCGGCCGCCCTCTTGGCCGCCACCTTGCGCTCGATCTCGGCGAAGAGGTAGGGCGGCAGGCTCTGGACCCGCCTGGACAGGCGCGGCTGAAAGGCCTGGGTCATACCAGATGCTCCAGGAACTCGAGTGACAGGTCGCCGTGATAGATCTCCTCGGCGGGGCCCGTCATGTGCACACGCCAGTCGGCTGCGACTTCGACCTCGAGCCTGCCCCCCGGCAGCTCGACCGTCACCGGGCTGGCGCACGTCCCGGCGCGCACGAGGGCTACGGCCGTGGCCGTGGCGCCGGTGCCGCAGGCCCGCGTCTCCCCCACTCCCCGCTCCCACACGCGGATCTTAGCGTTGTGGGCGTCGACCGGCACGACGAATTCGACGTTGGCCTTGCGCGGAAAGTACTTGTGCCCTTCGATCGCCGGGCCGACCTCGTGCAGGGGCACAAGCTCGAGCGGCCACGGCGAGCGGATTACCGCGTGCGGATTGCCGACGTCGACAAAGGTGAACTGGAACGTGCGTCCGGCCGTGGTGAGCTTCTCGTCGACGGCGTCGCCCGAGAAATGGGCGAGCTTCTCGCCGCCGAACCGGGCGATGCCCATGTCGACGCGCACGCCGTAGCCGTCCTGCAGCACCGGCACGATATCGCCGGCGCCGGTCTCCAGGACGACGCGATCGCCGGTGATGGAGCCCTCCATCTTGAGCTTGCGGGCGACCATGCGGGCACCGTTGCCGCACATCTCGGCCTCGCTGCCGTCGGGGTTGAAGATGCGTAGGCCGAAGCGGTCGGCGCCATGACGCGCGCCGATCACCAGGATGCCGTCGGAGCCGATGCCGAAATCGCGGTCGCACAACAGCCGCACCCGGGCGGCCGTAAGCTCGAAGGGGACCTCCTCGTGGTGCAGGATGATGTACTTGTTCCCCAGACCCTGCCAGGTGGAGAACCGCATCTTGCCGGGACCTCGCCAGTTACTCTCCACGGGCGAACCCTCCTCTTCGTTAAGACAGTCGCCGGGCGATCTCGCAGGCGACGGACTCGGGGGGACGGGCGGACGTGGGGATGATATCAGCGTTGAGCTTGCGCAGCCACGTCAGCTGGCGGCGAACGTATCCGCGCGTGCGGGCCTTCATGCTCACCAGAGCATCGTCGAGGCTGAGCTCGCCGGCTGCCACGGCCAGCATCTCGCGCACGCCGATGGCCTGAGCCACCGTGCGCGAGAGCGGCTGCGGCAGAGCCGCGATCTCTTCGAGAAGGCCGCGGCGCAGCATCTCCTCGACGCGTTCCTCGACCCGTCCGCGCAGTAGCCCGCGGTCGACGTCGAGGGCGAACATACGCGTTGGATGGCGCAGGCCAGCAGTCGACCAGAGCTCGTCGCGAGCCTGGGCAAGCGGCGGCCGGCCACCGCCGTCGAGCGTCTCCAGAGCACGCAGCACTCGTCGCGGGTTGTCGGTGTCGATTGCCGCAAAGGTCGTCGGATCGGCGCGGCGCAGACGTTCGCGCAGCGCCTCGGGGTCGTCGGCCGCGAGCGCTTCGAGCCGCGCTCTGCGGGCGGCCCTCGGCGGCCCGCCGAAAGTCAGGCCGCCGAGGGCCGCCCGCAGGTAGAGCCCCGAACCGCCCGCCACGATCACGCGCCGGCCGCGGCCCAGCACCTCGTCGACGGCGGTCTGGGCAAGGTCGGCGTAGCGGACCACCGAGAACTCCTCACGAGGGTCCACGACGCCCACCAGATGATGCGGCGCCCGGGCGAGCAGCTCGCCGCTGGGCTGGTTGGTGACGATCGGCAGCCCCCGGTAGAGCTGCATCGAGTCGGCCGAGACGATCTCGGCGTCGAGCGACTCGGCCAGGGCGACGGCGATCTCGCTCTTGCCCATGCCGGTCGGCCCGAACAGGGCGACCACCCGCGCGGCGGCCGCCGGTTCAGCCACGGGTCTCGGCGCCGCTCGATTCGCTGAAGCGGGCCACCGTAAAGCGCGCGATCGTGCAGGGCTCGCCGGGCCCGATGCGGGCCTTCTGAAGAGCGATGGCGAGTTGCCGATCGACGGTGTCGACGCCGGCGAGGTCGGGCAGCAGGACGCCGCGCCGCGCGCCCGCGGTCACCAGCACGCCGTAGCGGCGCGGGTCGAGATCGGCCCGGGTGCAGGGCTCGCTGGGGCGCAGCACGTCGACCGAATACGACAGGGAGCCGAGCTCGGTCTCGGCCACTGGCGCAAAGCGGGGATCGTGAAAGGCCGCGCCGTAAGCGTTGCGGGCGATCTCGTCGCCGAGTGAGGGCTCGGTCGGGCTCAGGGTGCCGATGCAGCCGCGCAGCTCGCCGTGCTTCTTGAGCGAGCAGAAACAGGCAGCGACTTGTCGGTAGAAGTCGTCGGCGGGCGCCGGCGGAGCCGGGCGCCCGCGCACGAATGCCTCGACGCAGGCGCGCGCGTAGTCGGCCGGACCGGTCTCGGCAGCCGCGGCGCCGTCCGGCGCGGTGCGCGGCGGTTGCGCCTTCACGGTGTCTCTCCGAAGGTCGCCACCGCGTAGCCGACCCCGAACGGACCCTCATAGCTCAGGACGCGGGCCGGCGCCGCGTCGCTGCCCAGGAACGCACCCAGCGTGATGAACGAACGCAGACCGCACTCCCCCGCTGCCCGGACGAGGTCGGCATCGAGGCGGCTCAGACCGTCGAGGTCGCCGCGCCTGAAGAGCTCGACGACCTGCGCGTCGAACTCCGCGCCGCGCGGGTCATAACCCGCCGGTGCTCCGGGCTGCAGGCGATGCGAAAGATCGCCCGAGGCCACAAACAGCACATCGCGCCCCAGCTCGTCGGCCGTCTCGCGCACGAGCCGGCCAAGAGTCCTATGAAGGTCGTAGTGGCGTGCCACAGAGAGATTCACGAGATGGAGGGCGTTGAGAAAGAAGAGGGGCACCAGGACGCCGTGATCGAGCTGATCGTCGTCGAGCGGCTCGACGTCGAGGTCATCGAGGGCGGCGGCGCGGTGGAGCAGGCGATCGACGAACTCGCTGTCGTTGTCGATCTCGACACCCACCTCGGGGCAGCCAAAGGCGGCGAAGTCGCCCCAGAGCGTGGCCGGGGAGCGCACCGCGACAGCATCGGAGTATCCGGGCGTGTGGGGCGAGATCACGATCGTGAGGTCGGCGGCGTGAGTCTGCGCCGCAAGGCGCTCCATGGCCTCGACGGTCGCCTGCACGCGGCGGCGGTTGTCGCCGCCGATGGCGGGGATCAGCAGCGGCGGATGCGGACAGACACAGCCTTGCATGACCGGCACCTCCTAACGGATGGCCAGGCGGCCTCGAAGTGTGGTCGAGGTCGAGTCGGTGACACAGACCGGGACGATGGCGCCCGACGCGGCCGCCCCGGAGAAATTCACGGTGACGTTCTGTCGCGAGCGGCCGCGCAACAGGGCGCCGTGCCGGCTGGCGCCTTCGACCAGAACCTCGACCGTCGTGCCGACGGCTGCGGCGTGCCGTCTGCGGCTCTCGGCCTGGGTCGCCGCGACGAGCCGCTCGATGCGTCGGCGAGCGACCTCGGGCGGCACGGCGCCGGTCATGGCCGCAGCTGCCGTGCCGGGCCGGGGTGAGAAGACGAACGTAAATGCCGCGTCGAACCCGGCCGCCGAAACGAGCCGCAGCGTATCGTCGAAATCGTCGTCGGTCTCCCCGGGAAAGCCGACCATCAGGTCGGTCGTGACCGCGATGTCGGCGACCGCTGCCCGCAAGGCTTCGACCCTTCCCAGATACCACTCCATGGTATACCCGCGCCCCATGGCGGCCAGTACCCGATCCGAGCCCGATTGAGCCGGCAGGTGAACGTGCTCGCACACCGACGAAAGTGTGGCGACCGCCTCGACCAGCTCGTCGGACAGGTCACGGGGGTGCGAGGTCGTAAAGCGCAGCCGGCGCACGCCGTCGAGTGCGTCGAGGCGGCGCAGCAGGCCGGCGAACGTGGGTCGCACGCGGTCGGCAAGATCGTTGCCGTAGGCGTTGACGTTCTGGCCGAGCAGCGTGACCTCAAGCACGCCGTCGGCTGCCAGCGAGCGCACCTCGGAGACGATGGCGGCCGCCGGTCGGCTGCGCTGCGCACCCCGGGCGGCGGGCACGATGCAGTAGGAGCAGGCGTTGCCGCAGCCCGACATGACCTGGACCCAGGCCTGGAAGGGGCGCTCGCGGCGCGCCGGCAGCTCGCCGGAGAGCGTACCTTCGCCGTCGAAGTAGCCGCGCTGCCCGCGGCCGGCGAGCGCTCCCGGCAGCTCACGCAAGTGCTGTGGTCCGAGGGCGACGTCGATGATCGGGAAGCGCTCGAAGAGCGCTTCGCGCTCGACCTGGGGCAGGCAGCCGGCCACCACCACGACCCTGCGCGGATCGAGCGCCTTGACGCGCGCCGCCTCGCCGAGATGGCCGGCGAGGCGGTCATCGGCGTTGTGGCGCACGGTGCAGGTGTTGTAGACGATCACGTCGGCGTCGTCGATGCGCTCGACACGCACCAGGCCGTCGCCATCGAGCAGGGCGCTGATGCGCTCCGCGTCGTGATCGTTCATCTGACAGCCGAACGACCGCAGGAAGTATGTCCGCATGATCGACTTCGTCGTCAGCGCTCAGGCATGCGTGACTTCGTC
>PLTW01000070.1 GCA_003164655.1 Actinomycetota bacterium
GCCGCTGCCGCGGCGGCGGCCGAGCCGGGCGCCGTCTTCCGCGAACTGCCTGTCGGAGCGCTGATCGACGACATCGTGGTGAGCGGCACCATCGACCTGCTCTACCGCGATGGGCAAGAATGGGTCGTCGTCGACTACAAGACCGACCGCGGCGCCGACGGCGCCGTGCTGCGCGAGCGCTACACGCCGCAGGGCGCCGCCTACGCCGTGGCCGTCGAGGCGGCCACGGGCGGCGTCGTGCGCGAGGTGGTCTTCGTCGCCGCCAGGGCCGACGGCCTTGCCGTCGCCGTGCCCGTCGACGACAGCCTGCGCCGCATTGCTCGCCGCGAGGTCGATGCGGCGGCCGGCGCCGGCCGCGCTGTGTGTGCCGACGAGTTGACTGGCGCATGATCGCGCGCACCGCGCGCCACACCGGCAACGCCCGCCTGCTCGTCATTGCCCCGCTACGGATCGAGCGTGCGGCAGTGCGCTGCGGTCTGCCCGAGGCGCTGGTGCTGCGCTGCGGCGTGGGCGCCGCTCGAGCCCGAGCCACGGCGCTGGTCGCCGCTCACACTCCGGCCGCTGCGGTTGTGGTTACCGGGTTCTGCGGCGCGGTCGTGAGCGGCCTGCGTGCCGGCGATGTGGTGGTCGCCAGCGAGGTGCGCGGACCCGAGGGCGCCACCCGTTGTGCGAGTGGCGCGATCGTCGCGGCACTCGCGGCGGTGGGGCTAGAACGTGTCCGGGTCGGGCCGGTAGCCTCGGTCGACCACCTCGTGTATGGCGCGGAGCGTGGGCTGCTGGCCGGCGAAGGCGTGCTGGCGGCCGACATGGAGTCGGCGTGGCTGGCGCCGGCGGCGGCGGGCAGGCCGTTCGCCGTGGTACGGGTCGTGCTCGACACGCCGGCTCACGAGATCTACCGGCCGCTGGCCACCCTTGCCGGTGGCCTGAGAGCCTGGCAGGCGTTGCGCCGGGCGGCGCCCGCGCTGGCGCTCTGGGCTCGAGCGTGAGGCAGGCGGCGCGGGCTGCCCACGCGTACTGGCAGTGCCGGGCTGCGCGCCGGGCAGCCGATCTCGGCGGGTTACCGTCGCGGTCTCGAACGGCTCGGTATGTGGGACTCGCAGGGCACCCTGGTCTGACAGAGGCCACAGGCATCGGTCGAAAAGCCGAATCGCGGCTCGATGAACTCGTGGCGCAGCCGTTCGAGGTAGGCGCGACAGGCGGCCTTGTCGTGGCCCCGCTCACTGATGGCGCCCACGGGACAGCGTTTCACACAGCGGGCGCAACGCTTCGCCGAGAAGAAGCCACAGTAGGCGTGATGGTCGCTGTACGGGCGCGGCGTGGCGGCAACAGCGAGGCCGGCGACGACCGACCCGCAGCGCATGGCCTTGCCGAGCGGCGTGATGAGGCCGTCGCAGAGACCGAAGGTGCCCAGCCCGGCGGCGTAGGCGATGTGGCGCTCTGACCAGTTGCTCGTCACCGCGGCCATCGACCACTGCGGCAGGCGTGTGGGGGCGACGGCCGCAATGCCGGCCTTCGCGAGGGCCGTGACGAGGTGCTCGCGCAAGGCGACGTTGAACTGCTCACCGGCGAACTTGGCGCGCGCCCAGCGTTCGGCCGGAAGGGTCGTCTGTCTGCGGTTGTCGCGCCTGGTCTGTGGCGTATGCGGCAGTATCCAGCTGATCACCGACAGCTTGTCGGCGGCGACGGCACACTCGGGGTAGGCCAGCGCGAACGCTTCCGCGGGCGTCCAGTGAGACGGGCCCACGTGCTGCTTGAGCGCCTCGAAGAGGGGATCCTCGCCGGCGGCAAAGCCCACCAGCGGCGTCGCGAAGGCCGGCTCCTCGTCGGGCATGCCGAGGCGGTTGTGCGCCGAGTCGCAGTACCCGGCGACGGCCTCGACTATCCAGTCGGCCTGACCAGCGCCGGCGGACGGCATCTCCTTGCCCATGCGGCCTCCTTGCCCTGCGTCGTCGTGAGCGGATCGTCGCCGGCAGCGTGACACGGTCGCGGGGAGATGCCAAGCGCTGCCAGGTCGACAACGGACGGCGCGAGCATCGCCCGCGCCGCCGGCGCAAGGCCGCTGCCCGGCGTCAGAACCGTGAAGACAGGCCCCCTCGGCGATCGCGCGCCTCTTCGAGAACCCTCAGGTAACTGTGCAGTGGGTCGCGGTCGTCGGCGGGCCACATGTGCATCACGTCTGGTCGCGGCCCTTTGCGACGACCGCGGCTGAGGCTCTCGCCGAGAAACTGAAACAATCTACTCATGCTGGTGCGATTCTCCTTGCTCACCGGAACGTGTGCCCGGTGCTCCTTGCCCCTGGTGATGATCTTCCTGTCTTCAGTATCGGCAATCCGCGGATCGGTGGGCGAACACTTCGGCGTCCGTCCTGTTCCAAGAGTGTCCCACCCTTTGTACAGGCGGGAAGTGAGCAACGCACGAGCAGGGCGTGCGCTGCTCATGAGTGTCAGCCTGAGCTGGGAGGTGATCGATAGCCGGTGTCGAGGCCGGCGGACGATTGGTCTCACGACGGCCTACAGCCGCATCGAGTTCTCGTCTGCCCATCCGGTGTGCGGATCGGGCCGTTGCGGCGGTCGGGCTGAGGTCAGTCCACGTCGGGCAGGTGCTCGGCCTTGCCCTGCTGCGGCGGGGCGCCGACGATCAGCACGACCGCCTCGGCGTCGCTGTCGTTGCGGAGTTGCTGGCCGGTCTCGGTCTCGACGACGGCGACCGAGCCGCGCGGCAGCTCGACGCGCTCGGGCGGGTCGCCGACGAGCAGTGTCGCTGTGCCTTCCAGCACGACGAACATCTCTTCTTGAGCGTGCTCGATGTGGCGACCGCCGCGCGCCCCCGCAGGCAAGCGCCAGATATTGGCGCGCATGGTGTGGAGGGCCCCGGAGAGCGGCGCGAGACTCCGTCGCTGGTCGCCTCGCTGCGCTGCCTGGAACTCGCTCTCGTCGGCTTGGAAGATCGTGTATCCCATGGCAGCAGTCTGGCCGACCAGCCGCGCAAAGGCAAGGTCTCTGCCCACATCGGCGGTCAGCGGCTTGAGACTGAGGTTGCGATGGGCCGGTCGCGGGGGCTCCGGCCGGGCTGCTGTGTCGCCTATACTGTCAAGCGAAATAGTCGGGCGATGGGAGACATCTGGCGGCGCCTCGCACACTGCGTGGGCGCTCGTGGGTCTCCAGGAGGAGGCGCAGATGCCGAACCGCAAGAACAGCGAGCTCGTCGAGGTGTGGTTGGCGGAGCCCGGCCAAGGACGGCCGCCGTTCACGTTCGAGGGAGCGCTCGAGTATCTGCCCTCAGACGCCCCCGTGCCTCACGTCGGGGATATCGTTCTTCTGCCGAGGAGTGTCACCGGTGACAGCAAGAAGCAGGCGTTTGCCTGGGCCGGCACGGTCGCCCCGTTCAGGGTCGTCGAACGCGAGCATCTGTACTTTCGCGAGGCGGACGAGAAGTTCGACCACCTCAACCCCAAGCCGGCCCGCTACCTGAAGTCCGTGATCCTGGTGCGCCGCGTAACGCCGGAGGAGTTTGAAGCAGACCCCGGGCAGGCCGCGGGCTGAACCGCAGTCGTCATGCCGGTCTGCCGGTCTTCCACACCGCTCACTTCGGTTGCGGCCGTGGGCGTGTCGGTCACCAGTGTCCCGCTGCAGGAATGGTCTCACGATCTCGAGACGATGGCTGCGGTCGATGCCGACAAGGGTTTTATCCGCAACCCTCACGATCCCAGCGGCACGGTCGTCACGAGCGAGGCGCTGGGATCGTTCCTGGAGCGCTGCCGGGCGCGACTGGTCGTCGGCGCGCTGCGCACGGTCCGCCGCGAGGTGCGTTGCGACCATGAACGTCTGCGCGACGCGTTCGTGGCGGCCGGCTTCGGGGTTGTACCGTCGCAGGCGAACTTCGTACTTGTGCTCGCCGCCGAGGCCATCGCGCTCTGGACTCGGCTGCAGGAGGGTGGCGTGAGCGTCAGGCTGGGCGGCGACCTCGGTGTCCCGGGAACCGTGCACGTCTCCGTTCCCGCGGCGACAGGGTCCGCGCTCCTCGAGCGCGCCCTCGGCTCAGACAGAGGCCGGCAAACGGCTCGCGCGGCTCCATAGCAGGAGACCTCGGCGACCGCGACCACGGGCCCCGGCGAGGGCCGCCACGGCGTTGGTGCGCCCGTCAAGGCCGGCTTCATCAAACGCCGGCGGCGCCGTCACAGCCTCGCCATCTGGTCCACCGGCCCCTGCACGTCCTGGCCGATCGTCCAGCCGTGGGCGCCGCCCTGGGCGAGCTCGGGGGCGCTGCGCGGTAGCACGGCCAGCATGGCGTCCAGGCGGCGGGGCGCCATTTTGGCGGCACAGCCGCCCTTGGCGGCGTTGTGGGTCAGCCGGATCTCCTCGCTTATGGCCCTTCCTTACTTTCCGCCGGGCGTTGTTTGAGCCGCGCGCGGGGAGCGCGGCGGGGCGGCGCCGATGAGCAGTACACAGCCAGCCGCCACGAAGCCGGTCGTGGTAAGCAGGATCATCGGCGTGAAGGAGCCGGTGGCCCCGAGAAGGACTCCGGCCATGGCGGGACCGGCGGCGCCGCCGACTTCGAACAGCGCCTGTTGTGTGCCGAGAAGCGCGCCGAGATGGCGCGGGTCGACGAGCTCGTGCGTGTAGATGCCCTGCAGCGCCGAGAGGGCTCCGGTCGAAGCGCCGACGAACAGGGCAAAGGCCAGTGCCAGCGCGAGCGTGCCGCTGGCAAACAGGAGGGGTGTGGCGATCGCCCCGACGACGTAGGCGAGCACGATCGTCCTGCGCGCCCCCAGCCGCCCGACCAGCGGTCCGAGCGGCAACCGCCCGGCGAGCTGCGCCAGGCCGCGAAACCCGGCCACCGTGGCCGCGATTCCCAGCGGCATTCCTATGCGCACCATCACCGGGATCTGGTAGACGAGCAGGGCGTCTACGGCGGCTCCGCTGATCAGCGTGGCCAGCAGCCACGCCCGCATCGGCGGGCTTTGCCAGGCGAGCCGGAACGCGTGACCCACGCTCGCCAGTGTCATGCTCTTTTGGGCGCCGCCGCGGCCCCTGACCAGGATGGCTGTGAGCAGGAACGCGGCCGCGACCGTGCCGGCATCGACCCGGATGGCGTTGCGCCAGCCCCACGACTCCACGAGCCAGCCTGTCGACGGCAGGTAGATGGGGCCGGCGAGGGCGCCGATGAGCGTCAGCCAGATGATCGCGCGGGCGGGCCCGCCAGGAGCGGCGCGGGCGGCCACCGACTGCGTGATGTGGTAGAAGCCGAGCGCTCCGACCAGACCACAGCCGCCGGCGTAGGCGACGGCGAACGGCAGAAGGGCGGTCTGAAACGAAGCGGCCAGCATCGCGCCTGCCCCGACGACGGCGGCCAGCAAAAAGAGGGGCTGCTCGCCGAAACGGTCGAGCAGCCCGCCGGCCAGAATACCGCCGACGCCGGTGATGAGCAGGACGATGCTGAAGATCGCGCCGAGCGCCGCGGCGGGCCAGTGCGTGTCGGCTGCGATCGGCTGGATCAGCACCCCGTAGGCGTAGTAGCAGGCGCCGTAGGTGACGATCGTCAGCATCCCCAGCGCCGAGATCGGCAGAAGCGGCGGCCGCGGCTCGGCGCTTGACTTGGCGGTGACAACAACGGGCATCGGTCTGACCTCTTCAGCGGTGACCAGGGGGCAACGCCGGCCTGACTCTACTCCCGTCGTCGTGCGCGCGGCCACGCCGGCGGGCGATCGGGCGATCCGTCGCCGAGGGCCGCGGCCGCGTGGCGAACCTTACGTGGTAGGGTGCCATCGAAAGGCGGACACCTCGAACGGCAGACAGACGGAGGCGCTCGGAATGCATTCGCGGGCCCGGTCGAGCGGCACTCCGGCGATCGCCATCGCTCCCCGAGCGGCGGGCTGGGTGACCGCCGCGGTGCGCCGCGGCGGCGGTGAGCCGGTCGGCCTTGACGAATCTCCGGCCGGCCTGGTGTGGACCGACGGCGCGGCGGTCGAAGAGCTGCGCGCCGTTCTGGACAGCCACCCAGGGATCTCGTGGGTGCAGCTGCCCGCCGCCGGTGTGGAGCCCATGGTCGAGGCCGGCGTGATCGACCGCAGCCGGCAGTGGAGCTCGGCCAAGGGGGCGTATGCCGAGCCGGTGGCCGAGCACGCGTTCGCACTGCTGCTGGCCGGGCTGCGCCGGCTGCCCGAGCGGGCCCGAGCGCGCTCGTGGGGTGAGCCGGCGGGGGAGAGCCTGTTCGACCAGCCGCTTACCGTGGTCGGGGCGGGCGGCATCGCCACTGTCCTTCTGCGCCTGCTCGAACCGTTCCGTGCGCAGGTGACGGTCGTGCGCCGCCGGTCCGAGCCGCTGGCGGGCGCCGGCCGCACGGTCGGGGCCGATCGTCTGGTCGAAGCTCTCGCCGGAGCCCGGGCGGTGGTACTGGCGCCGGCTCTCACTGCTGGCACTCGTCGCCTGATCGGCCGGGCGGAGCTCATGGCGATGCGGCGAGACGCCTGGTTGATCAACGTTTCTCGAGGTGGGGTGGTAGACACCGAGGCCCTGGTCGAGGCGCTGCGCTCGGGGTGGGTCGGCGGCGCTGCCCTGGACGTGACCGATCCCGAGCCGCTGCCCGACGATCATCCTCTGTGGAGGCTGCCCAACTGCCTGATCACCCCGCACACCGCCGACACCGAGGAGATGACGCAGCCGCTCCTGGCCACCCGGATCGCCGAGAATGTCCGGCGGCTGGCGACCGGGCGGGAACTGGTGGGCCGGGTCGACCCGGATCTCGGCTACTGATCTGTCCCTGCCTCGAGGTACGCCGGCCTCGAGCGCCGACCGCCGCCGTCGGCGGCGCCCCACGCCGGCCGTCGGCCGCCGGCGGTCTGCGGGCGAGCGATGCCCGTAAGCAACGGCGGCGGCACTTCTGTTCTGCGCTGCCGTCGCGAGCCGGTCGTAGCGGCGGTAAACTGGGTCGAGCCGCAAGATGGTCGGCGTGCGCAGCTGTGCCGACCAGACAGACAGACAAAGGGGCGACGAGGATGAAGATCAGAGGCGAGGCGCTCGAACTGGCGTTCAGGATCGTACTGAGCTGTCCCTGCGATGTGAGTCACGAGCAGGAGCAGAGGGTGTTTGCCTATCTGCGCAGCCTGGCGCCCGACGAGGTGGGCGACTACGGGCCCGTGCTGGCGGCCTTCGATGCGCCCGATACGCCCTTCCACGGCCTCGCGGCCTTCACCGGGTGGCTGGCCGCCGACGTCGCCGAGGCGACCATCGAGCGCGAGCACGTCCTGCGCTGCAACGCCTCCGGCTATCACTGGCAGCTTGCCGCGGCGACTCTGCCGGCGCAGTCGCGGCGCGTCTCGTCGGTGTCGCGCTGGCTGCTGTCGCACACCGTGATCCCCGCCTTGCTCACGTCGGAGACCGGCGCCTCTCCGGGGGCGCGGTATCGCTACGCTGACGGTGCCGCCGACTTCGACAACGTGTTTCTGCCGCCCGAGTACGACCCGAGCGCCGCGCCGCTCTGGGCGATCCACCTTGGCGCCATCGTGAGTCCGCTCAGCGCCGCCGAAGCCGATCTGGTCACGCGTTTGAACGAGGCCAACCCACAGCTGGTCGCCCACCGCGCCCGCGTCGCGCACATCGACTATGCGGACTTCGAGCTGCAGGGCGACTACCGCGAGTTCTGCCGCCGGCGCCACGCCCCGTTCTGGGGCGCCCGCAGCCTGTAGCGCGCGCCTAGGGCAGCAGCGTGAGCAGGTCGCGCGGCGCTGCGGCGATGCGGTCGGGCGAGGCGCCTCTGAGCTGCTCCAGCGAGTGCCAGCCCCACGCGGCGGCGATCGTGCCGACTCCGGCCCTGCGGCCCTCGACGACGTCGCCGACGGTGTCGCCCACGAACCAACTGCCCTGGTCGTGTTCGTGGCGACCTACGGCGGCGCGGATCTTGCGGACCTTGCTCTCGCCCTTGTCGCCGCCCAGCACCTCACTGACGCCGACNNGAGGTCATCGATGTCCCGCGAAACCCGCAGCGGCACGCCCGCTTTGCGCAGGCCCTCGAACCAGTTCGACTCGACCAGTCGCAGCATCATGTCGTGCGATGCCAGGTCGGCACGGCCGTGCGCCTCGAGCGCGGTACAGGTTGCGGCGCTGGTGACCTCGAGTGAGTCGGCGATGACGCCATCGAAGTCGAGCATGACGAGATCGCTCACAGCCAGTGCCGCGGGAGCGCGGGAATCGTCGTCAACTGCCTCGGGGGGGGGTCCGTAAGCTTCTCGGCGGGGTCGCTCATGGTCGCTTCCATCCTTCATGAAGAGCACTCCTGCGGTCGCCTTCTACGCCCTCGCCATGAGGATCGCGAGAGTCGGCGATTGCGTCGCTACGAACGGCGCCGGCGGCTCGGTGCGGATCTGCTTGACCCCGGGTGGCGAGGTGCGTGACGATGGTCCTGTGACCAAACGCGGCTGGCAGACTCACTGGCACAGGCATCCGGCGGTGCGCACCGGCGATCAACTGACCCTGGGGGAGCGCGCCGCCGACCGCATGCGCAGCGTCATGGGCTCCTGGCCCTTTGTCTTCTGCTTCTTTGCCGTCATGATCGTTTGGGCGATCGTCAACACGTATCTGTTTCACCGCGTCCTTCATCACAAGGCCTTCGACCCGTACCCCTACATCCTGCTCAACCTGTTCCTGTCGATGCTCGCCGGCGTACAGGCGGCGGCCCTTCTGATCGCCGCCAAGCGGGCCGATGCGATCGCCTCCGAGGTCGCCGTCCACACCGAGAGAAACACCGAGGACCTCAAGGCTCTCATGCAGGAGAACACCGCCATGACCCTGCAAGTCAAGCAGAACACCGATCTGCTCGAGGAGATCCACCGTCACGTCACCGCGCTGAGCGCAACGCTGCCGGCGTCCGACGACGCCGGCAGCGTTGTGCCAGACCAGGCGCCCCCCTCGTAGGCTGGGGCGGCGGCGCTTTGCGCGCAGCCCGGCCTACGGTGGCGAGACCTCTCGCAGAGAGCGGGTCACCGCCTCCTACGCGGCGCCACCGATCTCGGTCGGGACGTCTTTGTCGGGGGTGTTGCCCAGGCCGAGATCGCCCCAGAAGCTGTCGCCGCAGGCCCACAGCGTGCCGTCGCTTCTGAGGACCATGGTCTGCTCGTAGCCACAGGAGACCGCCGTCCAGGCGTGGCCCGTGCCGACCCGGGTGGGGGAGGTGACGGTCTGACTCATGTGGCCCAGGCCGAGGTTGCCGGAGGAGCTGTATCCCCAGGACCAGAGGCTGCCATCAGCCTTGACGGCCAGATTGAACCCACCGCCGCCCGAGACGGCCTTCCACGTGCTGTCCGTGCCGACCTGGGTCGGTGTGGTCTCGTCGTTGGTGTTGTTCGAACCAAGCCCAAGCTGGTAGTCGTCATTGTGACCAAAGGCCCAGAGGGTGCCATCCTGGATGGCGAGCGTGTACCAGTCGGTGCCCGAGACCGAGACGGCCGTCCAGGTGGTGGCGCTGCCGACCTGGGTCGGCGTGTTGGTCTGGTTTGTGTTGTTCACACCGAGCTCGCCGTTGCCGTTGCTGCCCCAGCCCCAGAGGGTGCCGTTGCTCTGGACGGCCAGGGTGTCGACGTAGCCGCAGGAGACGGCAGTCCAGTCGCTGGCCGTGCCGACCTGGGCGGGGGTGGGGTGGACGTGGTTGTCGGCCGTGCCCAGGCCGAGCTGCCCATCGCTGTTGTCGCCCCAGGCCCACAGGGTACCGTTGGACTTGATGGCAAGAGTGAAGTCCTGGCCGCAGGAGACGGCCTTCCAGGTGCTGCCCGGCTCGACCTGGGTGGGGGAGTTTCTCTCGGCAGTGTTCTTCAGGCCGAGCTGACCGGAGTCGTTGGCGCCCCAGGCCCACAGCGTGCCGTCGGTTTTGAGGGCCATCGTGTGGAACTGGCCGCAGGACACGCCTGCCCAGGCGTTGACGGTGATCACGACGACCTTGCTGCGCACCATCATGCTGCCCGCCTTGTACAGTGCGAGGAGACGCCAGGAGCCCGTTCGCGTGAGCGCTACCTTCGCGGCGAAGGCGTGCTTGGCGGTGAGCTTCGCCGTAGCCAGATGCAGCCACTTCTTGCCCGACTGTTCGAGGATGACGAGCGTCTTGACGCCGGCCTTGGGATGACCGACTACGCCCTTCAGCAGCACTGTCTGGCCGATGGTGGCGGTTCGCGCCGCCGCCTTGAGGCTCACCGTGGGCTTGGCCGCCGCCAGTGCGCCGGCCGTCGGCAGCAGGAGCAGCGCTACCGTGGTGAGGGCGATAACCAAGGCTATCCGGTAGCGATTCACGGCACTCTCCCTTGTCTCGAAGCGGTCATGACGGTGCACGAGGGTGACGGTGGTCTACGGAGAGTCAGTCGGATGCTCCGTTGGAAGATCACAGTACGAAAGGTCAATCGGCCTGTCAAACTGCGCGGCGAAGCCCGATCGCACGTGCCGGCGCGCCGCCGATACTGACCGCCGACGCCGATGATCCGGCTTTCATCGTCGGGCCGGGCGGTGCGCTGCGGCGATGGCCGGCGACACCGGGGAGCGGCTGGGCGGTCTACTCGGACTCGAGCGCGGTGCGGTGCTTGTGTTCGTACATGTACGCGTCGGCCTGCTCCAGCAGGCCGTCCAGCGAGAGAGCATGCGGGGGCTTGGAGTAAGCGGAGCCGATCGTCAGGGCGATGGGGAAGCCCAGGTCGGACGCGGCGGTCTGGCGGTCGAGCTCGTCTTCGAGTCGCTTCGCCAGCGTGGCGACCGAGGCCCCGTCGGCCTGCGTCAAAGCGACGAACTCGTCGCCGCCGATGCGGGCCACGATGTCGGACTTGCGAAACGTCGCCTCGAGCGTCTGGGCGCAAAGACTCAGGGCGAGGTCGCCGGCATTGTGACCGTGGGCGTCGTTGATCGCCTTGAGATGGTCGACGTCAGCATAGATGATCGTCAGGGTCGAACCGGATCGTCGGCTTTCTTCGAGGCGCTGCCCGGCCAGTAGCGCAAAGCCGCGGCGATTGTAAAGACCGGTCATGGCGTCGCGCAACGACATCGAGCGCAGCTTGTCTTCGAGGGCACGGCGCTCCGTGACGTCGCGAGCGGCGGCAAAGACGCCCTGCAGCTCTCCTGTCTCGTTACGAAAGACGGTCGCGTTGTACTCGACGTCGGTCACAGATCCCGAGACGTGGCGCAAGCTGAGAGGGTAGTCGCGGACCTGGCCGCGCCGCAGCACCTCGCGGTAACAGGCGCGCGCCTTCTCGGGTTGTGTGAAGTAGTCGCTGAAGTCGGTGCCGATCAGGGCCGTGCGCTGAAAGCCGGTGACCTGCGCCGTGGCCTCGTTTGCGTCGGCGATCTTGCCCTCGGGCGAGATCGTCATGAGAGGGTCGAGGCTGGCCTCGATGAGGCTGCGAGCGTAGAGCGAGGCGGCCTGAACCTGGTCCTCGGTGCGCGCCCGCGTGGTGACATCGCGAGAGATCGTGGCGGTCCCCACGATCCTGCCCTCGGCGTCGAGCACCGGCGAGACGCTGAGGGAGACGATGAGCATGGTGCCGTCTTTGCGTACGCGCTGTACCCAATGATGCTCGATGCGCTCGCCGCGCCGGACGCGCTCGAGGAGATCGCTCAACTCGCCCCTGCCGTCGGGCGGCACGATGAGCGACAGGTGGCGCCCCACGATCTCGTCGGCGCCGTAGCCGTAGAGCTCCTCGGCGGCGGCGTTCAACGCCATGATGGTCCCGTCCAGGGACTCGCCGATGATGGCGTCGTCGCACGACGCCACGATGCCGGCCAGGTACGCCAGAGTCTCGTCGTCTTCGCGCCGGACCAACTGGCGCTGGTCGTCGATCGGAAGAATATCGCTCACGCAGCCTCAGGCTCGCGCTTGTCATGGGGTCGAGTGAATAGTGTTCCAACAAACAGTACACCAATGAACCCTGTCAAGCGTTCCTCTCTGCGGCGCCTCGCGCCACCCGGCTGCGTATCGCGGCGGCGGATCGTTTATTGTGGTAATTATCATGGTAAACTATCAAGCATGACGACTGACTTCGACCTCACGAGCGCCCCGGCGATCGCGACCGGCGACACGCCGCTCGGCGATCCCGAGCTGGCGGCGCGCCTGCGTCTGGTGCTCAACCGACTGGCCCGCCGGCTGCGCAGCCAGACACCCGGAGACCTGAGCCCGTCGCGCACCTCGGCTCTTGTGACCATCGAGCTACAGGGGCCGATCACCCTGGGCCGGCTGGCGGCCTGTGAACGCGTCAGCCCGCCGGGTGTGACGCGCATGGTGGCGGCACTCGAGGAGCTTGGTCTGGTGCGCCGCGAGGCCGACCCGACCGATCGTCGCGTGGCCCGCGTCAGCCTTACGGCGGAGGGCAGGCGCACGGTGCAGGCCACTCGCACCCGCAAGACCGCCTATCTGGCCAGGCGCCTGGGAACGCTCGATGAGCCCGAGCTCGCGGCAGTGCGCGCGGCGCTGCCGGTTCTCGAGCGCCTGCTTGAAGACGACCGTTGAGCGACCTTCTCGAGAGCGGTGGCGAGCGCCACGAGCCGCCGGGCGGGCGCCGCGGGCCGGCCTTTGTCACGCGCATGTTCCGCTCGCTGCGGACGCGCAACTACCGCCTCTGGTTCTTGGGTCAGACCATCTCCCAGTGCGGCACCTGGATGCAGTCGGTGGCCCAGTACTGGCTGGTCCTCGAGCTCACCCACAATGCTTTCGACCTGGGCGTGACGGCGGCGCTGCAGTTCGCGCCAGTGCTCCTCTTTGGGACCATCGGCGGCCTGGTGGCCGACCGTTTCGACAAACGCAAGGTGTTGCTCGTCACCCAGACAGCCTTCACAGTGCAGGCCACCGTGCTCTGGGTGCTGGTCGCCAACGGTTCCGTACGCCTCTGGATGGTCTGGGCGCTGGCCTCGCTCATGGGCTTCATCAATGTCCTGGACAACCCATCGCGGCAGAGCTTCGTGGTCGAGATGGCCGGCTCCGACGACCTTACCAACGCGGTCAGCCTGAACAGCGTCATCGTCAACATGTCGCGCATCGTCGGCCCGGCTCTCGCCGGCATCATGATCGCCACCGTGGGCCTGTCGTGGGCCTTCCTGGCCAACGCCGTCTCGTTTGCCGCGGTGATCGGCGCACTGTACGCCATGCGGCCCGCCGAGCTGCATCGCCGCCCCCCGGTGGCTCGCGCCAAGGGGCAGATCCGGGCCGGCATGCGCTACGCCTGGCGGGCCTGGGAGCTGCGCGTGCCGCTGATCATGATGGCGGTGATCGGCACGCTGGCCTACAACTTCAGCGTGATCCTGCCGCTCTATGCGCACGATGTGTTTCATCGTGGCGCCGGCACCTACAGCGCCTTGACGGTCGCCATGGGCATCGGCGCCCTGGCCGGCGGGCTGACCATCGCCGCACGCCGGCGACCGAGCCATCGACTGCTGGTGGCCGTCAGTCTTGCCTTCGGCGTGTGCATTCTCGCGGTGGCGGCGGCGCCCACTTTGCCGCTGTGTCTGGCGCTGCTGGTGCTGATGGGCGCCGCCAGCGTGATGTTCATCGCCACGGCCAACTCGCTGCTGCAGCTCAACTCGAGCGGCGCCATGCGCGGCCGCGTGATGTCGCTCTGGGCCGTCGTCTTTTTGGGTTCGACGCCCATCGGCGCGCCGCTGATCGGCTTTCTCGCCGGCCGGTACGGCGCCCGCTTTGCACTGGGCGTCGGCGGCCTGGCCACTCTGCTCATCGCCGTCTGGGCGGGTTTTGCCCTGCGCCGCATCCGCAACACGCGCAGGTTGGCCGCCAGGGTCGATCTGCCGATGGACGGCGGTGCGGCGATCGACGCTGCCGGCGCAAGCTACGCAACGATCGGCAGAGACGTCCTCGGCGGAACCGTCGGCCGGGGTCGGTAGCGTCGCCGCGGCGCTCGCGCGCGAACGGCGCGTCTGAGGCGGCCCGACTGTGGGTACTACCCGGCAGAGTAGTCGAGAAGGGGTCGGCGCACATGGGGACCGTCGCGCTCGTGCTGATCGGTTGGGGCATCGTGGCCGTGATGATGTTGGCGCTGTGGCTCGTGCAGCGCGCCACGGGGGATGCCGGCGTGGTCGACGTCGGCTGGTCGGCCGGCTTGGGCATACTGGCCGTCTTCTACGCGCTGCTGGGCGGCGGCGCGCCGGTCCAGCGTCTGGTCGTCGCGCTTCTGGCGGGCATCTGGTCGGTCCGTCTGGCGCTGTACGTGCTCTTCAACCGTGTGCTCGGCAAGCCCGAGGACGGTCGCTATCAGGCTCTGCGCAAGGGCTGGGTCGATCGCGGCGCGAACGTTCAGACCCGCCTGTTGATCTTCTTCGAAGCGCAGGGCGTGATCGACGCGGTCATGTCGATCCCGTTCCTGGTGGTGGCGTCGATCGGCTGGACGAGGCTGCGTCCCTGGCAGTACGTGGCCATCGCGGTCTGGCTCGTGGCGATCGCCGGCGAGGCGCTGGCCGACCGTCAGCTGGCCCGCTTTCGGGCCGACCCGACGACCAGAGGGACCACTTGCCGGCGCGGCGTCTGGAGCTACTCGCGGCACCCCAACTACTTCTTCGAGTGGCTGCACTGGTGGACGTACGTGGTTCTGGCGGCGGGGTTTGTCTGGTGGCCGCTGACCCTCGTGAGTCCGGTGCTGATCAGCGTCTTTCTTTTTCGCGTGACCGGCATTCCGGCGACCGAGCGCCAGGCGCTGCGCTCGCGGGCCGACTACCGCGACTACCAGCTCTCGACCAGCGTGTTCGTGCCGTGGTTTCACAAGCGGCGCCGGCCGGCGGGATAGGCCGCGTCGCGACGATGGAGCGAGCGAGATGAGCGGCCCGCAGGCCCCCAGAGCGCGAGCGGCATGACTCAGGCCTTGAGCCAGACGGTGCGCAGCCTCGACGGCAACGGCTTCGCCCAGGCGTTGCACGCGGGCACGCTTGCCGTGGTGCGCGAATGCGACAACCTCGACCGCATCAATGTCTTTCCGGTGGCCGACGCCGACACCGGCGCCAATCTCGCAGCGACGCTGCGGGCGGCGTCGGCGAGGCTCGGCGCGGGCGCGCCGAGCCGCATCGGCGACGCTGCCCGTCTGGCCGCCGACGCCGCTCTCGACGGGGCGCGGGGCAACTCGGGGGCGATCTTCGCGCAGTTCCTGCGCGGTCTGGCCGACTCGTTCCACGACCGCCCCCATGTGAGCACGCGCGAGTTCGCCGACGGTGCCGGCCGCGGCTCGCAGGCCGCCTGGAACGCTCTGCAGAACCCGCGCGAGGGCACGATCCTCTCGGTGCTGCGGGTCTGGTCGCACGAGCTCTCGGTGCACAGCGACCGTACCGAGGACTTTGGCGAAGCCTTGAGCGACGCCCTGCCGGCCGCCCGCCACGCGCTCGCCGAGACGCCGCGTCAGCTCGCGGTGCTGGCCCGCCATCGGGTGGTCGACGCCGGCGGCCAGGGCTTCGTGTACTTTCTCGAGGGCGTGCTCGACTGGGTGCGCACCGGCGAGGCGCGGCGGCCGGCGGCTGCGCCGCCGGCCGCCGCGCCGCAGCTCTTCGCCGGCGCCCACGCCGCGGTCGACCCCACCTATCGCTTCTGCGCCGAGGCGCTCGTGTCGGGCGTGGCCATCGATACCGAGCGGGTCAAGTCGCTGGTGGCCCCGCTGGGCGACTCGCTGGTCGTGGCCGGCGGCGGGTCGCGCATCCGCATCCACCTGCACACCAACGCGCCGCTTCAGTTTCTCAGCGCGGCCGCCGGCGTCGGGGCGGTCGAGGCCAGCAAGATCGACGACATGATCCTGCAGCAGCTCGCCGGCCGTGATGCCACGATCGCCCTGGTCAGCGACTCGACCTGCGACCTGCCCGAGTCGCTCGCCCATCACCTCGGCGTCGTGCGCGTGCCGCTGACGCTGACCCTGGACGGGCGCCAGTACCGCGACGGTGTCGACATGACGGCGGCCGAGTTCTACCGGCGGCTGCCGACGCTCGGCCGCCTGCCGATCTCGTCGCAGCCGGCGGTAGCGGAGTTTCGCGAGGTCTACGAGCGCCTGCTCGAACACCACGAGGGGATCGTGTCGCTGCACATCGCCGGCGCCCTGTCGGGCACGGTCGAGGCGGCGCGCAGCGCCGCGGCGGCGGTCGATGCGCAGCGCATCAGGGTGGTCGACACCCACAAGGTGTCGATCGGGGCCGGCCTGCTGCTCGAAGCGGCCGGCGCGGCGATCGCCCGTGGCGCCGGCCTCGACGAGGTCGAGGACCTGGTGCTGGCCGCGCGCCGCCGGGTGGCGCTGTTCGGCACCGTCACGTCGCTCGACCAGGCGGTCAAGGGCGGGCGCGTGAGTCCGCGGGCGGCGCGGGTGATCACGGCGGCCCACCTGTATCCGATCATCGTCTTCGACGATGAGGGCCATGCCCAGAAGAGCGGTATCGCGGCCGGTTTCGACGGCGCCCTGCACACCCTGGTGAAGAAGGCGCTGCGCTTTGCCGCCGGCGAACCGGCCCGGGCGATGGTCGCCCACACCGACCGTCTTGACGCTGCCGAAGCGGTCGCCGAGTCGCTCTGTCGGGGGCTCGGCACCTCGTACATCCCGGTCGTCTACGGCGGCCCGGTGATCACCACCCACGTCGGGCTGGGCAGCGTGACGATCGGCGTGCGGCGCGGGGTGTAGTCAGCGCGCCAGCACCACGATGAGAAGCGAGACCGCCATGATGGCGAACTGCAGCGTCATGCCGGCCGTTCTGCCGCAACTGCCGTGGGGGAAGGAATCCCAGTGGCTCGGGAACCACTTGCGCCCGCGCTCCTTGCCGATCACGAAGAAGAGCACGTCGAAGTCGGGCGCGCCCGAGATCGGCCCCATGAGCACGACCGCCCAGGGGTAGCCCGCCAGCAGCAGCACGATCAGGGTGGCCAGCGCGCCGAGAAAGTCGAGCCAGCCCCACGTCAGGGCGTGCGCGGTCAGGCTGTAATCCCAGTGGGGTACCAGGTCGAGCAGGACGTGTGAGGCGATCACCAGCAGCGCGACCTGCCAGAACGGCCGGTGTACCAGCGACGCGATGGCGAGGCCGACGTAGGTGTGGACGATGACCCACATGGGCGGCTCCGGGACGAACGCTTCGGCGGTTTCGGTCGGCCCGGGCGCCGCGCTCGCCGCCGCGCGGCGCACCGCGACCGGTCCTTGCGCACATAGTATCGCCTGCGCCCCGGCGCTGCGTAGTGACGGGGGGAGGAGGGCGGGCAGTCACGGCCGGGCGGGCGATGAGGGCCGTTCGAGGGTTCGCCATCCCGGCGGCGGCAGCCGCCCTGCGCCCGTTCGCCGCTCTGGTAGGATGAGCCACGCCGCCGCCGCACCGGCGGCGGCAGGCTGGTCCCAGACAATCGCCCCGAGGAGGCGCTCGCGTGAACCCCGTAAGCAAGGAGTGGCGCCGCGAGCCTCTCTACGAGCTCGATCCCGAGCTGAATGAGCTGCTGCGCGCCGAGCTGCGTCGCCAGCAGGAGACGCTCGAGCTCATCGCCTCAGAGAACTTCGCCAGTCGCGCCGTCCTCGAAGCCACCGGCTCGGTGCTGACCAACAAGTACGCCGAAGGCTACCCGGGGGCGCGGTACTACGGCGGTTGTGAGGTCATCGACGCCGTCGAGCAACTGGCCATCGACCGTGCCAAGGAGCTGTTCGGGGCCGAGCACGCCAACGTGCAGCCGCACTCGGGTTCGTCGGCGAACCTGGCGGCGCTGTTCGCGCTGCTCGAGCCGGGCGACACGTTCCTGGCCATGGAGCTCACGCACGGCGGCCACCTGACGCACGGCTTGCCGCTGAACCTCTCTGGCGTGATCTACAATGCCGTGCCTTACCACGTGCGCCGCGACACCGAGACGATCGACTACGACGAGGTCCGCGCTCTGGCTCTCGAGCACAGACCCAGGCTGATCATCTGCGGCTACAGCTCCTATCCGCGCATCATCGACTTCGCCGCTTTCCGCCGGATCGCCGACGAGGTCGGCGCCCTGCTGCTGGCCGACATCGCCCATGTCGCGGGCCTCGTCGCGGCCGGGCTGCACCCCAATCCCGTGCCCTTCTGCGATGTCGTGACGACGACCACCCACAAGACCCTTACCGGGCCGCGGGCGGGTCTCATCATGTGCCGTCAGGAGTATGCGCGGGCCATCGACCGGGCCGTGTTCCCCGGCATGCAAGGGGGGCCCCTCGCGCACGTCGTGGCCGCCAAGGCCGTCTGCCTGCGCATCGCCCGCAGCGAGGAGTTCCGGCGTCTGCAGCGGCAGATCGTCGCCAATGCGGCGGTTCTGGCCGAAACGCTGGCCGACGGCGGGCTGCGCCTGGTGTCGGGCGGCACCGACGTACACCTCGCGCTCGTCGACCTGCGCGGCACCGGCCTGAACGGTCTGGAATGCCAGCAGCTGCTGGAGTCGGTCAACATCACCGCCAACCGCAACGTGGTGCCCTTCGAAGAAGGCGCCATGGCCGTGGCCAGCGGCCTGCGCGTCGGTTCTCCGGCGGTCAGCACGAGGGGTTTCGGCGAAGTCGAGATGCGCCAGACCGGGCGTCTCATACTGCGCGCCCTGGCGGCCCGGGGGGAGCCGGCGGCCCTGGTGGAGATCCGTCGGGAAGTGCTCGATCTGCTCGAGGGCTTTCCGCTCTACGAGTTTCTCTGACCGCAGCCGCCCCGGCCTTGCGCAGCGCGCCGGCAGAGGCGTCAGGCCTCGCCTGAGCGCGTCTCGACCGATCGCACGTCCCCCGGGCGCTCTGCGAACGCTCCCGCCGCGAACGGCTGGTGCTCGCTCAGCTCTCACCTTCTTCGGGCACGATGCACAAAAAGGCGAACGTGTCGTTTCCGGCGTTGCTGAACTGGTGCGTCGCTGTGGCGGGTACGTAGGCGAACGAGCCTGCCTCGACCGCGTGGTCGAGGCCGTCGATGTGCAGGGTGCCGCGCCCCTTCGTGATGTAGTTGATGTGCGGCCAGGCATGGTGGTGACGGGGCGTGTGCCCCGTCGGCTGCAGCTCGAAGAGGCGCAGTGCCCAGCCGTCCCAGCCCTCGTCGGGCCCCACGAGCAGACGCTTGACGACCTTGTCGATGTCGGGGCCGCTGAGCGGCTGGCCTTCGATCTCGGCGATGTGACCGACCATGCGCGCGCTCCCTTCGGGACAGTTCGAACCGCCGTCGCCACGGCCGCCGCCGGCGACGGCAGGAACCTACACCTTCCCCGGACCTTGCGCGAGGGCGACGACTCCCGGCGGGGCGCTTCGTGGGCATGCCAGGAGCAACCAGCGGCGTGCCGGGAGTCGGCCGCCGCGGCAGCGGCGGGCACGCCGGTGCGGCTGCCCACGGTCGCCGACGAAAGCGGGTCGGAGCTGGCGCGCAAGGCTGCCTGACGCGCGGGCGACAGCCCGCCCTCAAGGCCCTAGCAGGCTGCTGAAATACGCC
>PLTW01000106.1 GCA_003164655.1 Actinomycetota bacterium
CGACGCGCGAAGCGCGCCGGTTTCACCACGTGGCCGTTGCCCGACGACGTGAATGACGACGCGCTCGAGGCGCTCTTGTTTCCCAGGGTCCCGCCAACCAGTGTGCCGCGTGCGTTACCCGACTGGGCCAAAGTGCACCTGGAGTTGGCGCGCAAGCACGTGACGTTGATGCTGCTGTTCGAAGAGTACCGAGAGCGCCACCCCGACGGTTACGGCTACTCCCAGTTCTGCTCTCTCTATCGAACCTTCGCCAAGAAGGTCGACGTGTCGATGCGTTTCACCCACAAGGCGGGCGAGCGAATGTGGGTCGACTACGCGGGTTCCACATTGCCAATCTGGGACGAGGCGCTCGAGAACGTGGTGATGAACGCGCAGGTCTTCGTCTCGGCGCTGGGCGTCTCATCACTCATCTACGCCGAGGTCTCACCGAGCCAGGAACTGGTTCACTGGACTTCGTCACACGAGCACGCCTTCGCCTATTACGGGGGCGTGGCCGAGCTGACTATTCCCGATAATCTTCGCTCGGGCGTGACCAAAGCGCACCGCTACGAACCACTCGTGAACGCGACGTATCAGGAGATGGGCGAACACTACGGCACAGTAATTCTGCCCGCGAGGTCGCGCAAGCCCAAGGACAAGGCTTGCGCAACTGACTGCTCCTTCTTGGTCGGATCTGTAGTGAATTCTTCGCGACCGAGGTGGCACCATGATCGATGTGAAAGACGGACCAACTCAAGACGCGTCGTCATGCTACGTGACTGCTGTAACTCGATGGTGCGGACTCACGTTTCCGGCTGTGATATGCCGCCTGGGCGCAGCGCTGGCTGCACCACTTCTTGCCTCGTCGAAGCGCGGGCGTTGCCGGCACCGGATCGCCGCACCACTGGCAGTGCCGCTGCATCGCTGACGGTCGCTCGAAGAGCCGCTGGCCCTTGTCGTTGTATACGTAAGAGGGAATGTGGCCAGCCAGCGCCCAGGCCTTCACCGTCGAGGGATGGGCCCCGAGCAACTCCGAGATCTCGGCGAGCGTGAGCAGGCCGCGATGGCGAAGGCGCGTGTAGTGGTCCTCGAGCCCGTAGGTGCGTCGCAGGAGATAGAGGATCCTCGGGCTGAAGCGCTCGGCCACGCCGGGATGCCACCCCGTCGAGTTGAGTATCTCGACGGTCTCAGAGTCGGTGTGCTCGTCGAGCAGTCGGTCGACTTCGGCGACCACCGCCGGGTCGACCTTGCGCAGCTCGGCGGCGCTGAGGGGCAGCGTCAGACGCAAGGTGTGCGTGGCCCCGCCCCGGAAGCGGACGTGGGCGACGATCTCGTCACTGCGCAACAGGGTGACGTCGTCGACGAGGAGCCGGATCATGCGCTTGCGCTCGCGCATAGGAACGGCTGGATCCTTCCAGAGCCGGGGGAAATCGGTGGCCAGGGAGAGGATCTGCTCGCGGTGCTGGTCGTCGACGGCGCCGTCGGCCTCGCGTCGCTGCTCGCATTCGTCCTGGGCGTCGTTCAGGGCGCGTAACTTGCTGTTCCATTCCGCCTCGAGCGAAGACGCGACCAGCCGGTTGTCGGGGTCCACGCGCAAGAAGCGGCGTTGGGCGAGTTCGGCCTCGTAGCGGGCTCGCTCAACTTGCAGGTGGCGCAGGTTGTCGGCCTGTTCGGCGCGGCCTCGCAGTTCGTCGTGCACTGCGAGTGCCACTTCCAGCGCGAGCGGCGTGACCGTCTCGACGAGGAGCTCGCCGACGGCGCGGTCGAGGTCCGCTCCGAGCAACCTCTGGCAAGGTGACTCGCCGTTCTCGATGCTTCGCTTTTGACAGACGTACTCGGGCACGTTGAGACCGTGACGACAGTGGTAGCGAACCGTCATGCGTTCGCCACAGCGCCCGCAGATTACGAGGCCCTGCAGGAGAGCCTGACCCTCGCGCGGTGCGCTCTTGGTGCGCTCAGCACCGTAAGCCTGGGCGTTCTCGTGCAGTCGGGCCAGGTTGCGTTCGTAGTCCTCCCAGGAGATGTAGCCGGGGTGAGCGCCCAAGATCACCGTGTGCCACTGCTCGCGCGGCAGCGCGCGACGTGACTCCTTGCCACCGGGCAGTCGCCGTGACTGGGTGCGTCCGTAGACGAAGGCGCCGGTGTAGCGCGGGTTCTTCACCAGGCGCAGGGCCCGGCTGTGCAGCAGCGGTCCCCAGACCACCTCGCCCTTGTGCGCGCCGCTCGCGAGCCGGCGCGGGAACAGCAGCCCCTGCTCGCGAAAGCTCTTCACCGTCGCGGTGGCCGAACCGGTGCGGGTAAAGGTGTCAAAGAAGGTGCGCACCGCGTCTTGGACCTGTAAGTCGGGGTCGAGCACGACGTGTCCGGCGCCGTCGTTGACCAGGCCCACCGGCAGTCTCATCTCCAGTTCGCCGCGACTCGCCTTGGCGAGCTGACCACCGATCAGACGAGCGCGCAGCACGTGTAGCTCGGCCTCGCTCATGGTGCCCTTCAACCCGAGCAGCAATCGGTCGTTGAAGAGGGCGGGGTTGTAGAGGCCGTCCTCGTCGCAGATGAGGGTGTCGGTGAGCGCGCAGATCTCGAGCAGGCGGTGCCAGTCCGAGGAGTTGCGCGCCAGGCGCGAGACCTCGAGGCCGAGCACGACGCCGACCTCGCCCAAGCCGACCGCGGCGACGAGTCGTTGGAATCCCTCGCGATCACTATCGGCACCCGACTGGCCGAGGTCACTGTCGATGACGACGACCTGGTCCGCCGACCAGCCCAGGGCGATGGCCCGTTCGCGCAGTCCGTATTGACGCTTGGTGCTCTCGGTGTTCTCGAACACCTGGCGCAGCGTGCTCTGGCGAACGTAGAGGTAGGCAAGGCGCCCGAGGTGACTGGCGGTCACCTTCAGATGCTGTTCGGGGTTCATGCGACATGCCTCCTTTGGCTGGAAAGAGCCATCTCGGTTAGTAGCGATACGAGTTCGGTTCCAAAGCCGGTCGACTCGCGGCCCCGACCGGCAGCCGTCGCACTGGTCCGAACGATTGGGGCCAACGCGCGCATCCAGGCCGCTAAGCCCGCGCGCGTGAGCACGCTGAGCCCGCGCGGCGTAGCGGCGGGGACCGCGCCGAGCGCCTGGGCGCGCAGCGCCTCGTAGCCGGCGAGAAGATCGTCGGCGTCGGCGCTGATCGTCACGACGTCGGCGCCCCCCCTTTTTGTCGCCGGCGCAGCGCTCGCTCGACGCTGCGTGGATGCACGATCAGTCCGAAGCGCGCCTCGACGAGGTGCGCGAGATCGGTGCTGTTGGGACGGGGCCGCTCGCTCAACGCCGCCTCGAGCACGTCGAGGACCGCCGCGGAGAGCTTGTGGGCCCGCCGCGGCCCGGGGCGCCGGGGCAGCAGGCCCGGTAGGCCCGACTCCTCGAAGGCGGCCTGCGCCTCGTAGAACGAGGGACGCGAGAAGCCGAAGGTGGCGCTCGCCTCGCTCACCCGCTGGCCATCCTCGCGCACCCGGCGCAGCATCTCGTACTTCACCTGCACCAGATCCTGAGCGTCGAAGAAGGGGTTGCCGCTGGTAAAGGCGGGGTCGCGCACTCGGTCCGAGCGCGGGTTGAGTGCGTGCTGGTGGCGCAGGGCGGACACCTTGCCGTCGCGCTCTTCGGGTCCGGTCACGTCTATCCTCCTCCTGAAGCGATAGGCATATTATGCCGTCCATGGTAGTCCCATGCGTGGATCTCAATTGATCATTCATCCCAGACATAGGCACATAGTGAGGCCCTATCCCGGACCACCGAGGGCACCACAGCGGCATAATGACCCTTACGCTACCGGCGTAATTCACCTTACGCTTCCTTCTCGAGTTCGTCCAGCACCCGGGCCAGAGCCAGTAGATCCACCACCCGGAAGTGCGCGCTTCCGGCCCCGAGGGCGACGACAGGGTCGATTCCCTCGACGTCGGTCCAACTCGCCGGGATCGAGTAAACGCGCTCGTCAGTGGGCTTGTGGAAGAAGACTCGGTGCTCGCCCCAGGTGTGGGCGTAGGCGACGACCTCGAAACGCTGACCGGTCAGGGGATGGAACGGGTGAGTGATGCGGAACTCCGTCGAATCGTCACGACGAGTTGTAGTTGAAGGCTTAGGACAAGGCCAAGGCCGAAGCCGGCGTGC
>PLTW01000123.1 GCA_003164655.1 Actinomycetota bacterium
TGGAACGCCGGCGCCGACTCGAAGTTCGACAGCATGCGCAGCGGGCGCAGCGCCGTGAGTGGGACCGTGACCGCGGGGTCGCCTTCGTTGTAGGTGACATGGGCGCTCGCGTAGCGCGGCTGTGAGATCGTCAGGTCGGCCTGAGGCAGCACTCCCGACAGCGTAAACGAGCCGTCGGTCGCGGTGGTCGCCGACACGATGCCGTCGCTCACGGTGGCGTAGGCGACCGGCTTGCCGGTCGCCGCGTCGGTCACCGTGCCACGGGCCACGACCAGGCCCTGGCCGGCCTGCAGCCGTTCGATGAACGTGCCCAGGTGGACCTTGGCGTTGGTGTAGGTCGCGGGGTCTGCCGACCACACCGGCACGTCGTGCCATTGCAGCGGGTAGGCGCCGTACTGGAAATGTGTGATGGCCGCGGCGATGCGGGCGGGGTAGGCGGCGACGCCCGGCAGGTTCGAGCGGCTGGCCAGCGACTGAGCAATCTGATAGTACTGGTAGTCCTGCAGGCCGCTGCGCAGCGCCTCCATGCGCAGCGACGACACGGGGCCGGCGTTCTTGTCGTTGAGGCCGAGCGACGGCTCGTAGCCGGGGTAGATAAACGAGGCTTCGCCGTTGGCGACGAAGGTGGAGCGAAAGTACGACACGGTGTTCTTGTAGGGGTCGCGATAGGTCGAGGTGCCGCGCTTGATCCAGTCGTTGGTGCCCCAGTAAAGCATGCCCTGGACGCCCCACAGCGAGGCCATCCAGAACGTGGCGCGCACGTCGGTAGTGGGGCGGTCGATGAACCAGGCCGGATAGCGGCCCGACCAGTTGCTGGCAAACGAGTACCACCAGACCTGCTTGCCGGCGGCCTGCTGGGCGTGCAGGAGGGGCAGGTCTCCCCAGAAGTGGAACATGCTCGGACACCAGATGTCGACCTGCGACCAGAGGAACTTGTTGGGCACCGCCCCGTCGACGGTCTGTGTGCGGGGCTCGTCGGTCAGCAGGAACGGCTCGCGGAACCCAGCGCGGGCCGACGCGGTGTGAATGATCGAGCCGACCAGCTGGGCCTGGTGCATGGACGACTTACTCATCGGCTCGTCGACCACATAGGCGTAGGTGCGGCCGGCCCAGCCGTTCTCTCGGTAGAAGCGCACGAGGTCGGTCACGTAGGTCTCGATGCGGCTGCGGTCGGAGCCCCAGTTGGTCCAGGGGTGCGTGAGCGAGAGGGGCAGCCGGGTGTCGAGAAAACCGGTGCCGGCGGGGCCTCCGCTATTGAGCCACGGTGAGAGTCCGGCCGCCAGGCCGGTGGTGGAGGCATGGCCGGTCGAGCGGTTCACGGTCGCGCCGGGAAACAGGACTCCCGGGCTCAGCCCGTGCTGCTCCCAGAACTCGTAGTACTTGGGGAGCAAGGTGGCCTGACTGGCCCCGGTGCCGCGGACGCTGTCCATGACGCTCTCGATGCTCAGCGGAAACGCCGTGTGCATCGAAAGCTGCTGCCAGCCGAAGTCCCAGACGCGCACGGAGACCGGCACGGCTGTCGTTCCGGAGCCCTGGGTCACGTCGATCGTGCCGGTGTAGGTGCCGGCCTGGCTGTCGTAGGGCACGTGAATGGTTAGGAAGAACGACGTCGTCGTCGCGGGGATGGCGATGGGTGTGCCGAAGCTCACCGGCGGCAGCGGATCGGGGTACTGACCGACCCGCAGATGTTCGTTTTGCGAGGCCCGGGTAGTTGTTACGTAGACGACCCGAAAGAGGCAGCTGTTGCTCACCAGAAGAGGATCGCTGCCCGCGGCCCACGACAGGCTGACGCTGCCGGCCTGGCCGCGCAGGGCGATCTGCGCCGACTCGTACTCGTTACCCGCCGCGTAGAGCGTGATCGACTGCGCGGAGAGCGCCTGTGAGAACGGAAACACCTCGCTGGTCGGGCCGACCGTCCAGACGGCGGCATGGGCCGTGGCGGCCAGGGCCAGCAGGAGGGTGGCGACGGTCACGGCCGCGGCGAGCGCGCCGCGGCGACGGGCGATTCTTGTCACGATGTCCTTTCTTGGAGCGAGAACGCAGTGCTCCTAGACATATCGACAACGACCGGGCGGGCCTTGAGACCGCGTCAGGAGGCGACGAGCGTGTCGACGTCGATCGTGTGGCCGCCGCCGCTCACCTGCAGGGTTGCGGTGGCGAGATGGTGCAGGTCGAGGCCGCGGCCGCGCAGCGCCAGCGACAGGTGCGTCCAGCCGCCCGGCCTCAGCAGAAACGTTCTGGCGGCGCGGCGGCCGTGGGTGTCGCGCAGCGTCAGCGTGAGAAACCAGGGATGCACGTGATCGAGCGTGCCGGGGCTGAAGACGTCGAGGCCCAGAGTGCGGCGCGAGCTCAGGTTGCGGCGGCCGGGCGGCAGCGACAGAGTCGCTGCCGCCCGGCCGCCGCGCAATGTCACACTCACGCCGGCGCTGCCGCTGGTGACCTGCGAGCTCTCCGGCGCGGCGCTCCCGCCGTTGGTCACGACGAACCCCGGCAGGGTGTCGAAGTCGGCGATCAGCAGCGTCGCGGGGCTGCGCGTCAGGGCGATAGCCACCGCGGGGTCGTCGCCCAGACCCGTCGTGACGGCTGTGAGGTAGAGCGGGTGGCTCACGGTCAGACGCCAGCCGGGCAGCACGCCGGGCAGCGCGAACCGGCCCTGGGCGTCGGTCGTTGTCTGTACGACGCCGTCGCTCACGCGGGCGCCCGCGACGGGAAGACCGTCGGCTGCGTCCTGGGCGACGCCCGACACGCTGACGGGCGCCAGGCCGCTGCGGCTGCGCACGATGTAGTCGGCGAGATGGGCGCGGGCTGCGTCGTACAGCACCTCGTTGGAGGTGAAGGCCGGCAGGTTGCGGTAGGCCGACGGCGACATCGCGCCGTAACGGTAGTCGGCGACGGCGGCCGCGACCTGCCGGGTGCAGGCCGCCGCCGCCTCGCTGGCCGGCACGTCGCGGCGGGCCGCGGAGGCCAGCGTGAGGTACTCGTAGTCCTCGATGCCGTCGCGCAGTGACTCGAGGCGCAGCGACGAGACCGGACCAGCGTAGGGGTCGGTCAGCCCGAGCGCCGGCTCGTAGCCCGGGTACACTAGCGATGCTTCGCCGTTGGCGATCAGACCCTTGCTGGTGGCAAACGAGACGGGGTCGAGATAAGGATCCCGGTAGCCGGCGCCGGTGACGGCGTCGCCCCAGCGCATCGTGTTCCAGTACAGAAAGCCGGTCGCGTTCCAGCGCCACGTCACCCAGGGGGTGGCGCGCTCGTCGGTCAGCGGCTTGTCGATCAGGAACGTGGGGTAGTCGGTGGGGTCGAACGACGCATACGAATACCACCATGTCTCGGCGCCCGCTTCGCGGCGCTGCTCGAGCGCGGGCAGGCACGCGAAGTAGCGGTAGACGCTCGGGCACCAGATATCGACCTGGTCGAACAGGAAGGTGTTGGCCAGCCGGCCGTCGCCGGCCTGTGGCCGTGGCCAGTCGGTGACCAGCACGCGGGCCCGAAAGCCGAGCGGCGCCGAGATCGCGTGCGCGAGCGCGGCCAACTGGGCCGTCTGTACCTCCTGCCGGTAGCGCGGCTCGTCGTAGACGTAGAGGTACCCCTTGTCCTGCCAGCCGTTGGCCACGTACAGACGGAACAGCTCGTCGAGGTAGGTGACAAGCTGGGGGCGCACGGCGATCGGGTCGAGCCCGGGCCAGGGCCAGTTGCGCAGGAGCGGAAAGGCCGTGTCTGAGAACAGACCCGGCGAGGTGTCGCTGTCGCTCAGGTAGGGCGAAAGGGCGGCGGTCAGGCCCAGATCGTTCATCTGGCCCGTCGTCACGTCGACCGGCGGGGCCGGCAGCAGCAGAGTAGGGCTGATGTCGTGCTGCGCCCAGAAGCGGTAGTACGTGTCGGACAGCGTGGCGCGGTTGGCGGGCGTGTCGGGCACGACGCCGGCCAGGCTGCGCAGGGCGGTCCTCACGTCCATCGGGAAGGCCGTGTTGAGGCTGGTCTGCGTCCAGCCGAAGTCGTAGACGGTCAGGCTGACCGGCACCCGCACCGGCGCCGCCGGGTAGCCCGCGGCCAGCGGATCGCCGGGGTCGTCGACGATGAGCGTGCCGCTGTACAGGCCGGCCGGCGCGTCGCTCGGCACATGCACGCGCAGGTAGAACGAATTGGCGCCCGCCGACAGGTCGGTGGGCGCCCCGAAGGCCGCCGGCAGCAAGGGGTCGGGGTAAAGGCCGGGCAGCGAGCCGACGCCGGTCGAGGGCCGGGTGATCGTGACGTAGCCCACCTTGAAGAGCTCCGCCGAGCCCACCAGCAGAGGGTCGCTCGAGGGGCCCCACGAGACCGTTACGCTGCGCTCGACCGTGCCCGCGACCGCGACCTGGGCGGCCTCGTACTCGTTGCGCGCGGCGCTGATCGAGACGGCCTGGACGGTGGTAGGCGTCGAGTCGGGGAACACCTTGGCGTCGGAGGCCACGACCCACACGGCGGCGCTCGCCGGCACGGCCGACGCTAGGAGCCAGACGGCCGCGGTCAGCGCGAACGCGAGGATCGCAAGCGAGGTGCGCGGCGCTCTGCTCATCGGCGCTTCCGCCGACGCGGTGCCGGCGCCGATCAGATCACCGAGTAGTACTTGTCGATCTCCCAGCGCGTCACCTGCTCGCGATACTCGTACCACTCGTTGAGCTTGTTGGTGATGAAGCGCTCGAAGAGGTGATCGCCGAGCGTGCGCCGCACGAGCGCGCTTTCGTTGGTGAGGCGCACCGCTTCGTAGAGGTTGTTGGGCAGCGAGTCGAGGCCGACGGCCTCACGCTCGTCGGCGGTCATCTTGTAGATGTTGGGCTCGACCGAGGGCGGCAGTTCGTACTCGTTCTCGATGCCTTCGAGGCCGGCGGCGAGCATGACGGCGAAGGCGAGGTAGGGGTTGGCCGCCGGGTCGGGGTTGCGCAGCTCGGCTCGCACGGTGCTCTCTTTGCCCTGCACGTAGAGGGGCACGCGGATCAGGGCGGTGCGGTTGCGGTGGGCCCACGAGATGTAGACCGGCGCCTCGTAGCCGGGCACCAGGCGCTTGAAGCTGTTGACGTACTGGTTGAGCAGCGCGCAGATCTCGCTCATGTGCTTGAGCTGTCCGGCGATGAAGCCCTTGGCCAGGTCGGAGAGGTGATTGGGATCGTCTTCGGAGAAGAAGGCGTTGTCGTCGCCGCGGAACAGCGACTGGTGCACGTGCATGCCGCTGCCGTTCACGCCGTGGAGCGGCTTAGGCATGAATGTGGCGTGGACGCCGTTGTGAGCGGCCACTTCTTTGACGATCAGCCGGCAGGTCATGACGCGGTCGGCCATGATCAGCGCCTGGTCGTAGTGGGGGTCGATCTCGTGCTGCGAGGGAGCGACCTCGTGGTGCGAGGCCTCCATGGGGATGTCGAGACGGTCGAGCGTGCGGATGGTCTGCTTGCGCAGGTCGTTGCCCAGATCGGCCGGCAGCACGTCGAAGTAGCCGCCCTCGTCGATCACTTCGGGGGTGGGGCGGTCACCCTTGAAGTAGAAGTACTCGAGCTCGGGTCCGACGTAGAACTCGAGCCCGAGCGCGCGGGCGCGGTCGAGCTGACGGCGCAGCACCCAGCGCGGGTCGCCCTCGAAGGGCCGGTAATCGCGGCCGAGCACGTCGCAGAACACGAAGGCGGTCTTCTCGTGGTTCTGCGACCAGGGCAGGACCTTGAGCGTGTCCCAGTCGGGCATGGCCACGATGTCGGACTCCTCGATCTCGGCGTAGCCGGTGATGGACGAGCCGTCAAAGGCGGCGCCCGACTCGATCACGCTGTCGAGCTGGCGGTCGGGGATCTCGACCATCTTGAGGTTGCCGAGGATGTCGGTGAACCACAGCTGAATGTGCTTGACCTGCTCGTCGGCGATGAGCTTGCGGATGCTGGCCTGGCGCTCATTATCCATGGTCGTCCTTTCAGGCCGATTGCGGTAGACCATCTTCTTTTAGCAGACGACCGACGGAGGGGCAACAGTGCATCCACAAAGGCTTCGGCAGCCAGGCGGCGAACAGACGGCTAGGCTCATTGCACGCTCAGGCTGTATGTGCCTATACTGCGCCCGAGAGTGGGGGACAAACGGCGGGGGATCCTCCCCGGCCGGAAAGGAGGGCCCGCATGGCAACCGAGGCTTACTGCGTGAAGTGTCGCACCAAGCGTCAGATGAAGGACGAGAAGAAAGTCACCATGAAGAACGGCAAGCCGGCCACCCAGGGCGTCTGCCCGGAGTGCGGCACCAAGATGTTCAAGATCGGCGCCGGCAAGTA
>PLTW01000014.1 GCA_003164655.1 Actinomycetota bacterium
TCGAGTGGCTGCTGCGCGAGGCGGCACGCAAGCGCAGAGGCGGCCACAGAAGATCGGACAGCGCGGCGGGCGACGAGGTCGATGAGAATGCGGGCGATGAGGTCGGCGATGTCCAGCCCGATGTCGCCGATCCGCTTGTCAGGCGCCGCTCGTGATGCCATGACGGCAGTCATTGAGGTCAGCGATTTGGTCAAGCGCTACGGTGCGACCGTGGCGGTCGACGGCGTCTCCTTCTCGGTCGACGAAGGGGAGATATTCGGGATCATCGGCCCCAATGGCGCCGGCAAGACGACGACGGTCGAATGCATCTCCGGCCTTCGTGTTCCGGATTCAGGATCCATCAGCGTCCACGGAATATCCCCGCAGCGCGATCGGGACAGAATCAGAGAGTTTGTGGGTGTCCAGCTCCAGGAGAGCGCTCTGCCGCCACGGTTGAGGGTGGGCGAGGCCCTCGAGCTCTTTGCCTCTTTCTACTCGAACCCGCTGGACCCGCAGGGAGTGCTCGAGTCCCTCGGGGTGAAAGATAGCGAGCGTGTCGCGTTCAGGAAGTTGTCGGGCGGCCAGAAACAACGAGTGTCCATCGCGCTCGCGTTGGTGGGAAATCCCAAGATTGCGATCCTGGATGAGCTGACCACCGGGCTCGATCCCGAGGCACGGCGGAATATCTGGGCTGTCATAGAACGTATGAGGGAGCGCGGCGTCACCGTGATCCTCGTCACTCACTTCATGGATGAGGCCGAAACCCTGTGCGACCGCGTGGCGCTGATCAACAGGGCGCGCCTCCAGGCTCTGGACACCCCGCAAGCGATTGCCGCCCAGGCAGGCGGGAGCACGTTGCGCTTTGTCCCCTCACGACCCGTGGACGAAAAGACCCTGTCCGCCATCCCTGGCGTGCAGGTGGTCGAGCGAAAGGACCGCTCTGTGACGGTCACGGGCACGGGGGATCTGGCCGCAGCGCTGATCAATGCGCTCGCGGCCATGGGAGTCCAGGTGTCGGAGCTCGAGGCAAGACGCGGAAACCTTGATGATGCATTCATCCGCCTGACCAGGGACGCCGCATCGCCAGGATCGGAAGAGGTCCAGGCATGAGGGCGGGCCTCAGCGCAGAACTCAGCCGTCGGTCGCGCGTGCAGCTCGCCGCGCTGCTGAAGGTGCAGGCGAGGCTGTCCCTGCGCGAGCCCTACGGGGTAGGTCTCGGCCTCGGCTTCCCCGTGGTCCTGCTGGTTCTCTTTGGCGTCATCAGCAGGCACGTCCCGGGGAATGTGGGCGGCAGCGGCCTGACGGTGATCGATCTTTACATCCCGACGATCATGGTCATTTCGTTTGTTGCAATAGCGATCTCCCTTCCCAATACGCTGGTGAGGGACCGTGAGATGGGCTGGCTCAGACGCATTTCCACGACGCCGGTACACCCGTCGCGACTGCTCGCCGCGCAGCTGATTCTTAACCTCGTGCTCGCGGCGGCGGCGATCGTCATCACCATTGGCGGCGGTACGGTGATCTTCGGTGCGCCACTCAGCGTCAACATCCCGTTCTTCATCCTCTCGCTCGTGCTCGCTGTCGCAGAGATCTTCTCGCTGGGATTGGTTGTCGTGGCCCTGGCTCCGACGCAGACCGTGGCCAGTGCCCTCGGCGGGGTACTCTTCTTTGCCCTCCTCTTTCTGTCGGGGCTGTGGGTTCAGCCTGTGCAAGTCGGTGAACCATTGCGGGCCATCATGTGGTATTCGCCGGTTGGCGCAGCGGTGCGGGCTCTTCTCTACTCAGTGTTCAATGCGACACCTCCGGTCTCGGCTCTCGCCGCCCTGATCGTCTATGCGTTCGTCTTTGCGTTCGTCGCCGTTCGGTACTTCCGCTGGGAGTAGGCCGTCACCTGGGAGTGAGGTCGCGATGCATGAGCTCTGGACTGCGCGAGCCAGATGAGAAGACTGTCAAGGACCAACAATCTGCGCCTGGGCGTCATCTTTTCGGTGACCGGGATCATCGCTCCGGCGCATGCACTGCTCGAAACGAGCCACCATCCTGGCGCTCAGGCCACCTTCATCATCGGCGTCGTGCTTGTCGTGGTCGGTCTGCCGTTTCTGATCACCGCGCTGCGCTATCCTCGCGGAGCCAGGTGAGTACCTGTCCGGTAGCAGACCCCGACCCCGCGAAAGGATCGTCGCGTGCGAAGCGAGCAACGCCCGCAGAGAAGCACGACCGACGTCGAGCAAAGGGACGAGTACCGCGGCCGATTCGGCACACCGTGGTTTGCCCGCCGCAACCACGGCTGGGGCTATCGTCCGGCGACCTGGCCGGACTGGGCCCTGACGGGCCTCCTCGTCGTCTTGCTCTACGTCGACGCTGCGGCGTTCGCACCCACCACGCGGCCGTCTTCTTCGCCATCCTCGCGGTGCTCGCTATCGGGCACATCTTGGTCGCACGGTTGACCACCCGCGCGCTGTGACTGACAGACGACCACTCTCTGCCGACGCGATGCCGACGGACGAGATGCCTCGTCAAAGCCAGGCACAGCTTGGCACCGGCGAGCACCGCAGCCCGCCAGAACCTCGCACCGTGCAGCACGATTGCCCACGACGCACGGACCGGGTCGCGCACGAGCAGATATGAGCATAGGCAACATTGACCGCCCGTAATCCTGGGTGTAAGACCTTCCCATACGAAAGAGATGAGAGCAACACTCCCCGTATGGTTGAGGGCACTTTGATCTGGCACCTGCCTCACCCACCGGGGAGCGACTTGGGAGAGCGGCTTCAAGGGATTGTCTTCCTGCTCTTCTGGAGCCGATCCACGAAGCGCACCTAGCGAGGTCAGGGGGGACTGCGATGAACCAGCGGCGTACTTCGACAACCGCCCGTCGATCAAAGCTGCGGCTCCTCGTGCCCGACATGATTCTGGCGCTGGTGGTCTTCCTGGCGCTGGTGGTCTGCCAGAGTCCCGGTCAGGCGACGGCCGCTTCGTCCGGCCCGACCGTGCTCAAGAAGTGCTCCTACGCCGCGCTGAACGCCGCCGTGCAGAAGGGCGGTGTCATCCGTTTCGCCTGTAAGGGCACCGTCTCTTTCACCGCTCCGATCACCGTCACCAAGACCGTCACGATCGAGTCTGCAGGCTACTCCGTGACCTTCGACGGGCAGTCGAAGTCGCAGATCTTCCGCGTGACCGCCGGCAAGCTGACGCTCGTCGACCTGACCCTGCAGAACGCCGCGGTCACCGGTACCAAGGGCGTCTCGGGGGCTGCTGGCACGGACGGCGTGGCGGGGACCGACGGACCCGGTGGCGCGAACGGCGTGGAGGGGACTTACCCGAGCGGCAGCGGCACCGATGGCGGGCCGGGCGGGCCGGGGTTCGACGGTAGCAACGGAACGGCAGGCGGCCTTGGCGCCAACGGCCTGGACGGCCAGGGCGGCGCCATCTACGTGGCGGCCGGGGCGAGCCTGACGATCGCCGGTGGTGCCTTCAAGAACGACACGGCCACCGGTGGCGCCGGTGGCTCCGGAGGCCGCGGCGGTGTAGGCGGCAACGGCGGCAACGGCGGTTACGGCGGCTTTGGCGGCTCCGGCGCGCCCGGCCCTGACACCGGCGGGCCAGGCGGCAACGCCGGCGATGGCGTCGCTGGCGCCGCTGGCGGCGACGGCGGAGTGGGCGCCAAGGGCGGCACGGGCGGCGGCGGAGGCAGTGGCCAGGGCGGCGCGATCTGCAGCGCGGGGACGCTGGTGGTGCTCGGCACCGCGTTCGAGAACGACAGCGCGAAGGGCGGCAGCGGCGGCGGCGGCGGAGCAGGCGGCCGCGGCGGCGACTTCTATCTCATCCTGGGTCATTACATCGCGCAGGGCAGCGGCGGCGGTCCCGGCGGTCCCGGCGGCGAGGCGGGTAGCGGGACCACGAGCAGCGGGGGGATAGATCCGTTGCTCGACGGCAGCCCGGGCAACGGCGCCGACGGCGCACAGGGTGGCACCGGCGGAGCCGCCGGTGGCGGTGGCGACGGCGGCGACGGCGGCGACGCCTCCGGCGGCGCGATCTACTCCAGCGGTCACCTGACGGTCGTCGGCGCGCACTTTGCCAGCGACAGCGCCACGGCTGCTGCGGGCGGCAAAGGCAGCACCGGCGCCGCGGGTGGCGCGCCGCAGAACATGGGTCCGGGCTACAGCGGCTGGTGCAGTGGCGGTCCCGGCATCGACGGCAACCCAGGCGGCAAGGCCGGCAACGGCGGCAACGGCGGTGCGGGCGGCAACGGCGGCGGTGGGGGCGACGGCAGTGGTGGCGGCGACGGCAACGGCGGCGCGATCTACGCCTCCGGCCACGCGCTGGTCGAACAGAGCTCATTCAGCACCAATGCGGCAGCTGGCGGTAGCGGCGAGGCCGCCAGCCAGGGCGGCGCCGGCGGCCAGGGCGCCAATGCCGAGGACGGGGGCATGGGATGGCTGACCCCGGGTGGCAACGGCGGCAACGGCGGCAACGGCGGCGACGGCGGCGACGGCGGCCGGGGCGGCGATGCCGGTAGCGGCCACGGCGGTGCGATCTACTGCGACGCCTGGATCTCCTCCTCGGGGCTGACGTTCTCCAGCGATCGGGCCGTGGCCGGCCAGGCGCCGGGCGCTCCCGGTGCCGGCGGTACTGCCGGCCAGGGCGGCCTGGAAGGCAACGGCGGGCCCGACCAGGACGGCGTTGCGGCGAACGGCAGCGACGGCACGGCCGGGGAGCCCGGCAGCCCTGGCGAGGCGGGCAACGCCGGCACGAAGGGCACCGCGAGCGCCGCGGAGGTCTACGGGCCCGCTCTGAACGTCCGCGCCTTGGCCGTCTCTCCGAAGACGGTGGGCAAGGCGACCAAGGGCATCGGCTACCAGGTGACACTGACCGCGACCGGCGGCAAGCCGCGCTACACGTGGTCGGTGTTCGGGCTCCCGGTGGGACTGAGCGCCAAGCGCGGGGTGCTGAGCGGCACACCGACCGACAAGGGCAGCTTCATCGTTGTCGTGCTCGTCAGCGACTCGACCAGACCGACCAAAAGGGTCGGCGCGCGCACCTATACGCTGACCGTCAAGTGAGCGGGCACAGCGCGCCCCACAGTCGCCATCGCTGGGACAGGTTCGAGGCAGGCTGAGGCGCGACGCCCTGATCAGTCTCCGGCGAGCGGGCATTCTTGGCCGAGCAGGACGCCGAGCGTGCGGCTTCGGCCCACCGCGGAACGGCCTTCGCACAGTTGCTGGGCAACGCAGTGCGTGAGGAGCGCCCCGAAGGCCTCAAGAATGTGGGGTAGGACTGAACGTGTTGCGCGACGCCGCCGGCGAGGCGCTGGGGCGCGAGCGGGGAGCCGACTGCGGCGAGTCACATTGACCCAGGCCAGCCGGCAAGGGGCCGTCCACGAGGGCGGCCTCTTCGCTGCCACGGGCAGCACGTGACGAGAGGATCGGTTCGGTTAGGCGCCAAGACCGAGCGAGCTTGCCTGACGCGGGACCAGGTGCCCGCCGCCAGCCACCGCCTGTCGAGCGCGCTCAGCCTGAGTCGACCGGGGAGCGTGGACCACGACGGCTTGTGGGCCAGCGCTGGGGGCAGCTGACTGCCGCGCTGGTGTTGCCCAGCCTGACTACGCCCTCACTTATGTCTCCGCTCAGGCGTCGCTGCCAGCACGGTGGCGCCTTATGGCCTGCGTCCGTTCCGGGGGGTATGCCATGTGCCGCTTGGGCTTCACGCTGTGCGTCCTGCTCGCCGCCATGGCGTTCGCCTTACCTGGAGCCGCTGCGGCCTCGGCGGGCGCCGCCAGCGCCCCAGGCAGCGCCCGAGCCCCCGGCGCAACAGGCGATTCAGCAGGCCGAACCGACCGCCGCTGCTGCGGCCACCCACGACCGGTGCGGCTGGTCGGTGGCGCTCTCCGGGGGCACTGCGCTGATCGGCGCCGCAGGCAAGATCGTCGGCGGCAAGTACGACGTCGGCGCCGCCCATGTGGAGATGTTCGCCAGTAGCGACGACAGCCTGCAGAGCCTTGCGGTCTCGGCCGGCAGCCTGAGCTCGAACTTCGCTCCGGCCACCCTGAGCCACACCGACAGCGTGGCAAACACGGGGAGCGCCATCACCGTCACTCCGACGCTCAACGACCCCAACACCAGCTACGTACTCAAGATAGGTGGCACCACGGTCAGCAATCCGATCGACCTGCGCGTGGGCCCTAACGTCATCGACGTGGTGGTCACGGCCCAAGACGGCAGCACCAGCCCGAGCTACGGCGTCAAGGTGACCAGAGCGCCGCTGGTCCCGTAACTGACGCTTAGACTCAGCGGCGTCATCCGTGGCGCTCTGACGCTCGGTAAGCGCCCCACGGCCAAGGGCAAGGTGACGCCCGCAAGCCTCGCCGGCAGCAAGGTACCCCTCACCGTGCAGCGCAAGCGCGGCGACGGCGTGGCGCACGTTCAAGGTGAAGTAGCCAGGCGCAAGCAGAGCCGAGCGCCTTGGCGAGGACCGCCGTCGAAAGTTGCCGGGCGGGAGTCCTTGTTGCCGACGGATTTCCGACGGACAAGACGCCTCGTACACCACGTCTGCGGACGCTAACCCACGACGCCTGAGAACGGCCCAGCACGGCAGCCCCGCAGAACCTTGAACTGTGCGGCACGATCGCGCACGGCAGATTACCAGAAGAATGTAGTACTCCTGTTTCCTGAACCCGCGTCGACTCGGAGACGAAGTCCCCGCTGCGCGTAGCGATCTGCCGAACACGACTTTCCTGATCGGGTGCCCGGACCGGCAGCGCCGGGTCTCGCTGTTGCTGCAGTGACAGACGCCTGCGGTGAGCATCCTCGTCAAGCGGGCCTGATGGTCGGTGGTAGTCCCGGCGGCCGATCCAGCATAGACCCGCGCCGTCACCGGCGGGTAGAATCAA
>PLTW01000094.1 GCA_003164655.1 Actinomycetota bacterium
TGCAAGGCGGTGCGCAGCATCGTGCATCGCGCCGATGTCGAGGGCGGCCTGGCGCTGGCTGGTCACGCCACGGTCGGCTCGATCCTGGGGAAGGCGCTGGAAAGCCACGACGGACCAACTGTCACCGGCGGATAGCTTGACGCGGTGGCCTCGGGTGCCCCAGTTCGGGGCCATGAGAGCACGCGCGCCGCACCACCATCATATCCGGGCCTTTCGTTTCCAGCGCTTTCGCCCCGCGCGGCCGCGCGGCTGGCTGGCGGTGCTGGGGCCGGGACTGATCACCGGAGCCTCGGACGACGATCCCAGCGGGATCGCCACCTATTCGCAATCCGGCGCGCAGTTCGGCTTCGCGATGTGCTGGGTGATGCTGTTCACCTTCCCGTTGATGGCGGCGATCCAGGAGATCAGCGCCCGCATCGGCCGGGTGACCGGGCAGGGCATCGCGGGAAATATCCGGGCGCATTACCCGCGCTGGCTGTCGCAAGTGATCGTGACCTTGTTGCTCGTCGCCAACATCCTCAATCTGGGCGCCGACCTGGGCGCGATGGGCGACGCGCTGAAGTTGCTGATCGGCGGACCGGCGCATCTCTACGTGGTCGGCTTCGCGGTCGGCTGCGTCCTGCTGGAAGTGCTGTCCCGCTATCATAATTACGTGTCCATATTGAAATGGTCGTCGGTCGCGCTGTTCTCCTACATCGCGACCGCTTTGGCCGTGTCGGTACCCTGGGGCACGGTCGCCTGGAACACGTTGGTGCCGAATTTCTCATTCCAGACCGATTATGTTGTCGCGATCGTCGCGGTGCTCGGCACTACCATCACGCCGTATTGCTTTTTTTGGCAGTCGTCGCAGGAGGCGGAGGATGAGCGGATCGATCCGAACGCCCACAGTTTGATCGACGCGCCGAGGGAAGCACGGGGGCAGATCCGGCGGATGCGGATCGATACTTATGTCGGGATGGGATATTCCAACCTGATCAGTTGGTTCATCATCGTGACGACCGCGGCGACGCTGCACGCGCATGGCATCACCAATATCACGACATCCGCGCAGGCGGCGGAGGCGTTGCGGCCGATCGCCGGACAATTCACCTTCGTCGTATTCTCCGCCGGGATCGTCGGCATTGGACTGCTGGCGGTTCCGGTACTCGCCGGATCCTCGGCCTATGCGTTGGGGGAGGCGTTGGGCTGGACGACGGGGCTGTCGCGGGAACCGTTGGACGCCAAAGCATTCTATGGCGCGATCGCGGTGGCGACGCTGATCGGCATCGGCTTCAATTTCGTCGGCCTCGACCCGATCAAGGCGCTGTTCTGGTGCGCGGTGATCAACGGCGTGGTCGCGGTGCCGCTGATGATCGTGATGATGATCATGGCGATGCAGCCCAAGGTGATGGGGCAATTCGTGTTGCCGCGAGCTTTGTGGGTGATGGGCTGGCTGTGTACCGCGGTCATGGCGGTCGCCGTCGCGATCATGTTCGCGACCTGGGGACAATAACGGTTGTTAAGCCCGCCGGGCACCCCAGAACACCGGGAACGATGCCGCGACGACATCCTTGATGTCGGACCGGAACGCCATCGGCTGTAGCATGCGGCACAGGACCAGAAACGGCACCGTATCGAAATACCGAAGTTGCACCTGCTCGCTGATCGCCTTCTGCGCGGCGAGATCGGGGGCATCGAACCACGCCTCCCGCAATTGCTCCAGCCGCTCGTCGGTCGGCCAGCCGAACCAGCCTTTGCGGCCATTGCCACGCAGCGGCAGCATGCTGCCGGGATTGGCGGCGGTCAGCGGGCTCATGACGGTGACGAAAGCGCCCCAACCGCCCTGATCGACCGGATTCTGATTGGCCCTGCGGGTCACCACGCTGCCCCAGTCCATCGACTGGTAATCGACGTTCAGGCCGATGCTTTGGAACAGCGCGCGGGCGACTTCCGACATCTGCGACAGGGCCGCCTGATCGCTCGGCGCCATGATCATCACGGGTTCGCCTTTGTACCCGGACTCGGCGATCAGTTTCTTGGCCCCCGCGATGTCGCGAGGCCCGGTCAGGTGTTCCAGTCCCGCGGCGTTCGCCATCGGCATGGTTGGTGCGAACAAAGCGGTGGGAATGATCGCCAGGTCATTCTGCTCGCCGACGACGGACTCGACGAACGTCCGCTGATCGAGCGCCATCTGAATCGCCTGACGCACCTTCGGATTATCGAGCGGAGGGTTCAGGTTGTTGAGCACCATGAACATCAGCCAACCGCCGGGATCGACGACCGCGGTATAAACGCCGGGCGACTTTTTCAGCATCGGGCACAGATCGATCAGCGGCGTTTCCAGCCAGTCGACCTCACCCGTTCGCAGCGCCGCGGCGGCGGTGGCGGGATCGGGCTGCACGATCCACTCGACCCGCTCGAAATTCGCCACCTTGCCGCCGGCGAAGAAGGCGGGCGGCTCCTGACGGGGCACATAGCCGTCGAAGCGGGAATAAGCGCAGCGCGCGCCGGACACCCATTCGTCCTTGAGGAAGCGGAATGGTCCCGATCCGGTCGGATCCGTCAACTGTTCGGTTCCGGGACGGCTGGCGACACGCTCCGGCATCACGAAGCACTGGCGGGCGCCAAGGCCGAACAGTAGCTGCGGGCAGGGCCGTTTCAGCCGAATGGCGAAGCGCGAGTCGTCGAGGGCAACGACCTCGTTGATATAGCGCATCAGATGCTGGCCGAAGGAATCGCGCGAGCCCCAACGCAGGATGGACTGGGCGCAGTCGCGGGCAAGCACTTTCTGATTGTCGTGGAACACCAGACCGTCCCGCAGCGTGAACGTCCAGGTCAGGCCGTCGGCGGAAATCTGATGTCCCGCGCACATTTGCGGGCGGATCTGGCCGGCGCCGTCATAGCCGTACAGCGTGTCGTAGACCATGTAAGCGTGATTGTAAGTGATGACCGCGGTGGTCCAGATCGGATCGAGCGAGGTCAGATTCGCCTGCGGGATGAAGCGCAGCGGTTTCGGCGCCTGCGCCAGAGCGGGCGTGGCGAGAGGCGAGGCGGCGAGCAAGGGCGCGGCTTTCAGCAGGTCGCGGCGGCGCATGCGGTTTCTTCCCTGGTCTTTTGTTTTCGCGGGATTTCTGGCCCTTGTGGCGGCCCGATGCAAGCGCGTCTCGCGTGATGCGATTTTGATTCTGGGGCGTTTTAAGTTGAAAGGTCGGTAGAGGCGTTAAATTCCCGGCAGAGCGAACGGCGCGTCCAGGATCACCAGCCGGTTCTTGAACAGCCACGCGCCGTCCACCTTGCGCAGTTCGCATTCATAGCGGCCGGGCGGCATCAACTGGCTCTTGCCGTCCATCGTGATGATGTTGGTGAGGTAACACGTCACCTGCGCACTGTCGCCATCGACAGTCATCGCCATGTTCGAGATGACGTGCCGCAACTGCACGCCCCGTTTGTGCATGGTCGCGAAGCGTTCTGAAAACGCGCGGATGCCTTCATGGCCCGCGTATTTGCCGACCGCTGGACTTTCCAGCGCGCCGTCCTCGGTGAAGCAGCCGACGATCGTGTCGACATCGCCCGCGTCGAGCGCGGTCGTGTAGCGAACGAACAGATCGTTGATGGCGAAACGGTCTTCGATCGACGGGGGCATGGCGGGATCCTCTCAGATGCGCAGCGTGGCGACCGCGTCGGCCAGAGCCCTGTGCGCCCGGTCCACCTCGATCTGGGCGTCGTCAATAGCCTTACGCGATTGTTCGATCCGTGTTTCGTCCGCGTCCAACGCCTTCAGGAGTCGCGCGCGCAACGCGTCCGTGGTGCCGATCGCGGTCAGGTTCTTGCGGATGCGTTCCTCATCGTCCTGAACGTCGGACAGCGACTTTCGCTGCCGCGCGACCTCGGCTTTTTTGCGCGCCTCGTCGCGCCGCAGATCGAGCACATGAGACAGCGCGGCCCGTGCGGCGGGGTTCAACATTTCCTCGCCAGCGATCGACTGCAGCACCGTGTTGTCGCCATCTACCAGAGCCGTCACCTGTCTGACTGGCTGATCGAGCGATACCGTCACCACCCGAGACTCGCCGGGCACCAAGGAAAGCGCGATCCGGAACGCGTTGGCGGTTTGCTCGGTCACGCGCGTCCTGGGATCGTCCGACGACAAGGTCTGATCGGCGTTGGATTTTGGTATCTCCAACAGCAGATCGCGTGGTTCTTTGGCTGGCGCGGTGACGGTGATGCGAATCAGCTGGCGCGTCCGAAGCGTATAATTCAACACGCCGTCCGCGACGCTGAACGCGGTGACGATATTTGGTTGCCCCGACACGCTCGTTTCTACCGCGGTACGAAGATCCTGGGCGAACGACAACAACCGGGTCTCGCCGGCGGGCAGGCCGCCCAGACGCGCGTCGCCGGCGAAGCTGTTACCGTCAGCGGAATCGTAAAGTGTAAGAACCCCGGCGGGAAAACTTCGGGTGCCGTCGTTGCGGATGCGTACAGCCGCCAGCGGGTGTGTGTGCTGAAACGGCACCAGATCGATCCTGGCGGCGGGAACTTCGTGATCGATGATCGGCACGTTGGCGGTATGGCCCGCTGCGAGATCCACCGGTTGCGCCAGCGTGAAGATCGTCTCGTCCCCGGTTTCGTTCGTTTGCGCGGCGTCGGCGGACGGGGCCATTGGCGGCGCTGTGGTCGCGACGGGGGCGGCGATCGCGCTGGATTTGGCCATCGTCATGGCGGGTGCCGGAACGGGAACAGCGCCGGACATGTTGGGACGGACGCCCCTCGCGGCGGTATCGACGTCCGGCATCACCCGGCCCAGAATCTCCACCGGCACCTCAGGCCGCTGCACGAAATAGCTGCGATAGAGCGCCTGGCGGAACGTCACCGGGTTGCCATACTGCAGGGTCAGCGTCACACCGGTCCAATCGGTTCCGGACTGATTCTCCAGCGTTGCCCAGCCCTGGAGGCGCGCGGTGGCCGGGGGGGCATTTCCCGGGGGGGCATTTCCCGCGGGCGCTGGGGCGAGCATGACGCGATATGTGGCTTTCCATAATGGCGCGCCGGCGACATAGCCGACGGCGATGGTGCGGCTGCCTTTCCCTTTCAGGCGAATGGTCAGATGGCGGGTGGTCAGACTGGCATCCTGACGCAACGATTCCAGCGCGTGCTCGATGCGTTCACGCAACGCGGGGTCGGTGACCTGCACGCTGTCGGCGTCTTCCAGCACGAACTGACGCAAGCCATCGGCGCCCAATAATGTCACGCGAATGCGCTGCATACTGGCGTTTTCGATGGTTTCGGTCGCTGGCTCGGCGCGAACGATCCGGCCGGTCATCGGGCGCGGTCCTTGCACGGTGACCTCCGTGCCACGCAACGCGTTCAAGTACGCGGCGGGGGATTCCAATGCTTCCGGTCCGAACGGGGCGTCGCCAAACGCCTGCACCGAGGTGTCCCGGCCGGGAAGTTCGACTCCGGCGACCGAGCCGGACGCATCGAAGACGACAAGGGATTTCAGGATGTCGTCCACCTGGCCCAGGGGCACGTCGAGGCCGAGGGATACGTCCCCATCGACATCGGCGGAATATTCAAAATAGCCGACGCCGCCGGAAGAAAGCATAACTCGTTTCAGGGTCAGGTCGGCGGCGTCCGCCCGCGCCGCGAGGCAGCACAGCAACAGCGCGGCGAATGCGAGGCGGATCATTGGGGCCTCCCTGTCAACATGGCGGTCACGCGGAGTTGTTTATTAGCACAGGTCGCCTATGGCGCGGGTACCGGATGGCTCACCAGACGGCGGGCGATGGCGATGACGCGATGGGCTTCGCTCCAGAGATCGTACGGGTCCAGCGCGTCCATCGGCGCCCATTCGACTTCCGAAACATCCGATCCCGCGATAGGATCGCCGTCGATCCAGCGTCCGGCGAAATCCAGGATTGTGTAATGAAATCGCACGCGGCCATCGTCATCGCGGCGGATGATATCGACGTGCGCGCAAAAATGCAGATCGCCGACGACGAGACCAGTCTCTTCCAGCAGTTCACGCCGAGCCGCCGCCTCGCAGGTTTCTCCCAGGTCCTGTGCACCGCCCGGCAGGGTCCAACTGCCGACATTGGGCGGCTTGCCGCGGCGGCAGAGCAGGACGTGATCGTCCTTGATCACGACGATGCCGATGCCGACGAAAGGCCGGCTCGGGTATTCGCGATCGCTCATGGCTTTGCCGCCTCGGGTTTGGGTGCCTCCGTTGGAGCAGCGCCGGCGGAGAGTGGCGCCTGTGGTGGCGCGGCGGATGGCGTCGCGTTCGCGGCCGGAGCGTCGGCTTTCGCCGGTTCGGGTGTCGCCGCTTTCAGATCGTCGATCGACGGCACCAACGATTTGTCTTTCCAGGCACCGGTCTCGAAAGCCCAGCCGGCGAGGCGGGCGTTGAGGCGTTCCGCTTCGGGTTTGTTACGATCCGCCGCGGTGACGGCGAAGCGGGTCCAGGAGTCTTTATCCAAATGATAGACAGTGGCCGCGATGTTCAGACCGTCGGAGGTGGTGAACACGGATTCGCCGATCTTGTCGCCGATTGGTTCCTTGTCGGTCTTCACATCCTGGAACGTCAGGTTTTCCAGCGCGCGCCCGACGTCGTCGAGTTTGTAGTCCTCCAGCTTCGGAACCTCGACCGGCTGCGTGACCTTCAGTTTGTCGCCATCGCGCGTCAGTTCGATCGTCTGGCCGTCCTTGGTGGCGACGACTTTCGTGATCAGCGTGTGAGAAATGTTGATGACATCGCGGTCGAGCCAGACCTGCGGATCGGTGTCCGCCTGCAATCCGCCATCCGCGAGCCAGCTCTGGTTGTCGCCAGGCAATCGCACGAACACCTGCTCCGGCACGTTCCCTTGCGTGCGCATCCGCCGGTGGCCGACGATGACCGACACGATGGGCTTGCCGCTGGCGTCCAGCACGCGCAGCAGGTTGGCGGTGCCGGTCGCGTCTTTCGTCGGATCCTCGACGCCCAGACGGCTGAATTCCGCCGGATCGCTGGTGCGCTTTTCCACCAGCCGCAGCTCGGTCAGCGTCGTCAGCATGCCGCGCAGTTTGGTCTCCTGCACGCGGTAGCCGCCGCGTTCGGCGACGCCCCAGACGCCATTGTTCAATTCGATGACGGTCGTCTTGCCTTTGCTGGTGATCTCGATCCGTTTCGCATCCTTAAGTTTCGCCGCGAGGTCGGGGAACATCAGCCGGCCGTTGTCGATCGACGCATGTTCGACAGGTGCCGTCGCCGTGCCAAAATACCAGCCGCCGGCCAATGCCAGGATCGCCGCCAGCACAAGGGCAATCAGTCGGGTCTGAGACATCGCGCGCTCCCGGTCAGGCCGCGGACCGCGCGCGGGCGCGGCGGGCTCGTTGGAACAGCGCCAGAACGATCGCCAGGATCGCCAGCACAGCGGGCACCAGGACGATGTTGGCCACCATCAGCCAGGTTTGCAGCGAGGAAATCTCCCGGTTCAGCTCCAGCTGCACGTCGCGCAGCTTCTTGCGGGTATCGACGATATCCTTGCGCGCGGCGTCGATGGACTGGCGCTGTTCCGGCGTGATCACGGCTTCGGTCGCGCGGCCTTCCGTTTCGCCACCACCGGTGCGCAACCCGCGCAGTTGCTTCTCGACGTCTTCCAGATGGGCGCGCAGACCTTGCTCGGTTTGCCGGTATTTCGCTTCGGCCTCGTTCTGAATCGCCTCGACGCGTTTGAAGGGACGGTTGGTATCGCCGCGCGCGCGCAGGCCGATCAGCGCGTCGCCCCCGGCCAGCGTGCCGATCAGATTGGCGACGAAGGGGCCGTTGTCGGCGAATGGAGTCGCTGTGGATTGGCCGAAAAAGTCGGAGATGCGCACCCAGAACCGGTCGGCGAGGATATCCGAATCGGCGACGACCACCATGTTGGCCGGTCCATCCGTCTGGGCTTTGTATGCCGGGAAATTATCCGGCCGTTTTTGACCGGCGGGGAGGTCTGGTGGCCCGGTGAACGCTGACTTCAATACGCCGTGCACGCGCGCGGCGATGGTCCTCGGGCCGCCTTCAGGTTTGAATCCGGCGAGCAATTTGGCCGGATCCGGCATCGCCAGTTGGTCGCGCGGGATTGGGCCGGAGCGGTCGCTGCTGGAAAGCAACGGGGTAAATTCGATCGTCGCGTTGGGCGCTTTGGAAATGAAGCCGGCCGAGGCGACGGTGATCTGGGCCAGGTCGGCCGTCGCGGGATCGTCATGATTGATGCCGTCGCGGATATTGAACCAGGCGACGTAATTGACCGCCTGCATCCGGTCGTCGTCGCTGGAGCGCACGCGCCACGCGCCCGTCAGATCGCCGATCACCTGCGTCCGGTCGTAAACGATGCCCCAGGCGTCGAACAATTTCTTCAGGTCCGACGACGTATCGGTGGGCGGCATGCCGGTGGGGGAGGCGACAGCGGCCAGCGCCTCGCTCCACGGATCGACCATCACCATCAACTTCCCGCCACGCATGACGAACTGATCGATCGCGTAAAGCGTGGCATCCGACAGGTCTCGCGCCTCGGCCACCAGCAGCACCTGAATGTCCGGATCGATCGCCTGGGCGTCCAACGGAACGGCTTTCACCGTGTTGGTTTCACGCAACAACACCGACGACGCGTACGGTTGGCCGCCGGGACCGCGGCCGCCGCTCATCATCATCGCGCGCGGATCACCGTCGATCGGCAGCGACGACATCAGCCCGACGGTGGTTCGTTTCGGGTTCGACAGTTCATAAACCAGTTTGGTCAGATCGAATTCCAGAAAGCGTTCGCGCTCGGCCTGAAAGAACGGGATGGTGCGCTCGTCGTCCTCAAGATTGCTGCCGGCGAGGCCGAAATAAACCTGGTTGCCGGCATTATCGACCGGTACGCCTTGCAGACCGTAAGCGACGGCGCGGTCCTCGGTGTCGCTGAACGGTTCGGGATCGTAGAGTTCGACCTTGACCTTGCCGTGCGACGCCGTCGCGTATTCCTGCAACATCTCGGTGACGTGATCGGCGTAGGTGCCGTAAACCGGGATCGTGGCGCCAAGCCGGCGGGAATAGAAGAAGCGGACGGTTACCGGCTCCTTCAGGCCGTCGAGGATTTGCTGGGTGCCGGCCGACAACGTGTAAATCTTGCCTTGCGTCGTGTCGATGCGCACGGCGGCCAGCCTCGCGTCGGCGAACATGTTGATGCCGATAACGAGGATCGCCGCCGCGATCACTCCGATGACAGAAAAAGTCAGGCGCCGCATGGGATCAATCCGCCTTGCGCTGATCGACGAGNNTCCCGCAACGAGATCAGGCCGCGGGTGAAATCCTGATAGCGGTCGACCACGGCGAAGCGGCGCGCGACCTCGGCCATCGCCGGCGTGTTGCGATTGAGGAAATCGGTGACCAGCGGATACGACGCCGCGGCGAAGATGAAACACACCGCGACGCCGAGCACGAAAGCGATCACCTGATTGCGGGTCAGCGCCGACATCGCCGAGCCGATCGACAGGAACGCTCCCGCGACCAGCAACGCGCCGAGATAGCCCGACCAGATCACGCCCATGTCCGGATCGCCCAGATAACGAACGGTGAGGATGATGGGAAATGTCAGCACCAGCGCGATCGCGCAAAACGCCCATGCCGCGAGGAACTTTCCAATGACAGCCTGAGCCTGCGTGATCGGCAATGTCAGTAACAATTCTATGGTGCCCAGACGCCGTTCCTCGGCCCACAGCCGCATGGTGATCGCGGGTACCAGCAGCAGAAACACCCACGGCAGGAAATTGAAGAACGGATTGAGATCGGCCTGGCCGCGATCGAAAAAATTACCGAGATTAAATGTCAGCGTGCCTTGCAGAACCAGAAAGATGACGATGAAGACGGTGGCGACCGGCGTGGCGAAGTAAGCCGCCAGCTCGCGCTGTGCGATGATCAGAATGTCGCGCATGGTCAGGCGGCTTCCTCCAGCGTCAGTTGCCGGAACACATCGTCGAGCTTGCCGGACGGATGCATTTCGCTCAGCGCCGCGGGCGTGGCGTCGACCACGACACGGCCGGCCGCGATGACGATGGCGCGGGTGCAGACCGCGTCCACTTCCTCGAGGATGTGGGTGGAAATGATGATCGCTTTCTCCGGCCGCATGTGTTTGATCAGTTCGCGCACCTCGTGTTTCTGGTTGGGATCGAGCCCGTCGGTCGGCTCGTCCAGCACCAGCACGGGCGGGTCGTGCAGCAGCGCCTGCGCCAGGCCCACGCGGCGTTTGAAGCCCTTCGACAGGGTCTCCACCGGTTGCAGCCGAACGCCCTCCAGCCGCGTCAGGCCGATGGCGTAGGCCACGCGCTCACGCAGTTCCTGACCGCGGTAGCCGCGGATGCGAGCGCAAAAGCGCAGGAAGCCGGTGACGGACATCTCGCCATAGGTCGGCGCGCCCTCGGGCAGGAAGCCGAGCACGCGCCGCGCGGCGACGCCGTCGGTCTGCACGTCATGGCCCAGAATGCGGGCGGACCCGGCGGTCGGGATCATGAAACCGGCGAGCATGCGCATCGTGGTCGATTTGCCGGCGCCGTTTGGACCCAGGAAGCCCACGACCTCCCCACGGCCGACGGAGAAGGAGACGTTGTCCACGGCCGTGAAGGCGCCGAAACGCTTGGTCAGCCCGTCGATCTGGATAAGAACCTCGCCTCCCTCTTCCATTGGGCCTGCTTCCGTTGGGCCTGGTTCGGACACGCCTTGGCCTCCCGCCTTGGGTTGTGGGCCGCGCAAATAGCGCATTCCGGCGGGGATGCAAGCCGGGGATCGCCGCGGCGGGTTACCGGGGATTAACGATCCGGCGTTGGTCTTGCCCCGGGCCGCCAGCCGCCGCAAACTCCTCCGGGTCCAACGCGAGGGAGAACATCCATGCTCTACGAACTCCGAATCTATGAATGCGTGCCGGGCAAGCTGCCCGATCTGAACAAGCGCTTTTCCACCATCACGCTGAAGCTGTGGGAAAAGCATGGCATCAAGCAGGCCGGTTTCTGGACCACGGTGATCGGTGAATCGAACCAGACGTTGTATTACATGCTGCAATGGGAATCGCTGGCCGATCGCGAGAAGAAGTGGAACGCGTTCGGCGCCGATCCGGAATGGCACGCCGCGCGCGCCAAAACCGAGGAAGCCGGTCCAATCGTCGCGAATGTCAAGAATTTTATTCTCGGGCCGACGCCGTACTCCTCGGTTCAGTAAGGAATTTTTTGTCTGTCGTCCCTCGGCTTCGGCCGAGGGGCGCGAACGCGCGAAAAGGATCGCTCATGGCGCGGCTGATTCTGACCGGCGATGTCAATTTGATGAATGTCACCGATCCGGTCACGCCGTTTCGGCGCGTCGCCGAGGAGTTCCGCGCCGCCGACATGGTGTTTTCCAATCTGGAATGCTGCCTTTACGCCCCGTCCCGCACGCACTCGTTCCACAACGAAGGGTTTTACGCCGATCCGGCGATTGGCGCGGAAGCACTGCGAAAGGCCGCGATCGCCGCGGTCGGCATCGCCAACAACGTCAACTATGGCGAGGCGGCCATTCTTGCCTCGATCGCGCGGCTCGACGCGCTGGGCATTCCGCATACCGGCGCCGGCGCGGATGTCACCGCGGCGCGCGCACCGGTGATCGTTGAGCGCGCGGGACTGCGCTTCGGTTTCCTGCAGCGCAGCTCAGTGTATTGGCCGACCAACCATGAAGCCGGCCCGCATGATCCGGGCATCGCGGTGATCCGCGCGCATACCGCCTATCAGGTGCCGATGCACAAGACCCGGCCGGAGATCCCGCCACTCAACCGGCCGGGCATCCCACCGGTGATCATCACCTGGACCGACCCCGACTACCTGCGCGCCTTCACCGAAGACGTCGGGGCCTTGCGCGCACGGGCCGATTTCGTTGTCGCCTCCTGCCATTGGGGACTGCACAAGGAGGTGATGGCTTATATGCGGGAGATCGCCCACGCGGCGATCGACGCCGGCGCCGACCTGGTGATCGGCCACCATCCCCACGTCCTGCAGGGAGCCCAGATCTACAAGGGCCACTTCATCGTCTACAGCCTGGGCGACCTGGTGTTCGACCACTACGACCTGGCCACCGGTCAGACTGTGCTGGTCCACGCCGTCCTGTCGCCGCACGGTGTGAAGGTGACGCTCATTCCGGTCTACGTGTCGCTCAACGGCATCCCGGCGATCGTCACCGGCGCGCCCGGACGTGCCATACTGCTCCACATGCAGCGTCTCTCGGCAGCCCTCGGCACCCGGTTGACCATCGCGGGCGACCGCGCCTACGTGCGGTCGGCCAGCCGATGACCCCGGCGACGAGCCGATGATCCCCGTCTTCTTGCGCGCCGGACCGATCACCATCTACAGCTTCGGCGTGATGGCCGCCGCAGCGCTGGTCGCCGCCTGTTATGTGGCCTACCGTTTGCTGCGCACGCGCGGCGTGTCGTTCGAGTTCGCCTACGAGCTGCTGTTCGTTGCCGGGCTCGGCGGGTTTGCCGGAGCGCGCCTGTACTACCTGGTCCAGCACTGGGCCGACGTGAAGGGCGACCTTCTGCACAACGTCTTCAGCGGCTCGGGTTTTACGTGGTACGGCGGCTTGCTCGGGGGGTTCGTCTGCGTGGCGCTCTGGAGCCGGCTGCGACACGTGCCGCTGGGCCTCATGGCCAACGCCGCCGGTCCCGCGGTGGCGATCGGGTACGCCATCGGGCGCATCGGCTGCCTGCTTTCGGGCGACGGCGACTACGGCAGTCCCACGAAGTCGTTTCTGGGCATCGCGTTTCCGCACGGCACCGTGCCGACCCCTCCCGGCGTCAAGGTCTGGCCCACGCCGCCCATGGAGACGATCACCATGCTGGTCGTCTGCTGGCTGCTGTACCGCATGGCGCAACGGCCGCAGCCCGGCTGGTATGTGTGGGGCTGGTTCATGGTCCTGGCCGGGGCCGAGCGTTTTCTGATCGAGTTCATTCGTCGCAACCCGGTGGTCTTTCTGGGGCTGCGCACGACGCAATGGGAGTCTCTGGCCAGCGTGGCGATCGGCGTCGCCATCATTCTGGGCACGCGCCACCGCGAGACGATTGAGGCATCGTTCGAGGCGGCTCGCAAGGCTTCGCTAAGAGCCCACGTCTGACCGTCGGTCAGACGTGGGCGACCACCGGCACCAGCAGCAAGGGGCACGACGCGTCCCTCAGGACGGCGCGCACGAACAACGAACGCCCGGCGCTGAACACTCCCCCCCAGGCGAGCACGACAAGGTCGGCGGGCAGGCGAGCGGCCTCTTCGACGATCACGGCCGGTGGGTCGCCGACGCGCACGATCGTGCGATGCCGGCCACCCTGTGGGCAGGTCGCAAAGCGCATGGTGAATTCCTCGTGCCACGACGACCACTCGTACTGCTCCTGGTCGACCATGCGCGGCGCCGGCAGACTGCCGGGCTCGTCCGGGGTGTCGGCGGTGCCGACGTGCACGACCACGATCTCACGGCCGCGGCCGCAGAACGCGTCGTCGGTCACGCGCATCGCCTCTGAGCTCGACGGGCTACCTTCGAGGGGCACGACGATGCGGCGCAGCGACGAGATCGGCCGCATGCCGGGTCGCATGACCAGCAGGGTCTGCGGCGCGCGGGCGAGCAGGGCGTNNACGCCCTGCTCGCCCGCGCGCCGCATCGCGAAGGCGATCACGTCGTCGTCGTGGGCGGTCGCCAGGATGGTCTCGACCGGGTCGCCGACCTCCTCCTGGATGGCCGTGTTCGTCGCGAGGCGGGCCGGCAGCTCGAGACCGGGCGCGTCGGCGCTCGACCGGACGTGCAGCACCCGGACCGGCCAGCCGCTGACGTGCGAGAGGGCACGCGCCGAGACGAGCAGCTCTTCGCCTTCGGGTCCGGCGTCGAGGGCCACCAGCAGGTTCATCTCTCCTCCTCCCAGGTGCCTCGCGCACCCTTACGGAAGTGATGGGCGCCGACGGCGAGGCGGCACTTGCGGCGCCCGACCATGACGGTCGCCGGCGCGTCGCCGACCGTCACGTCGATCTCGCCGTGGCGCACCGCGACGTGAAACCGCGAGCCGCGGAATCGCACAGCGTAGTCGAGCGACGACCAGTCCTCGGGCAGATGCGGATCGAGCACGAGCGTCTCGTCGTCCCGCCGGACGCCGCCGAAACCCATCACCGCCGCCTGCCATAAGCCGCCCATGGTCGCCATGTGCAGGCCGCGGGCCGCGTTGCCCATATTGTCGGACAGATCGATGTCGGCGGCCATGCGGAAAGCCTCGGCGGCCATGCCGACCTGGCCGAGACGCGCCGCCAGGGCGGCGTGGATACCCGGCGACAGCGAGCTGCCGTGGCTGGTGATTGGTTCGTAGTAGCGCAGATTGGCAAGAGCCGCATCGGCGGGGATCTCGCCGGGCAGCACGTAGCAGAGCATCACGACGTCGGCCTGCTTGACCACCTTCGACTTGAGCGTCACCTCGCGGCCCAGCAGCAGATCGGCCGCCATGGGTCTGGCGGCGAATGCGGCGGGGTCGACGTCGTCCATGTCGTAGAAACCCGCGAACTGCTCGTAGAGCTTGGTGGCGGGGTCGAAGCCGTCGACGAGCGCATCGGCCACGTTGCGCCAGTGCGTGAGCTCGCCCGGCGTCAGGCCGGTGCGCTCGCCCAGAGCGGCCGCCTTGCCTGGAGCACGCTCGGCCAGCCAGGCGTAGGCGTCGAGCGCGCGCTCGATGTTGTAGCGCGCCAGGACGTTGGTGTAGGCGTTGTCGTCGACGCCCTCGTGGTACTCGTCGGGGCCCACGACCATGGGAATATGGAACCGGCCGAGCTCGTCGCGCGTGGCCCGGGACGCCCAGAACCGGGCTGTCTCGAGCAACAACTCGGCGCCCATGTGCTCCATGAACTCATCGTCGCCGGTGCCCTTCCAGTACTCCCATACCGCCCAGCCGACGTCGGCCGAGATGTGGTGCTCGAGCAGTCCGGACAGAATCGGGATCATCTCGCCGTGGGCGCCGATGCCGTAGGGCGGGGTGGTCTCCGTGCCCTTGTCGGCCGACTCCCAGGGAAACAGCGCCCCCTTGTGGCCCATGTCGCGGGCCTTCTGACGAGCGCCGTCGAGATTGCGGTAGCGATAGGCGAGCAGCGTGCGGGCGGTCTCGGGGTGCGTGTAGATGAAGAACGGCACGACGAAGATCTCCGTGTCCCAGAACACGTGATTGAAGTACGACAGGCCCGACAGTCCGCGGGCGCCGACCGAGACGGTCTCCTTTGACGGATGGGCCGTGGACATCATGTGGTAGGTCGAGAAGCGCAGGGCAAGCTCGGCGTGCGGGTCGCCGCCGATCGACACGGCGGCGTCGGCCCAGCGCTCGCGCCACGCCTCGACATGGCGGCGCAGCAGCTCGTCGAACCCGGCGCGCTCCGCCTGCTCCAGAGCGTTCAGCGCGGTCGTCGTCGCCGGCGGGCGGCTCGGCGAGGAGACCACGACCGCCACGCGGTCGATCGTCGCCGGCTCGCCGCAGTCGAGCCGGCCGCCGATCACGTCGCGTGACTGCTCGAGATAGCGGGTCACCGGCGAGCCCGCCGCCGGTCTGGTCGAGACGGCCAGCACATGGCCGCCGCCCTTGCGGCCCTTCGTGCGGGCCACGAAGCCGGTGCCGCTGAGCGACGTGAGTGAGGCCTCATACACCGGACCGCCGGCGTTCGACAGACCGACACACGCCTCCCAGACGAGGCGCCCGCAAAAGGCTTCGGGACTGGCCTCGGCCCTCAGCACAAGGACGGCCCGGTCGGCCAGCGAAGCGAAGCGCGCCGTGCGCACGCGCACGGTGCGCCCTACACGGTCGCGCTGGCGCCAGTACCGAAAGACGATCCCCTGGCTCATGTCGAGCACGCGGCGGTGCTCGATGATCTCGCCGTTCATGAGGTTCAGCGGCATGCCTTCGACCAGCAGCCGCAGGCAGAGCCAGTCGGGCGCCGTGACCGGCTGGCGGATGTGCAGCTCGCCGGTGTCGTCGCCGAAGACGCCGGCCACGAACGTGGCCGGCGTCGAGGCCGGTGAGCCCTCCTCGAGCGAGCCGCGGGTGCCGGTCTCGCCGTTGGCGACGGTCAGCCAGGTCTCGACCTCGCGCTCGCGGAAGGGATCGAAGCCCTCGACCTGAAACACCCAGCCCGAGTCGGTGTTCGGGGACGGGAAGCTCTCGAGCACGCGGGCCTCGCGCAGCGCGATCTGCTCGTCCAGGAGCTCGAGGACGGCCGCCTGGCCGCCACCCAGGCGCAGCACGCGCGGCCCGACGCCGTCGAAGCCCGCCCCGACCGAGGCAAACGAGGCGCCGTGCAACTCCGGGATCATGAGGCGCCGGGCGGCGCCGGCGGCGGCGCCGTCGGGCCCGAAATCGTCACCCACCACGAGCACCTCGCGGGCGTCGTAGTCGCGGTAGCGCACGATCCACTGCAGCAGCCAGCGCATGCTGTCGGCAAAGTCGGTGAGCGAGAACTCCAGGCGATCGCCACGCCAGGCGACACAGGGACGCGGTACGCCGGCGCCGTGGGCCAGACGCGTGGCCAGATCGACGAGTCCTTCGGGTCCGGCGATGCCGGCCGCCGCCAGCGGCGTCTGGTAGGAGTCGCCCGCCGCCGGCCGGGCCAAAACGGCGGCCCGCCGCCAGCGGTCTGCGTCGCCGACGCTGGTCGAAAGGCCGCGCTCCGCCAGGGCGTCGCGGACGGTCTCGACCGCCCGCGTGAGCTGCTCGACTTCGTCGGGCGACACCAGACGCCGCTCGATCAGCCGCGGACCGGAGGGGCCCAGGACGTACGCTTCGGCGCCACCGGAGAGCAGCAGGAACAGCCGGCCTTCGACGTCGGGGCGGGCGCCCAGGCGGCGATCGACTTCGTCGATCGCCGCCTGGGCAATCAGCGCGACGTCGACGCCGAGCGAGGTCAGCCGCTCGACGCGGGCGCGCAGCTGCACGGCGGCGGCGGCGTCGGGCGCCGCCGTCGCCCACTCCAGGCACAACACCCGGTAGGCGCGCCCAAGGAGGGTCTTCGTGGAATCCATCGCAGCAGGCAGATGCGCCTCTTCGGGTTGGGAGGTCCGGGCGGGTTCTTCCCGTCCACTGCCTATCGTACGCCAGAGCGACCCGGCGCGCGCCGTCTGGCGGCGCCTGGCCGGCAGGTTTGCGGCCTGCCTGAGAGATGCATACGAGAGTCACAGCGACTTCTCAGCATCTGCACAGCGAACGGCCGTACAATAACGTGCAAGGCATGTGGATGTCGCGCGGGCGCCGGAGGCGCCGATCGCCAGCGACGAGGAGGCCGACCTTGAGCGAACACCCCAGGATCCTGGTCGTCGACGACGAGGAGAGCCTCACCGATTTGATCGGGCTCGCCTTGCGCTACGAGCAGTTCGAGGTCGAGGTCGCCCACACGGCCAAGGCGGCGCTTCTCGCCCTGCCGGCCTTCCGGCCCGATCTGGTCGTGCTCGACGTGATGCTGCCCGACGTCGACGGCTTCGAGGTGGCGCGTCGCATCGCCGCCGAATCGCCCTCGACGCCGGTGCTGTTCCTGACCGCTCGCGACGGCACCGACGACAAGGTGCGCGGCCTGACGCTCGGCGGCGACGACTACATGACCAAGCCGTTCAGCCTGGAAGAACTGGTCGCCCGCATCCGCGCCGTCCTGCGGCGCACGCAGCGCGACGACGACACGCACCAGCGCCTCGTCTACTCGGACCTCGAGATGGACGAAGACACCTACGAAGTGCGACGCGGCGGCGCCCGGCTCGAACTGACCGCCACCGAGTACAAGCTGCTGCGCTACCTCATGCTCAACCGCCGGCGCGTGCTGTCCAAGGCGCAGATCCTCGACCACGTCTGGAACTACGACTTCGCCGGCGACGCCAACGTGGTCGAGATCTACATCAGCTATCTGCGCAAGAAACTCGACCCGACGGGGGCGCCGCTCATCCACACCGTGCGCGGGTTCGGGTACTGCTTGCGCGACACGCAGGACTGACGCTTGTCACTGCGGCTTCGCCTGCTGCTCGCGCTCGTCGGACTGGTCGCCGTCGGCCTGCTCGTGGCCGATGGCGCGACCTACGTGTCGCTGCAGTCGTTTCTGCTGCAGCGCGTCGACCAGCAGCTCGAAGCGGCGCCCCTGCCGATGGTGCGAGCCTTGAAGAACTCGAACTCCGGACTGCCGGGCAACGTGCCGACGGTGTCGCCCGATGAGCAGGCGGTCCTGCCGCCGGGCACCTACGGCAGTGTGCTCGACGCCTCCGGCCAGCTTCTGGCCTCGACGGCGGTCAGCTACGGCGGCAGCCCGCCGCCGGTACCGGCGCTGCCGGCCGACCTCGTGCAGACCGCGACCAGCGACGGCGGCCAGGCGACGATCACCGCTCCCGCATCGGGACACTCCTCGCTGCACTTCCGGGTGTTCGCTACCCAGCGTGTGCTCGTCGATCAGTCAGGCGCCGTCTACACTCTGGTCGTCGCGATCCCTCTGACCGAAGTGACGCAGACCCTGCAGCGCCTGCTGCTGGTCGAGGGCATCGTCACCCTTACCGTGCTGATCGGCCTCGGCCTGCTGGCCTGGTGGATCGTACGCCGCGAGATGCGCCCGCTCGACGACATGGCGGTGACCGCCGGAGCGATCGCCGCGGGCGACCTGACGCGCCGCGTCGAGCGCGCCGACTCGCGCACCGAAGTCGGTCGCCTGGGGCTTGCCCTCAACGCCATGCTCGGCCAGATCGAAGAGGCCCTGACCAAGAGCCGCAACTCCGAGAACGCCCTGCGCCGCTTTCTGGCTCAGGCGTCGCACGAGCTGCGCACGCCGCTTTCGTCGGTGCGCGGCTACGCCGAGCTGTTTCGCCGTGGCGCCAAGGAGCGCCCCGAAGACCTCGCCCTCGCGATGCGCCGCATCGAGCAGGAAGCGACTCGCATGGGGGTCCTCGTCGAGGAGCTCCTGCTGCTGGCGCGCCTCGACGAAGACCGCGCCCTCGACCGCGAGCCCGTCGACCTCACCCGGCTGGCCGCCGACGCCGTGGCCGACGCGAAGATCGTCGCGCCCGGACGCGACGTGACGCTCGAGCAGACCGGCCCCGTCGTGGTGTCGGGCGACGAGAGCCGGCTGCGGCAGGTCGCCACCAATCTCGTGATGAACGCCCTGCGACACGCCGGCGACGCCGCGCGCGTCGAGGTGCGCACGAGCGTGGCCGACGGCTGCGCCGTTCTCGAGGTGAGCGACGACGGCATCGGCATGTCGAGCGACGTCGCCGCCCGCGTGTTCGAGCCGTTCTACCGGTCCAGCGAGACGCGTGATCACGGCGAGGCGACGGCCGGCCTCGGGCTGTCGATCGTCGCCGCCATCGCCGAGGCGCACGGCGGCCGCGTCGATCTGCAGACGGCGCCTGGGCAGGGCGCGCGCTTCCGCGTGCGGCTGCCGCTCGCCGCCGGCCCCGGGCAGGCCGCGGCGCCGGCCGGCAGCGACGGCGAGAGCTGCGCCGCGAACGGCGCCCCGGCGAGCTGAGACGATAGACTGGGTCGGGCGCCGGCAAAGAAGTCCGTGCGCCCGGCAAGCGCCCAAGGAGCCGCAGCGCGATGAAGTTCGATGTCTCGTACGTCCGCCGGCAGTTCCCCGCTCTGGAGCGCACCATCGACGGCCGCCCCGTGGCCTACTTCGACAGCCCCGGCGGCACGCAGGTGCCGCGCCTGGTCATCGACGCCGTCGCCGACTACCTGGTCAACCACAACTCGAACACGCACGGCTACTTCGCGGCCTCCGTCGAGACCGACCAGATGCTGGCCGACGCCCGCGACGCGCTCGCCGACCTGCTGGGCGCAAGCTGGGACGAGGTGGCTTTCGGCGCCAACACGACGACGCTCAACTTTCTTCTCGCCCACAGCCTGGCCCGCGACCTGAGCGAGGGCGACGAGGTGATCGTCACCGAGATCGACCACGAAGCCAACCGCGGGCCGTGGATCTCGCTCCAGGACCGCGGCATCGTGGTGCGCGAGGTCCCCGTCGACCTCGCGACCTGCACGCTCGACTGGGCCGCGTTCGAGCGCCTGGTGAACGAGCGCACCCGGATCGTCGCCGCGTCGTGGGCCAGCAACGCGGTCGGCACGATCAACGACGTCGGCCGCGTCGTCGAACTGGCCCGCTCGGTCGGCGCCCTGACGGTGATCGATGCGGTGCACTACGCGCTTCACGGCGTGATCGACGTCGCCGCTCTGGGCTGCGACTTCCTGCTCTGCTCGGCCTACAAGTTCTTCGCGCCGCACGTCGGTGTGCTCTACGCCCGTCGCGAGGCCGCCGAGGTCGTCCAGCCGCTGCGTCTGCGCACGCAGATGCACGAGGCGCCGTTCAAGTTCGAGACCGGTACGCTCAACCACGAAGGCATCGCCGGCGCGGCCGCCGCCGTCGAGTTCATCGCCGATATGGGCCGCCACCATCTGCGCCGGGTCACCGCCGACCCCGTGCTGCGGGCCCGGCTCGAAGGGCTCGACGGCCGCCGCCGCCGGATCGTCGCCGGCCTGGTCGCCGCCGAGGCCCACGAGCGGCCTCTTGCCCGGCGCCTCATCAACGGCTTGCGCGAGATCCCCGGCGTGACCGTGTACGGCCCGCCCAAAGGACACGCGCGCACCCCGACCGTGGCCTTCACTGTGGGCGACCTGCGTCCCGAAGAGGTGTGCCGCAGCCTCGGCCGCCAGGGGTTGTTTCTCTGGGACGGGCATTTCTACGCGATCCGACTCATCGAGCGGCTCGGCCTGCTGGACCGCGGCGGTCTCGTGCGCGCCGGCCTTGCTCCCTATACGACCGCCGACGAGGTCGAGCGCCTGCTCGAAGGCGTGCGCCGGCTGGCCGGCGACGGGTAGACGACCGGGGGTGCCCGGCGTCGTCACCCGTTCGGCATGCCTGCTGGGCTTTGGCAACGTGGGCCGGCGGTTTTGCGAGCTCGTCGCCCGCAAGGGCGACGAGCTCGCCGACGAACACGGCCTGCGCGTAGTCTTTGCCGCCGTCGGCACCGCCGCGCACGGCAGTCTGCTGGCGAGCTCCGGCCTGACGGCGGCTGAGGTGCTCGCCGCCGCCGCGAGCGGCGACGAACCGGGGACGTTTCCCTACCCCGTCAGGTCCGGCGTCGAGCTGCTCGCCGCCAGCGGCGCCGACCTGCTCATCGAGGCGACTCCGCTCGACCCTCACGGGGGACGCGCCGCGATCGCTCACCTCGAGGCGGGCCTCGCCCACGGCATGGATGTCATCACCGTCAACAAGGGGCCGATCGCCTGGGACTACCGGCGTCTCGCCGCTCTCGCGGCGGCGGGCGGCCGGCGACTGCTGTTCGAAGGCGCGGTCATGGACGGCTGCCCGATCTTCAGCCTGTTTCGCTCGTGCCTGCCGGGCTGCCGCCTGCTGGGGTTCGAAGCGGTCTTCAACTCGACCACCAACTACATCCTCGACGCGCTGGGCGAGGGCGTCGGCTTCGCCGACGCCCTCGCCCGGGTCCAGGCCGCAGGCTATGCCGAGACCGATCCCTCGCACGACATCGACGGCCACGACGCCGCCGCCAAGACCGCCGCCCTGGCGAACGTCCTGATGGACGCCGGCCTCACCCCCGACGACGTGCCCAAAGACAGCATCCGCGACCTGACCGCGGAGCGCGTGGCCGGCGCGCGAGCGGCCGGCAGAAGGCTGCGCGTAGTGTGCTCGGCGGCGTTCGGCGAACGGCCGACGGCGCGTGGCGACCGCTCGGCGGCGCGCGGCAAACGGCCGGCGGGGCATGTCGCCGCCGCGGCCGCCGCGCCGGTGCGCGCCGCCGTGCGTCTGACCGAGCTGGGTCCCGAGCACGCGCTCTTCAGCGCCACTGGTTCGACCCTCTCGGCGCTGCTGTTCACCGACCTCATGGGCACCGTCCAGGTGGCCGAACGCGACGCCCTGCCCGACCAGACCGCCTACGCGATCTACGCCGACCTGCTGGCCATCCACGAAGGGCGCTAGCAAGAGGCGCGACCGCCGCCGCCGCGGTTACTCGGCGCTCGTCAGCGCCCGCCGGAAGCGGGCCATCGCGGCGGCGCCCCAGGCCACGTGGTCGTTGCGCTGGCCCAGAAGGTCCTTGAACAGCGGTGAGCCGGCGGCGACGTGACCGACAATGTCTGCGGCGCCGATGTCGTAGGTCGCCTGCAGCCAGGCGACCAGTCGCAAGCCGGCGTCGAGTTGCGGGGGCCGCGAGAAGATCGCGGCGATCGCCTGCGACGGACTCGATCCGGCGGGCTGGACGAACTCGACGCCGATGGCGCACCAGTCGAGGCCGATCGCCTGCCGACAGCGCACGTCGAGCGGCATCTGCTGGTAGATCGTGCCGTTCTCGTCGATCACAAAGTGGGCCGCGATCCCCGGCAGCTCGCCCCCGACGGCAGCGTTCGACGCGTAGAGACGGTGCGCGACGGCGTAGTTCGGCGTGGCAGTGTAGTGCAGCACGATGGCGCGCGGCTGCAGGAGCCACGTGGCCCGACCGTAGTGGCGTTGGCTGTAGGCGGCCATCTCGGCCCTGCGTTGCCGACCGTAGGGGACGAAGTCCCGCACGATCGGCGGGGCGACGGCCGGCGACGGGCTGGGCGCGGGGTCGGCGCTCAGGCCGGACGGCGCGGTCGAGGGCGCCGGCGAGCCGCCCAGGCGGCTCGCCGGCGCCCCACCGCCGCGCCACGGTTGCCAGACGGCCACGGCGGCGACCGCGGCGGCGGTGGCCAAGACCACCGCCAAGCCGACAAGACGGCGCCCCCGCCGGCGTCGGCGCGACTCAGCGCGTCTCTCCATGCGCTGTCCCGGCCGGCCAGGGCGCCGCCGCTCATCGAAGAAGTCGCTCACCCCAGGTCAGGCCTCGCGATGGCCGGTTGCCGCGCCTGTTTCTCTGCGGCAGGTGGTCCTGCGAGCGAACTTCCTGGCTGTGAGTCGCCCCGTGCGGCTCACACCCCCGCGGGCAGGCTCGCCAGCCGCTTCCTGACGATGGTCGTGGCGGTCTCGATGACCTCGAGGCTCTCGGCGACATCGGCCTGCGTGTGCGCGGTGCTGGCAAAGAAGCGCTCGAAGTTGAAGTTGTGGAAGTACACGCCGCGCTCCTGGCATTCGGCCTGGAACTGCCCGAAGAAGCGCTGGTCGCTGGCCCGCGCCTGGCGGTAGCGGGTGACCGGCTCGTCCTGACCGAAGAACACCTGCCACATGGGTCCGACCTGATTGATGATGGCCGGCACGCCCTGATCGGCGAAGATGCGCCGCATGCCGCCGACCATGGCGTCGGCGATGGCGTTCAGGTGACCGTACACGCGCTCGCGGTCGCCGCTGAGGATGTCGAGGGCCGCGTTCACGCCGGCCAGCACCAGCGGGTTGGCGCTGTAGGTGCCGCCGTGCAGCACGACGTTGTCGGCCTCGAGGGCCATGATCTCCCGGCTGGCCCCGAAGGCCGCCGCGCCGGGGGTGCCGCCGCCCAGCGCCTTGGCGAGACAGGTAATGTCGGGCAGCACGCCGTAGCGCTCCTGGGCGCCGCCGAGCGACACGCGGAAGCCGGTGATGATCTCGTCGAAGATGAGCAGCACGTCGTTGTCTGTGCAGATCGTACGCAGACCCTCGAGGAAGCCCGGCTCGGGCGGGATGATGCCGGCGTCGGCGAGGATCGGTTCGGCGAGCACGGCGGCGAGCTGGCCGGCGTTGCGCTTGATCACTTTCTCGACGGCGTCGAGGTCGTTGAAGCAGCCGACGATGATCGCCTCTTGAGACGAGCGCGCGATGCCGCCGAGCGACGGCACGGTGCGCGGGTAGCGCTCGTAGCCGGCGGCGTCGAACGGCGGATGGTGCGAAAAGGCGTGACAGTCGAGAAAGCCGTTGTAGCTGCCTTCCCACTTGAGGACCTTGTCCTTGCCCGTGAACCCTCGGGCAAGGCGCATGGCCGCCTGCGTCGCCTCGGAGCCTGAGTTGGCAAAGCGCACCTGCTCGATGCTCGGTACGGCGGCGGCGATCTTGCGGCCGACCTCGTAGTCGAGCTCGTGCGGGAACGTGTACAGCATGCCGCCCTGCGTGATCTGGGCGATGATCGCGTCGAGGATGGGCTTGGGCCGGTGACCGAAGATCATGGGGCCGTAGCCGATACACCAGTCGATGTAGGCGTTGCCGTCGACGTCGTAGAAGCGCGCGCCCTCGCCGCGCTCCATCACGATCGGCCGCGTGCCGGTGAGCCGGGCGTAGCTGGATTCGCCGCCGGCGACGACCTCTTTGCACTTGGCGAACATCTCTTGTGTCTTGACGAGGCGGCTGTCGTCGATCAGGTAGTCGATCATCGAGTCCGACACTCCTTCACAATCGGCCGGGCGCGGCGCGGCTCCCCGCGGGTGCGGGGCCGGGTCCCCGGCGTGATAACAGCATTTTAGCCGATTACGGCGCACAGGGTGTCAGACGGTCTTTATCGGCAGCGTCACGCCGACGAACGCGCGGGCGATGCCGACCCACCGAGAGCGGGCGGCNNCGGCAGACCAGGCTGTCGGCGAAGCGGCGCTGGGCCAGGTCGCGGTGCTTGTCGGCGATGGTGTCGGCGAGCCGGTCGAGCGCCTCGTAGTCGGCGGCGCGCGGCAGGCCCTTCACCATCACCGGCTCGAGAAACTCGACCTTGAGGCGGCCGAGCAGCTCCTTGAGGGTCTCGACAGTCTTGCCGGCCCAGCCGTACGAGCCGATCACGGTCGCGTACTTGGCCCGCGGGCGCAGCGCGTTGGCCAGGAAGGCCGCGTTGGCGGCCAGCGGGTGCGGTCCGGTGAGCACGGTCGGCGTGCCCAGGACGATCGTGCCGGCGTGCACCAGCGAGGTCGCCAGCTGGCCGGCGTCGAGCGTGGTCAGGTCGAACCGTTCGACGGTCACGCCACGGTCGGCGAGCGCCATCGTGAGGTGATCGACCATCAGGCGCGTGCTGTCGTGCATCGACACGAACGGCAGGCAGACGATGTTCTGCGGCTCGCCGCCGGCCCAGTCGCGGTAGGCGTCGACGATGAACTGCGGGTCGTTGTAGACCGGCCCGTGACTCGGCCCGATGAACGCAATGGGATACTGCATGACCTTGTCGATGTTCTTGAGCACCTGCGGACCGAACGGCATCATGATCTCGGCGTAGTAGCGCTTGGCCCCGTCGTAGACCTCGTGGCGATCGGCGAACAGGTCGCTGGTGGCCAGGTGTGAGCCGAAGAAGTCGCAGCTGAAGAGGATCCTGTCTTCAGCAAGCCAGGTGCACATGGTCTCGGGCCAGTGCACCCAGGGCGTAAAGACGAACGTCAACGTCTTGTCGCCAAGCGACAGGGTCTCGCCGTCGGCCACGACCGCAAAGCGGGCGTCGTCGATGTGCAGATGATCGATCAGCATCGCCTTGGCCTTCGCGTTGCAGACGATTGTGAGCTCGGGGTAGCGCTCGAGCAGCATGGGCGTGGAACCCGAATGATCCTGCTCGACGTGGTGCAGGACGAGGTAGTCGGGCGCCGGCAGCTCGTCGAGCTGGCCGGCGAGCGTGGCCCACTTGGCGGGATCGACGGTGTCGATCAGGGCGCTTTTCTGGCTGCCGTGCACGAAGTAGGCGTTGTAGCTGGTGCCGTGGGGCAGCGGGATGAGCGCGTCGAACAGGCGCCGGTCCCAGTCGACGTGGCCGAGCAGGTAGACGTTGTCGCGGATCGTTCGTGCCTTCATGGGATCACACCCCCGTCGGGTGACGCAGTACTCGGACCATCTGCGACCGATTATAACCGTGTCATGACGGCCGACCGGCACGGCGACTGGCCGCGGCGCCGACAATCCCGTATCGTCCGTGCCAGATCCTGGGGAGGAGACATGAGCGATCTGATCTGGCGCACCGACTCCGCCTACGACTTTCCGCTGCTGGTCAAGAACATGCTGGCGACACCGCTGGTGGACGACCCCGAGCAGGAGATCGTCTACCGCGGTGAGTTGCGCTTCACCTACCGCCAGTTCCGTGAGCGGGTCGGCCGCCTCGCGGCGGCGCTGCTCTACCTCGGCGTCGGGCCGGGCGACACGGTCGCCGTGATGGACTGGGACACTCACCGCTTCCTTGAATGCTTCTACGCCGTGCCCATGATCGGCGCCGTGCTGCATACCGTGAACCTACGTTTGTCGCCCGAACAGCTCGTCTATACGATCGGCCACGCCGAAGACGACATCCTTTTGATCAACGCCGATCTGCTGCCCTTGCTCGAACACATCAAGGGGCGGATCGACACCGTCAAGCAGTTCGTTCTGATGAGCGACGACGGCCTGCCGGCGACGTCGCTCGAGTTCGCCGGCGAATACGAGGAGCTGCTGGCCGCATCCGCGCCCATGACCGAGTTCCCCGACTTCGACGAGAACACCCGCGCCACGACCTTCTACTCCACAGGCACGACCGGCCTGCCCAAGGGCGTCTACTTCAGCCACCGCCAGCTCGTGCTGCACTCGCTGGCCGCGCTGGCCACGATCAGCTCTGCCGCCCAGGGGCGGCTCTGCCGCGAAGACGTCTACATGCCCCTCACGCCCATGTTCCACGTGCACGCCTGGGGCATCCCCTACATCGCCACCATGATCGGCGTGAAACAGGTCTACCCCGGCCGCTACATCCCCGAGGTGCTGCTCAGGCTGCTCGCCACCGAGGGCGTCACCTTCTCGCACTGCGTCCCCTCCATCCTCAACATGCTGGTGAGCGACCCCGGGGCCGCCCATGTCGACCTCTCGGGCTGGAAGGTCCTGATCGGCGGCGCGCCCCTGTCCAAAACGGTGGCCCTCAAGGCGCTCGCGCGCGGCATCGATGTGTCGGTCGGCTACGGTCTGTCAGAGGCCGCTCCGGTGCTCGCCATCACCAACCTCACCGCCGACCAGCTCGATCTGCCCCTCGCAGAACAGGCGGAGCTGCGCATCCGCACCGGCACGCCGATCGCGCTGGTCGACATGAAGGTGGTCGACGAGCGCGGCAGAGAGGTGCCCAGCGACGACAGGACGGTCGGCGAGATCGTCGTGCGGGCGCCGTGGCTGACCCAGGGCTACTACAAGGACCACGCCAATTCGGAGCGCCTCTGGGAGGGCGGCTGGCTGCACACCCAGGACATCGCCTGCCGCAACGCCGCCGGCTCGGTGCGCATCACCGACCGCGCCAAGGACATCGTCAAGGTCGGCGGCGAGTGGCTTTCGTCGCTGGAGCTCGAGGACATCCTCTCGTCGCACCCCGCGGTCGCCGAGGCCGCGGTCATCGGCCGGCCCGACGACAAGTGGGGTGAAGTGCCGCTGGGCCTGGTCGTGGTGAAGGCCAACCACGAGGTCTCAGAGAAGGACCTGCTGGCCCACGTACGGAGCTTCATCACGGCCGGCGTGCTGCCCCGCGAGGCCATCGTCACGGTGGTGCGGTTCGTCGCGACGATCGACCGCACCGGCGTCGGCAAGACCGACAAGATCGCGCTGCGCGACAAGTACCTCGGGTAGCTCACTGGAAGGGCGCGGGCGGCGGGGCCTGCGTCCGGCCGCCCTTTCCTTTCCCGCCCCTGAGAGCGACGCCGGCTACTCCCGGGCCCCGTGCTCGAGCTCGTCGGCGAGCTGCTCGACGAACAGGCCGACGTCGGTGACCACGCCGATCGTCTGAAAGCTGCCGCGATCGGCAAGCTTGGTGACCACCGCCGGGTTGATGTCGACGCAGACGGTGTGCACGGCGGCGGGCAGCAAGTTGCCGGTGGCGATCGAGTGCAGCATGGTCGAGAGCATCAGGCAGGCGCCGGCGCGCTGGGCATAGGCGCGCATGGCGCGCTGGGCGTCGAGCACGTCGGTGATCACCTCGGGCAGCGGCCCGTCGTCGCGGATCGAGCCCGCCAGCACAAACGGCGTGCCGGTCGTCACCAGGGTGTGCATGAGGCCGGCGGTGAGCACGCCCTGCTCGACGGCGGCGGCGATGCCGCCGCAGCGCCGGATGGTGTTGATCGCCCGCAGGTGATGCTCGTGGCCGCCGGGTGTGGGCATGCCGGTCTTCATGTCGATGCCCAGCGAGGTGCCGAACAGAGCCGACTCGATGTCGTGGGTGGCGACGGCGTTGCCCCCGAACAGGGCCCCGACATACCCGGCGCGGATGAGGCGCGCGAGCTGCGCCCCCGAACCCGTGTGCACCACGGCCGGCCCGACCACGGCGATCGTCAACTTACCCTCGTCGCGCACGTGGCGCAGGAGGCGCGCCACCTCGCGCACGATCTGCGCCTTGGGCTTTTCGCTCGACACGGCCGAGCCCATGAACTCGAACGGCTGGCTCTCGCGAGGCCGCTCGAGCGGCACGACCCGGATGCCGTGATGGCCCACGACGAAGAGCTCGCCGGCGATGACATCGCTCAGCGGCAGCGTCTCGGCGTGCGGCGCGGCGGCAGAGCCGCCGCGCCGCACGCGCACGCCGCAGTCCATCTCGGGCCCGTCGACGGGGACCCACTCGCCATCGAGGCGCACGTAGGTCGCGAGGTTGGTCGTCGAGTAGAAGTCGTCGGGAAAGACGCCGTCGGCGGGAGCCGGCGCGACCACGGCGTCCTCGGGCGCCACCGCTACCGCGCCGTGCTCCTGCACCGCCGTCAGGATCGTCTCGACGTGCGCCCGGTCGCGGCCGTGGATGCGGATCACCGCCCGCGAGATGTCGGTCTTGGTGCGTCCCACGTCGAACGAGAGGATCTCGAACTCGCCCTCGAGGTCCATGACGTCGTCCATGATCTGCGGCACCATGAGCGAGTCGATCAGGTGCCCCTCGATGCGCACGTCTTCGTAGGGTGGCTCAACCATCGCTTCTCCAGTATCTCCCATACCGAGTCCGCGACTCCAGCAGCCGTGGGGCTATCGACCGGACCGGCCCTGGTCGGACCCCGGCCCCGCCGCGCGCTCGCGGTCGCCGGACTCGATCGGCACCAGCGCCTCGGCCGGCGCCTCGTTCTCGCCGCCGGCGCCCGGCAGCAGCTCGATCAACAGCATCCCGGTGAAGATCAGCGAAGCGCCGGTGACCATGCGCCACGTCACCGTGTCCATGCCGAAGATCACCCCCGACAGGGCGGCGAAGACGCTCTCGAAGCAGAGCAGCACCGCGGCGTGGGTCGAGGTCGTATAGCGCTGCGCCCACGACTGGATGAAGAAGGCGTAGATGGTGCCCGAAAGGGCCGTCCACAGGATGGCCGCCCACGCCTGCCAGCCGAGCGCCAGCGTGATGTGCGCGACGAGCGGCGTGACGACCAGAAGGAGCGCCGTCGAGACGGCCATCTGGGTGACCGCCAGGGTCGACGGCGGCACCTTGGGGGCAAAGAAGCCGGTCGTCATGATGTGCAGGCCGTACAGCAGGGCGCCCAGCAGGGTGAGGGCGTCGCCCCAGCTCACCGTCAGGTTGCCGCGCAGCGACAGAAAGCCGAGGCCGATGGTGGCCACGATCGCGCCCAGCGCCTGAAACCAGCCCGGCGAACGCCGCGCCACGGCCCAGTACAGAAACGGGACCATGGCCACGCTGAGCCCGGTAATGAACCCCGACTTGCCGGGCGTCGTGTACTGCAGCCCGATCGTCTGCACGACCAGAGCGGTCAGGTAGAAGCCGCCGAGCAGCCCGCCCATGCCCCACTGCGCCCGGGTGGCCCTGATCAGGGCCTTCGGCTGGATCGCCGAGAAGATGAGCGTGGCCGTGACGTAGCGAAAGAACAGATAGAGCAGCGTGGCGGCGACCACGCCCTCGCCGAAGGCGCTGACCGTATGGGTGAGGCGCGCGGTGACGTTCTTGATGACGACGAAGTTGAAGCCCCAGAAGATGGCCACCGAGAACAGCGCAAGGTCGGCGACGAGAGCTTTGCGGCGCGTGGTCGTGGCCGTCATCACGCCGTGAAGCCCCCGTCGACCGTCCAGGTGCGCCCGGTCACGAAGCTCGCCTCGTCGCTGGCCAGAAAAGCCACGACCGCGGCGAGCTCCGCGGGCTGCCCGATGCGCCCGAGCGGGTAGCCGTCGGCCTGCCACGACGCATAGGCCTCGGGGTCGTCGGCGTCGGCGATCGCCTTGGCCAGCATCGGCGTGTCGAAGATCGCCGGCGACACGCTGCAGACGCGCACATTGTCGGGTCCGTGATCGATCGCCAGGGTGCGCGTGAGCATGATGACGCCCGCCTTGGAGGCGGCATAGGCAGCCGCGCCGGGTTCGCCATGCGTGCCGGAGTCGCTGGCGATATTGACGATGACGCCGCACTTGCGCGCCGCCATGTGCGCGATCGCCGCGCGGCACATGAAGTAGGTGCCCTTGAGATTGCTGTCCATGACGAGGTCGTAGTCGGCCTCGCTCGTGGCGGTGATCGGCTTCTCGAGCCAGACGCCGGCCGAGTTGACCAGGACGTCGATGCGACCCCGCTGGGCGAGCGCGTCGGCCACCAGACGCTCGCAGTCGGCTACCCGGGCGACGTCGCCGAGCACGACCGAGAACGCCGCCTCAGCGGCTCCGGCCCGGGCGGCGATCTCGACGCCCTCGGCGGCGACCGCACGGGTGCGCTCGCGGTCGCGGCCGGCGACGACCACCGAGGCGCCCTCCGCCGCGAACCGGTGGACGATCGCCCGGCCCAGACCCGACGATCCCCCGGTCACGAGCGCCACCTTGCCTGACAGTCCCTGGAACATGGACGCTCCTTTCAGAGATGGCGCGGCCGCTGTCCGAGCCAGGACCAGGCCGCCAGCGCGCCCAGAGCCGCGAGGCCGGCCCAGACGTAGGAGTTCTTGGCTAGAACGTCGACAACGTCGCGATGCAGAGCACCGGCGGGCGGCGACCAGACCCACCAGACCGGCGCCAGCCAGAACAGAATCAGCCAGGCCGCCGCGGCGAGCAGCCACAGCGCTCTGCGCGAGGCCCGCTCGGTGAACGCGGCGAGGACGAGCCCGATGCCGAGGGGCAGCGCCCACACCCAGTGGTGCGTCCACGAGACGGGACAGATGAGCAGCTCGGTCGTGCCGCAGACGCCGGCGGCCAGCAACTCGTGCCCGCCGCGGCTGAGCCGCACCGCCAGCGCGAGCCCGATAACGAGCACGGCGATCACCGCCGCCACCCAGGCCACGTGGCCGGCCCGGTCGCTGCCGGCGAGGCGCACGAGCAGGCCCAGCAGCGACTGGTCGCCGACGTACTCGGGCCCGCCGACCCGCCGCGTGTCGAACACGAGGCGGGTCCAGAACTCCCAGGCCTGCCCCGGGATCACGAGGAACCCGACGGCGATGGAGCAGCCGAACGCCGCCAGAGCGACCCCCGCGGCCTTCAGACGCCCGGTCAGGGCGAGATAGGGAATGAAGATGCCCGGCGTGAGCTTGAGGGCAGCGGCCAGGCCGATCAGCAGGCCCCGCGGCAGCCCGCGCGTCGGCCGGCGGCGCAGGTCGACCAGCACCATGAGCAGGAGCA
>PLTW01000153.1 GCA_003164655.1 Actinomycetota bacterium
GAGACGATCGGTGCGGAGGTCCATCGTCGCCCGTTCGAGGTCTTTGTGGACGGCAAGGGCGTCGGGTCGTTCGCATTGCACGACACGTTCGAGACGCCGGTCGAACCCGGAAGTCACACCCTGGAGATCCGGGAAGGCCGCTACTCGAGCCGAGAGCTCCCGTTTCAGGTGACCGATGGCCAGCTCATCAGCTTCAACAGCCAGGGCAAGAGGATCTTGCCGATCTTCCTCGCGGCGTTCGTCGTTCCCAGCCTGGCTCTCACACTCAAGGTCACTCGGGTGCAGTAGGCGCTCACTTTCACGTAGTCCGGCACGCCGATGCTAAGCTTGGCCACAGCAAAGGAGGCTCCCGAAGCCGGGGAAACGCATTACCTGGAGACCAAAGCACACGCCTCGCGGAGCCTTCACGTGCAAACGCTGCCTTGTGTGCCGCCAGGTCTTCAAGTTGTCTCTCGAGAACGCGACATTTCAGGCCCAGCTCCAGGCTCAGCACCCTAGCGCCGCCAGCCGCCGCGCGGCGGTCGTCGCTGTGCAGACGGGAATCTTCAGAAGCCGACTTCTTATGCACTTGAAAGCGTGATTGAAGATGCGACGGAATACCTATGTCGTGCTTGTACTGCTTTGTATCTTAATAGTGACAGCCGGTATTGTTATCGTAGACGTGCTGTTCTTTAGGCATCACTTCTTGGAACGGCTGATAGCAAATATCGGCATTGTTTTGGTAGTCGCCGCCTTCTATTTTAGATTCCTAAGGAACCCCGTGAGCTAAGCGCGCCGAGAATGACGCTTTCGGCCATCGGCCCTCGGGTCCTGCCAGGCCTAACCCAGAGCGCGTCGGCACCCTGTCGGCCGGGCTCTTGATTCTGCTGCACGGTGGCCAATTCGTTAGCTGGCACATCACTTGAAGTGATGTGCTGTCCAGCAATCGGACTGCCAGCACTGGTATGCGCGCTGGCCCGCACGCTAGCGCTTTCGTGCCCTCGGCCTCCCTTCTGTAGGCTACTTCACCTTGAACGTCAGCCACTTCGTCGAAGCGGCCGTGTGCGCGATCGTCTTTGCGATCGTAGTCTTCATGCGGTAGGTGCCCCTCTTGGCGGGCCTGTAGGTCCCGCGGTAGGCGCCGTTGGCGCCAATCGTTCGCGGGAAGCTGGCAACTGTCGGCCACTTGCCATCCCGCTCGCGTTGCACGGTAAGCGTCACCTTGCCACCGGCGAGGCCCACGGGCGTCACCTGGCCCGTCGTGGTCACGCGCTTGCCGAGCCTTAAGGCGCCCCTTTTGAGTCCACCCAACTCGAGCGTCACCCGGCTGATGAGAGGCCGGCCACCGTTCGTGGTGGCGAGGATGGTGCCGCCGGCTCCGACCACCCAGCCATCACTTGCATTGGCAAAGGCGATGCCTTCGAAGTACGCCGTCGTGCCCGAGCTCTGCGGGCTCCAGGCGGCGCCGCCGTTTGTGGTGGTAAGGATGGTGCCAGCGAGTCCCACCGCCCAGCCGTCACTGACGTTGGCAAAGACGACAGCAAACAGGGCATTGGCCGCGCCCGAGCTCTGGGCCTGCCAGGTGAGGCCGCCGTTTGTGGTGGCGAGGATGGTGCCGGCGCCCGTAGCCGGATCGGCGCCCACCGCCCAGCCGTCGCTGGCGTTGGGGAAGGCGACACCAAAGAGCGTATCGGTCACCCCCGAGCTGTAGGGCTGCCAGGTGACGCCGCCGCTTGTGGTGGCGAGGGTGGTGCCGCCGGCGCCCACCGCCCAGCCGTCATGGGCGTTGACGAAGGCGACGGCCGTGAGGTCATAGCTCGTGCCCGAGCCTTGGGCCTGCCAGGTGAGGCCGCCGTTTGTGGTGGCGAGGATGGTGCCTTTGACGCCCACCGCCCAGCCGTCATCGGCGTTGACGAAGGCGACGTCGGTAAGGCCCACGGGGGTAGGCGAACTCTGCGCGCTCCAGGTGAGGCCGCCGTTTGTGGTGGCGAGGATGGTGCCGCCGGCGCCCACCGCCCAACCGTCACTGGCGTTGACGAAGGCGACGGCGCCCAGGACCCCAGTCGTGCCCGAGCTCTGCCCGCTCCAGGTCGTTCCGCCGTTTGTCGTGGCCAGGATGGCGCCCTTATCGCCCACCGCCCAGCCGTCGCTAGTGTCAGCGAAAGCAACGCTGCGAAGGTCCGCGCTTGTCCCCGAGCTCTGCGCCCAGCTCCAGCCGGCGAAACTCGAGGCCGAGGCGCCCAAGGGCAGAGTCAGGGCAAGGCCGACCAGGATGAGCGTCAAGCTCAGAAAGCTGCAGGTCCGCCGACGAGTGGCCGACCGTCTGGACTTCTGCGATCTGTCGGGACGGATGTCGATCACCAGGGTCCGGCGTTGCCCAGCCAGTCGCCAGCCGCTCCGTTCGCCTCGGGGCTGGGTCATGGGTATCGCCTCACTTCGACGACCTTCCTGTAGCCGATGGGCCGCAGCGACGGATCGCCCTGTTCGCCCATCGAGACGACCTTGCCGTTGCCGACGAAGACCGCCGCGTGCGCGGGGCTGGCCGCGTCATCCCAGACGCCGTAGAACACCAGGTCGCCGGCCCGCGCTGCGCTCTTGGCGACCTGGATACCGTGGGCGAGCAACGTCTGTGTGTCGCCCGAGCCGTCGTAAGCGTCGCCGTTGGGGTCGGGCCGCTGTGCATCCCAGAAGCATTGGGTCGCAAACCACGAGCAGTCGCACACCGGGGGCACAGCAGGCAGGCGGGCCAAAACCATCGGCCTGGTCTCCGAGAAGTGCATGTCGTGGCTGGTCTGCTCATCGTGATAGTAGATGAGTGCCGCCGCAGCGACGGTCGGTGGATAGATGGCATACGCAGTCTTCGGGCTCCAGATGCCGTTGGCGGGGATGCCGATGTATGCCTGCACCTCTTCGAGCAGCTCGTCTGCCGATGTGTTGAAGACTGACGAGAGAGGGTTGAATCCGCTGGGGATTGCGAGGTCCCATTGCCTGGCAAGTGTCAGCAGCTTCTCCTTGCGGGCGACGTTGGTGATCGCGCTTGTTTGCTGGGTGGTCTTGGTAGGCGCGGTCGCGGCGCTGGCCTGTGACGTGGTTGGCACGAGGAGTGCGCCGAGCGTGACAGTCAGGCAGACAAGCAGGGCCCAGACGAGGCTGCGTGCCATGCGGTCGCCTCGATGCAAGCGCTGGCCAGCCAAGCGACTTCGCTGCCCTATCACCATCACGCTGGGCCGCGGACAGACGTTGGTAGTACTGTTCACACCGCGGCGAATCATTGGCGAATCGGCTCCTTGGGGTTGGCGACTGTGGTCCGGCGATCCGTCGTCTGTGCGTGTCGGCTTGGTTGAGGGACGATAGATGATCGTCTCCGCGCTAGGTTGCATGTGCGCATGGCGCAAGCCGGCGCCTGCTCGGCAGCACCGCTGCCTCTCCGGCTCTCTGTTTGGAACGCTTGCGGTGGCCAGACCCTAACGGTCGATCTGGCTCGCCGTCGCTGGCAGAGGCCCTCTCGTCTGCTCGCGCCTCCTGCTAAAGGACGAGGCAATCGCCCTTACCCTACAGTAACCCTGACCGAGCCCGCACCTCACTGGGTGTTTCCGGCGGCGTCTGCGGCATAGGACGAAGAGGCGATACGGTCTCGCCGCCTGATGGCGTCGGCATCGTGTCGGTGGGGGCGCCGTGTGCAGGAGGATCTGAGGGCGCATGGGTCAAGGAGTCGGGTGCACCAGCCACGCCTGCTCAAGCAGGTCTACGAACAGAACAGAGGAGAAGCGCTACCCGTCTGACACCGCCGGATCGAAGAGGGCCGAGATAGGAGCTTCAATCATCCGCCTACGTTCGGCAGACGAGGACACGATCGCGGGACCGCGGCAGAATCATTCGTGATGTCGGCACATGTTGGCGCTTACCGACGCTGCTGGAGGACTTCACAAGTGTGTCTCGTCACTGGACTCGAGGCGTGCGCCAAGGAGGCAGGCACCATGACAGGAAACGAGCCCTTACCCACGCTTCTCCAGGGCACCGTCGCCCACTGGCTATCCGTCACGGACGGACCGAGGGCCGTGAGGCTCTACAGGACCGCCCTCGGCCCAGTGGTGCACTACCGCCTGAAGGACCGCTCCGGGAGGGTCGTCGTCGCCCAGCTCAGGGTCGGCCGGGCGGAATTCTTGCTGCCGGAGAACCGGCACGATCGCCCCGGCTCTCGCCGCGCACAGATCACATGATTCTGGCTGCCGAAGAGCCAGACGCGATCTTCGACCGGGCCATCACCGCGGGCGCGACCGAGATTGCGCCCGTCTGCGACCGTGACGGCTGGCGCAACGGACGCCTTACCGATCCGTTCGGCCACCATTGGCAGATGAGTTCGCCGGCGAACCCGCGCAATGCCCAAGACGAACTCGCAAGAACCGTGACGGGCAGGGAGATTCCCAGCTAATACTCAGCCAATCCCAAGTAATGAATCCTAGACTGTCGTCGAGTACTGCCCGTCACGTGGCGCGTCTTTGGCGAGAGTGGCGCACTCACGGCGATTACTCTCGATGAAACCATGGACTGGCATGAGCAACGATACGGCCAACGCACGGCAAAGCGGGCCCGAGTTTGATGTTGCGAAAGCGCTTCTGGCCGCTCACGGCCGTGGTGATTGTCATCGTATTCGGCGCTCTGGCCGGGGCCGCCCTTCTGTTCTGGCCGCAGGCGCACCTCGGCCGGGACGATGCTGCCCTCACACGTATCGTGCTGCCAGGCTTCGGCGGCCGCGTCAGCGCGGTCGAGGTGAGCTCGGCAACCACGGGACTGGTGGCGGTGGCGCTGCGCCATGGCGAGCTGTGGCCTCTGCATCAAGTAGCTGCTGGCGAGCGGCTGACGGTGATCGTGACGGTGCGTCGCCCGGGCTGGGTCGGCTGGCTGGTCGGCCACACGCAGCGCCGCAGCTTCACGCTCGTCACACCGAGCGCGCACCTGCTCGGCCGCTGGCTACAGGTGACGCCCGGCTCCCCGGTCACCGTAGCATTCGACAGGCCGGTCGTACTCGTATCATTCCGGGGGTCATCCACGCGCTTGTCCAAGCCGCTCGCCGCCGTGCCGGTGGGCGTCGTTGTGCAGGGCTCATACCTGTCCGGCTCAGTGACGGTGGCGGCGGCCGCCCGCTCCTGGGAGCGCCTCCCGGATCCGGTACGGGTGAGCTGGTTTCCGGCACGAACGTATCCCCAGCTGCTCGTCGATCCGAACCCGACTGCCAAGCTCGCACCCGCCGGCCGCTTGACCCTGACCTTCTCCGAGCCGATCGCGGACGTTCTCGGCTCGGCGCGGCCTCGCGTTTCCCCCGCCACGCCCGGCCACTGGCTGACGCTCGACGCCCACACCTTGGCCTTCCAGCCCAGCGGCCTCGGTTTCCCGTTCGGTGAGCAGGTGCGCCTGACGCTGCCCGTCGCGGTGCACCTGGCTGGCCGACCCGGCGCCGGGCTGACCCGCAGACTCACGTGGCAGGTGCCGCAGGGCTCGACACTGCGCTTGCAACAGCTCCTGGCCGAGCTTGGTTATCTGGCGCTTGCCTGGCAGCCGAGCCGCCCCGTTGCGACCTCGCTTGCGGCCCAGCTCACCGCCGCAGTCTCGCCGCCGGCGGGACAGTTCTCCTGGCGCTATCCGCAGCTGCGCGCCATGCTGGGCTCGCTCTGGCAGCCCGGGCAGTACAGCGTGCTCGTGCAAGGCGCCGTCATGGCCTTCGAAGCCGATCACGGTCTGTCCACCGACGGGGTGGTCGATGGCCAGGTGTGGGCGGACCTGCTGCGGGCCGCCGTTCGTCGCCAGGTCGATCGCCAGCCCTACGACTACATCGAGGTCTCAAAAGCGAGTCCCGAGACGCTCTCCGTCTGGCGTCGTGGGCGCATCGTCTACACGACGCCGTGCAATACGGGCATCGCCGCGCGGCCGACCGCCGACGGCACATTCCCGGTCTACGCCCGTTATCTCTCGACGACGATGAGCGGCACAAACCCCGACGGCAGCCCCTACAGCGATCCCGGGGTACCCTACGTCGCCTATTTCAACGGCGGCGATGCCGTGCACGGCTTCCTGCGCGGGGGCTACGGCTATCCGCAGAGCCTGGGCTGCGTCGAGCTGCCCTACAGCGCCGCCTCGGTGGTGTTCACTTACGATCCCATCGGCACGCTGGTGGGAGTCTCCTGAGGGATTTGGCGGCATGATCATCGTCATCAGAGAGACGGGGCGCCGCCCGGCGAGACTCGTCGGGATGGTGTCCGACTTAGGAGCGCAGAGCCTCTCAGTGAGCCCCGCGTGTCTGCCATGGTAGCCGTCGTCCACCTCGTCGTCCTGGCCGTATTACACGGCGATCTTGGCGACGTCGCCAGCCTGGTCGGCCGGCACGGGTACCTCATCATCTTCATCCTGGTCGCAGCCGAGAGCTTTGCCTTTCCGCTGCCCGGCGAGGTCAGCCTGCTGGTCGGCGCCTACGAGGCTCAGCGCGGTGTCCTGGGCCTTGGTTGGGTGGTCGTCATCGGTGCCCTTGCGGCGATCAGCGGCGACAACCTCGCCTACCTGCTGGGGCGCCGTGCCGGCAGGGCGCTGATCGTGCGCCTGCTGCGCCTGCTGCACGTCCGCCCCGTCTACCTCGAACGGGTGGACGCCTACTTCGGCCTGCACGCCGGCCTCACCGTTCTTGTGGCACGTCAGCTTTCGCCCGTGCGCGGCCTGGCGGCCCTGTCAGCTGGCGCCTCGCGTGTGCCCTGGCGACGCTTTGCGCCGTTCAACGCGCTCGGCTCGGTGCTGTGGGCAACGGCTGTCACGCTGCTGGCCGCGGTCTTCGTGAGTCGCCTCGACGAGCTCGCCGACGACCTTAGCCTGGCGGGACTCATCGTCGTGGGGCTGATCCTGCTGGCGAGCGCCGTGCTTCTTTGGCGCCACCTGAGACGCACCGTGGTCCATCGCGCGCAGCTCGCTGCGGCGCAGCCCGACGACGATCAGCAACGGGCGCTGCGAGGGGATTGCGCACGCCACGGCATCGCGGACGATGGCACGAGCCGGGCGGCCGAGCATTCACCGCCGAGGTCGGCCGCCGCCGACGTCCGTCCCGCTGTTCGGGGACGCGCCTGAGCAACGCGGCAGGAGCGGGCACCTGGCGCCCGCTGCGGCGGCGCAGGTAGCGTCGGACATGGCGACGAATGGTCTGCCACGGCGAGTCTTCAAATGGGCGACGCAATCGTCTCTTCAGCGCACCGTCAGTCGGTTGCTTGCCACCTTGCTCTGTGTGTTGCCGGCGGCATCGGTGACATCGACATAGAAGCGGCATCGGCCCTTCACCAGCCTGCAGACGAACCGTGCGGTGAGCCGTCTATCGACCGCCGCGCCGCTTGCCGTGAGCCCCTCACGAGGTGCCCGGTCGGCGTCCTGACCCTGATGGTCACAGTGGCCGTCGGCAAGTCCGATCGCGGATCGCTCACATAGTAGAGCTATCGTGTGACCCTGCTTGACGGCTGCTGCCCAGTTGGCCACAAGCTTGGGGCGACGAGTGTCGATGTGCACGGTGCAGATGTGGGCGGCCTCCAGCTTACCGGCCTCGCCGGCGAAACGGTAGCCGACCATGTGAGAGCCGTCGTCGGCATAACTGACGGGGGCGGCGATCGTGAGCATCGTCGCTTTGGTCCAGGGGTCCGCGTCGAGCCTGTACTGCGCGTAGGCCACACCGCTGCCACCCTTGTTGTCGAGGGCGCTGAAGGTCAGGGTGACCGCCTTGTTGTGCCAGAGGGCATCGGCGCCGGAGACCGTCGTCGTCGGTGCCGTGGCACCGACCGCCAGCGGGTTGCCGAAGTACTGCCAGTAGGGCGTCCGGAAGAGTTTGTTGCCGCCGCCGGAAAGGCCTATCCAGGGAGTGAAGGTGTAAAGCGCGTAGCTGGCCCGGTCGGCGGGGGTCACGGTGCCGCCGCAGACCTTGATGATGCCGGCAGAGAAGCCCTGACCGTCGTCGTGCAGCGACTCAGCGCCGCACCAGACCTGCTTTGCCAAAGCCCTCGTAGGCGGTGTCCGACGAGCCCGCGCCAGGCACCCCACAGCCCATGGCCCACTCAAGAGCAGTGACGCTGGGCGTGGCGGCGCTCAAGAGACCCTCCTCCTTCTGCATCGTGGCGAGAATGACTTTGGGACTGACCTGCCAGGCCTTGGCCGCCTGGCAGATGATCGCCCCGGCGCTGCGCGTCACGCCGCTGTGATCGGGGGTCGAGTGGGCATCCAGGATGCCGCTCTGGCTGGCCAAGAACTGCTGCACAGCGGACGGGTTCAGCGAGTCCACTGCGGCGAAGTTGACGTCGCCGATCAGGTTGTCAGGGTCGAAGGTCGCCGTGCCGGGCAGATTGAGGTGCAGTGAGACCGCGTGCTGGGCGCTGGCACTGAAGGATGGGTCGTGTCGCAGTGCGGCTGCGGGCGGCCGCGAGCCGGCCAGCGCGCCGCCGACAGCGACGCAGCAGATGAGAAAGACCGTGAGGTAGCCCCCCGCTTCATAAATACCACGCCCGTTGCGACTCACTCCCTGCAACGACCCGAGGCGGCCAAACCCTGTCATTCGATCGGTCGGTGAAGTCGACCTTGTGGTGGTCTGCGGCCTGGGATCGCCGCAAGCGCGCCGTTCCCTGCAAGCTTGTCGCGCCTCTCTGCGCCTGACCAGGTCTTCTTCTTTCAGCCACAGTCACGAGCCGCGCTTCACGGCGACTTCTCAGAGGTTCCCAAGCAAATCGAAAGCAGCACGGCCGACAATGGTGTCTACGGTCGCGGCTGTTGAGAGGCCCGGCTGGTGCAGGCGACGGCCTTTGCGCGAGCGCCGTTGCAATCTCTCTGTAGGAGAGTCTCCATGAGGGAGCTGAGTTTCGCGGAGGTGCGCGCCGCCGGGCTGCGGGCGTATGTTGAGTTTGCCTACGTCGGCTACGAGTACCGGCCCTTGTACGACGACGTCGCCATCCACATCCCGCCCGCTTGCGAGTCTTGTGGCACGACGCTTCGCGTTCCGCAGGCAGGTTGGCTTCACCCGGAGAGGTGTCCGTGCCCCTACTGCCACACCAACCTGGAGGAGGTCCCCGATGAACGACCAGGCCACCTCGCCATCTGGCAAGAAGCGTCCCGAGAGGCAGTCTCCTGAGCAGCCTCATGGCAGCCCTGTCACGAGTGGCTGCGCGACTGCGCCCGGCAAGGCAGCGATCGAGGAGCTCGCCGGCTACCAGTTGTTTCTCCTCGAGCGCCCGGGCTTTCAGCCGGACGACGGCTGATCTTGAGCAGGCTGTGACGGCATCCTCAAGACAGAGATGACGCGGTCCGTTCGCAGGCGGGCCATTCTCGGCGGCCGTCGGCTGAGCTTCGGGCGCGGGTCGCTGTGCCGAGGACCCGACGGCACCTGGGGCGTCGAACTGTCCGGCTTAGCCGGCCTGCGCGACCTTTCGCCGAATCGGCCCCTGTCGCGAGCGGCTCAGGCCGAAGGTGGCGTGTGGTTTGTCGGCCGAGTCGTGGCCGTTGAGTTTCGGGGAAGCCGGCTCGCCACATGGTCGCCTGCAGCTGACCGGCGCCGAGCAATTGAGGACCCCTCCGCAATGCTTGGCTGCGACACCGGCGGCCGGCTCGCCGGCTTGATCCATTTCAGCGTTTCTCGGCGGCTTTTCAGCAAAAGCTCGCGCCGCCGTGCGGTCGGAAGCACGCCGGAGATCTCGGCCCTGATCCTGACTCCAAGCCAGCGCGAGAGCCCAAGCCCGAGTGCCACATCGTGGTTGATGACCCGCTCAGCCCATGACAGATCGACTACTTCTGCACTGCATGGGCTGCGTGTAGAGTGAGCCGCCAGACAACAGAGCAAGCGCCGCCGCCCTCGTGTCGCGTCGGAC
>PLTW01000018.1 GCA_003164655.1 Actinomycetota bacterium
CCAGAGAGACCAAGAACACGGTGCGCTACGAGGAGCCCGAGACAGACCAGCCGCTGGTGATCGGCACGCTCTACCTGCACAAGTGGGCTGTCAAACGCCTTGAGGATCCGGAAGTGATCACGGCCACCATCGCGGCGGCCCAGAAATGACGGCCAACGAGATGGCGAGCGAGCCCCAGGTCGGCCTGCAGTTCTCCGTCTACCCGCTGCGCCAGGAGCATCTGCACGCGGCCATCCAGTCTGCCGTTCGAGCCGCCGCCGCGGCAGGCCTCAATGCTACGGTGGGCCGCCTCAGCACCTTCGCTCCCGGAGACGAAGAGTCGGTCTTTGCCGGCCTGCGGGCAGCCTTTGAGGCCGCCAGGTCGTTTGGCCCCACCGTGATGGTGGTCACCCTGTCGAGCGGACTGCCGAGCCAGAAGACGGTCGCCGAGATCCAGGATGCCGCCAACGCCTAAGCGGGGCACGGACACATAACACGCACACCTGTGCGGCTCGTGAAACCCCTGCACACAGCCACCATGGCCGCCGGGGTGCCGCCCGGCCAGCCCTGTGGTTCATCACGACAGCTTGCTCATCGCCCGCCTGCGACAGGCGGCGAGTTTTCCAGCCTCTGTCTGAGGCTCTACCGTGCGAACATCGACACACTCGCTGGCAGCGCCCTCAGCGTTTGCGGGAGTCGAACGTACGCGCAGCGCGCGCGTCTGTCATAATGCGGCCGTGGCCAAGGTCTACAACATGCCCAAGAAGCCGGCAGCGTCGGCGGCCGATCACCGCAGACGACTCATCGGCATCGCCATAGCGGTCGTGGTTCTCGCCCTGGTGCTGTTCGTCGTCTACCTTGAGGCCTACACCAACTGGCTGTGGTTCGGCGAGGTCGGCCTGCGGGTCGTCTTCTGGCGGCAGATCTGGTCGCGGCTCTTCGTCGGCGTGGCGGCCGGCGCCATCTTCTTTGTCATCTTCTATGCCAACGTCGAGATAGCGCGGCGTCTGTCGCCGCGCCACCACGCCTTCGAGGGCATCGACGTCGTCGAGTATGTCAACGAGCGCACCGTGCAGGGGCTCCGTCGCGGCGGTCTCATCGTCTCGGCACTGATCGCGATACTTGTCGGTGTCGGCATGTCAGGCGACTGGCTGCTTTTCCAGAGCGCTCTGCACGGCGTATCGTTCGGCGTGCGCGACCCGGTCTTCCACCACGACATCGGCTTCTACGTCTTCACCCTGCCCGCCTGGCAGTCGGTCTACGGGCTCGTCATGAGCGCGCTCATCGCCGGTCTGGTCGTCGCCGTCATCATCCACGGCGCCATGGGCGGGCTCATCCAGCCCCAGCAGCGCCCGGTTCAAGCATCCGAACAGCCTCAGTCGGCGCCACGCGGCCCCTTCGGGCCCGGTGGCCCCTTCGCGCGCTCCCCCGGCCAGGCCACCGTGGGCTTCGTCTTGAGGCCGCGCCGCCAGTCGGTCGCCCACCTCTCCGTGCTGCTCGGCATCATCTTCGCGCTGGCCGGGGCGGGCTACATCTTCAAGGTCTGGGATCTGCTGTTCGCCAGCGACGGCGTGGTCGCCGGCGCCGGCTACACCGACATCCACGCCGCGCTGCCCGGCATGCGCGTCATGATGGTCATCGGCTGGGCTCTGGGCGCGCTGCTCATCGCCAACGGCTTCTGGCGGCGGCGCTGGCGCTGGCCGCTCTACGGCATCGGCGCCTGGGTGCTTGCCCTGATCGTCATCAGGGTCGCCTTCCCGGCGGTCATGCAGTCGCTCATCGTCAGCCCCAACCAGCAGGCCAAAGAGACCCCCTACATCGCCGACAACATCGCCGCCACGCGGGCCGCCTACAACCTCGACAAGATCAACCAGAGCCAGTATCCGCTCACCGGCGACTTAAGCACCGCCAAACTCGCCGCCAACGACGGCACCATCCGCAACATCCGGCTGTGGGACCAGAACACCCTGCTCACCAGCTACACCCAGCTGCAACAGCTGCGCCCCTACTACCAGTTCACCACGGTGAGCATCGACAGATACGACGTCAACGGCGTCTACCGCGAGACGATGCTGGCCCCGCGCGAGCTGAACATCGCCGGTCTGCCCTCGCCAAGCTGGGTCAACCAGCACGTGATCTACACGCACGGCTTCGGGGTCGTGGCCTCGGCGGTCAACCAGGTCGCCTCAGACGGCTCGCCCGACTTTCTCGTACAGAACCTGCCGCCGGTCTCCAGCGCTCCCGACCTCGCCATCACCCAGCCGCGCATCTACTACGGTCTGCTGGGCACAAACTACACGCTGGTCGATACCAAGACGGCCGAGTTCGACTATCCCGGCGGGCCTGCCTACCACTACGCCGGCAGTGGTGGCATCCCCATCGACTCCTTCCTCAACAAGCTCGCCTTCTCGTTGCGCTTCGGGTCCATCCGCTTCTTCACCAACACGGCGATCGGCAGTCAAAGCCGCATCATCATCCGCAACAACATCGTGGCGCGTCTGCACGCGGCCGCGCCGTTCCTGACCCTCGACCAGGACCCCTAC
>PLTW01000122.1 GCA_003164655.1 Actinomycetota bacterium
AGGTCCGCCGAATCTCTCAGGCCAACGGAGCGCGGCCCGACGAGCCCCTGAAGCGCGTGAGCGTCTGTGCGCGAGCGCACCCGGCGACAGGGTCACCATGGCGACCTGTCGCGTGAACCAAACGAGGTGACGGGTGACAAGCGCCGGCGCGGCGCGCGGCTGCGTTTCGTCTTGCCCGGCGCCTCCGACAGTGCAGGAGGGACCATGCCCGACGAGAGCTACCCCGCGGAGCTCAAGTACTTCAAGGAGCACGACTGGGTCCGGGTCGAGGGCGGCGAGGCGACGTTCGGCATCACCTGGTGGGCGCAGGACGCGCTCGGTGACATGGTCTACGCCAGCCTGCCCGACGTCGGCGCGGCGGTGAGCTCGGGTCAGCCGTACGGCGAGCTCGAATCGGTCAAGTCGGTCGCCGAGATCTACGCGCCGGTGAGCGGCGAGGTCGTGGCCGCCAACGACACGCTCGTCGCCGAGCCCGCGTTCGTCAACGCCGACCCGTACGGTCAGGGCTGGCTGATCCGCGTGCGCCTGTCCGCGCCGTCCGAGCTGGACGGTCTCATGGACGCCGCCGCGTACCGCGAGTTTCTGGCCACGGCGGGATCGTAGGTCCTGAGTCCGGACGGCGACGAATGCTGTCGTCTCGCGGCCCGGGCGGGCGGCGTTGCGGCGGGAGGTGGGTGAGCTCGTGAGGTTTGTGCCCCATGCGCGGCAGGACGTACGCGAGATGCTGGCGGCGGTCGGCGTCTCGTCGCTCGACGACCTGTTCGAGACCATCCCCGCCGAGGTGCGGTTCGACGGCCGGCTCGATCTGCCCGAGCCGGCCGCCGAAGCCGATGTGTGGCGCGAGCTATCCGGCCTCGCCGCGCGCAATCGTCCCGCCGACGAGCTTGTGTCGTTCCTGGGCGGCGGCATCTACGACACGTTCGTGCCGGCCGTCGTCGAGGCCGTCACGAGCCGCTCCGAGTTTCTCACGTCGTACACGCCCTATCAGGCGGAGCGCAGCCAGGGGGTGCTGCAGGCCATCTTCGAATACCAGACGGCGATCTGCGAGCTGACCGGCCTCGACGTGAGCAACGCCTCGATGTACGACGGCGCCACGGCGCTGGCCGAGGCGGCGATTCTGGCGGCCGCCCACGGCGGCCGGCCCGGGGGCAGGATCGTGGTGTCGGGCGGCGTGCACCCCGAGTACGTGCAGGTGCTGGCCACCGAGACTCATGGTCTGGGGCCGGCGCCGGTGGTCATTGCCGACGACGGCGGCGGTCTCACCAGTGCGGCGGCGCTGCGCGCCGCCGTCGACGCACAGACCGCCGCCGTCGTGATCTCGCAGCCGAGCTTCTTCGGCGGCATCGAAGACCTGGCCGCCGCGGCGCGGATCGCCCACGACGCCGGCGCGCTGCTGATCGTCGTCGCCGATCCGCTCGCCCTGGGCGTTCTGGCGTCGCCGGGGCAGGAGGGGGCCGACATCGCCGTCGGCGAGGGCCAGTCGCTCGGCAACTACCAGAACTTCGGCGGGCCGGGCTTCGGCTTCTTTGCGGCCCGCAAAGAGCTCACCCGGCGCCTGCCGGGCCGCATCGTCGGCGAGACGGTCGACGGCGAGGGCAGGCGCGGCTTCGTGCTCACGCTGCAGACCCGCGAGCAACACATCCGCCGCGAGCGAGCGACCTCGAATATCTGCTCCAACCACGCCCTCAACGCCCTGGCCGGCCTCGTCTACCTGTCGTGGCTGGGCAAGGACGGCCTGCCGGCGCTCGCCCTGCAGCTCGCGCGCAGCGCCGCCTACCTGCGCGAGCGCCTGCTCGGCGTGCCGGGCGTCGAGCCCTACACGCGCGGGCCGGTGTTTCGTGAGTTCGCCGTCACCCTGCCGGTCGCGGCCGGCGATCTCGTGGCCGCGCTCGCCCAGCGCGGCTATCTCGCCGGCCTCGACCTGGGCCGCTTCTGGCCCGAGCGCGGCAACACCCTGCTGCTCGCGGTAAGCGAGAGCCGCACGCGCGCCGAGATCGACGCCTTCGTCGAGGAGGTGAGTGCGCACCTTGACTGAGACTCCGCGTCGCGCCACAAAGCCGGGCGCTCCGCCGCCCGGCATCCGCACCATCTACGAGAAGTCGCGGCCCGGCCGCCGCGCGTACAGCCTCCCCCAGACCGGCGTGCCCGAGGTCTCGCTCGACGAGCTGTTCCCCGGTGTCGCCCGGCGTCGCCGCCCGGCGCGCCTGCCGCAGATCGCCGAAGTCGACCTCGTGCGCCACTTCACCGAGCTGTCGGGCCGCGACTACGGTGTCGAGACGGGCATCTACCCGCTGGGCTCGTGCACCATGAAGTACAACCCCAAGGTGAACGAGCTGGTTGCCGCGCTTCCCGGCGTGCGCGGGTTGCACCCCTACGAACCCGAAGAGCTGGTCCAGGGCGCTCTCGAGCTCATGGACACGCTGAGCCGCTGGCTTGCCGAGATCGCCGGCCTGGCCCGCACGACGCTGCAGCCCGCGGCCGGCGCCCACGGCGAGCTGACCGGCCTGCTGCTGGTGCGCGCCTACCACGAGGACCGCGGCGCCGAGCCCCACATCGCGCTCATCCCCGACACGGCCCACGGCACCAACCCGGCGTCGGTCGTGATGGCCGGCTACGAGCCGGCGACCATGCCCAGCGACGCCCGCGGCGGCATCGACGTCGCCGCCGTGCGGCGCTTCGTTAACGAGCACGCCGGCGACATCGCCTGCCTCATGCTCACCAACCCCAACACGCTCGGTCTGTTCGAGACCGACATCGTCGAGGTGGCGCGGATCGTGCACGAGGCGGGCGGGCTGCTCTACTACGACGGCGCCAACTCCAATGCCGTGCTCGGCCGTTCGCGACCGGGCGACATGGGCTTCGACATCGTCCATTTCAACACCCACAAGACGTTCTCGACCCCGCACGGCGGCGGCGGGCCGGGCGCCGGCCCCGTGGTGGTGCGCGATATCCTCGAGCCCTACCTGCCGGTGCCCGTGCTCAAGAAGACCGCCGCCCACCAGTACACTCTCGACTACGACCGGCCCAGGTCGATCGGCAAGGTACGTTCGTTCTACGGCAACTTTGGCGTGCTCGTGCGCGCCTACGCCTATATCCGCGCCCTCGGCGCCGAGGGTCTGCGCGAGGTCAGCGACGCCGCGGTGCTGAATGCGACCTACGTCATGGCCGGCGTCCGCGACCTGTTCGACGTGCCCTACGAACGGCCGGTCATGCACGAGTTCGTGGTGTCGGCCGAGCCGCTGCGAGCACACGGCGTGCGGGCGCTCGACGTCGCCAAGCGGCTGCTCGACTACGGCGTCCATCCGCCGACGACCTACTTTCCGCTGATCGTCAAAGAGGCGCTGATGATCGAGCCGACCGAGACCGAGTCCAGAGACGACCTCGACGCCTTCGTGGCCGCCGTGCGCGCCGTCGTCGGCGAGGCGCGCTCCGACCCGGAGCTGCTGCGCACGGCGCCCCACACCATGCCGGTCGGGCGGCTCGACGAGGTCGCGGCGGCGCGCAACCCGGTGCTCAGCCAGAGGTTCCCCGACGACGAGGTCGCGGCGGCGCGACCGACGTGAGCGGCGCGCCGCCGCCGACCGCTGTCGACAAGGCGCCGCCGCCGATCGCCGTTGACGGGGTGCCGGCCGCGACCGTCGTTGACGGAGCGCCGGCCGCGAGCGCTGTCACGCTCGTCGAACTGCCTCTGCTGCGGGCCGCGGGTAGCGAGCAGATGGCTCGTGACGAGCGGCTGCTCGACGAGGTGGACGACCCGACGGTCAGACGCTATCTGTGGTCGCCGCCGGCTGTGTCACTGGGCAGGTTTCAGGATCTCACGCCGGCCGCGCGGGCCGCCCTTGCCGCCGCCGGGATCGACGTGGTGCGCCGCCCCAGCGGCGGCCGGCTGGTGCTGCACGGCGAGGGCTTCGAGTGGTCGTTCGCCGTCGCGGTGCCGAGCGGGCTGCTGCCCTACGGCACGCGCGCCGCCTACCGGCTCGTGGACGACGCCATGGCGGCCGCGCTGGCTGCGGCCGGCGTGGCGCCCGACGCCGGTCGCGACGAGCCCTACATGCGCTCGGCGCTGTGTTTCTCCTCAGCCTTGCGGTACGACTTGCTGGTGGCCGGCGCCAAGGCGGTCGCCGTTGCCCAGGTGCGCCGCGGCGAACGCCTGCTCGTGCACGGCAGCGTGCTCGCACGGCGCCCGCCTGCGGCCCTCGTCGCGGCGCTCGAGGCGGCGACCGGCGAACCTTGGCGCGGCGACGGTCTCGCGGCCGCGGGCGTGACGCTCGACGGCGAGGCGCTCTGGCGGACGTTCGTGTCTTGCCTGGCCGCCCGGCTGACGGCCGATCGACTGATGAGCAGCGAGGAGACGCCGACATGACGAAGCGGATCGTGATCGTGGGTGGCGGGCCGGCCGGCTACGTGGCCGCACTGCGCGCGGCGCAGCTCGGCGCCAGCGTTTCGCTGGTCGAGGCGCGCGAGATCGGCGGCACGTGCCTCAACCGGGGCTGCATCCCCACCAAGGCCCTGGTCGCGGCGACCGAGCGCCTGCGGGCGGCGCGCGACGCCGCCGCCTTTGGCGTTGTTCTGGGCGAGCCGCTGGTCGACTTTGCCGCGCTCATGGCGCGCAAGGCGGCGGTCACCGAGCAGCAGCGCGGCGGCGTGGAGCACCTTCTCAAAGGCCGCAAGGTCGAGGTCGTCGCCGGCCGCGGGCGGCTTGTCGACGCTCACACGGTGCGCGTGGCCGGCGCCGCCGGCGCTTCCGAGCTGATCGGCGACGCGATCATCATCGCCAGCGGCTCGCGGCCGACCATGCTGCCGGTGTTCGACGTCGACGACCCGCGCGTGCTGACCAGCGACGAGCTGCTCGAGCTCGACCACCTGCCGGACAGCCTGGCGATCGTCGGCGGCGGGGTGATCGGCTGCGAGTTCGCCGCGATCTTCGCGGAGCTGGGCGTCAAGGTGACGATCGTCGAGATGCTCGATCAGCTCGTTCCCGGCGAAGACCGCCGGGCGGCGGCGGCGCTGTCGCAGGCGTTCCGCAAGGCGGGCGTCGAGAGCCGGCTGAAGGCTCGCGTCGAGGGCGTCGACGTCTCGCACTCCGACCATGTCGGTCTGGCTCTCGCCGACGGTCCGGCGGTCGCCGCCGCGCTCGTGCTGGTGAGCGTCGGGCGCTCGCCGGTCAGCCGCGGCCTGGGCCTCGAGGAGGCCGGCGTCGAGATCGATGAGCGCGGCTTCGTGGCGACCGACGACACCCAGCGCACCTCGCTCGACGGCGTGTTCGCGGCCGGCGATGTCGCCGGACCGCCGCTGCTGGCCCACTGGGCCTACCGGCAGGGCGCCGTCGCGGCCGAGAACGCGGTGCTGGGCGGTCGTCGTACGGTCGACCGGCGCTTCGTGCCCACCTGCATCTTCAGCCATCCCGAGGTGGCCAGCTTTGGCGCGACCGAAGACCAGGCCAAGGCCGACGACCTGGCCATCGTGGTCGCCCAGGTGCGCTTCAACGGCAACTCCAAGGCCGTGCTCGAGGGCGACAGCGACGGCTACGTCCGCATCGTCGCCCGCGCCGACGACCGACGCGTCATTGGCGCCAGCCTGGTCGGTCCCCACGTGACCGAGCTCGTGCATGAGCTCGTGCTCGCGGCGCAGGCCGGCCTTACCCTCGACGACGTGGCCGAGACGATCCACGCCCATCCGACGCTGGCCGAGGCGGTCGGCGAGGCCGCCCTGAGCGCGCTCGGGCGCGGCATGCACACACTGTGAGCAAGCCGGCCTGGCTGCGCGTGCGGGTGCCCGACGCCGCGCCGTTTCGGGCTACCGCCAGCCTCCTCGACGAACTCGACCTGTACACCGTCTGCGACGAGGCGCGCTGTCCCAACAAGGGCGAGTGCTTCGCGGCGGGCACGGCGACGTTTCTCATTCTGGGCGACGCCTGCACGCGCCGCTGCGGTTTTTGCGCCGTGGGGCGCTCGCCGCACGTGCCGTCGCCGCCCGACGGCGACGAGCCGCGCCGGGTGGCCGTGGCGGCGGCGCGCCTGGGTCTGTCCCACGTCGTGGTGACCAGCGTCACGCGCGACGACCTGCCCGACGGCGGCGCGGCTCACTTTGCGGCGACGGTCGAGGCCATCCGCACCGCGCTGCCGGCGGCCGGCGTCGAGGTCCTCGTGCCCGATTTTCGCGGCTATCCCGCCGCCCCGCACATCGTTCTCGCGGCGCGGCCCGACGTGCTGAACCACAACCTCGAGACCGTGCCCCGCCTGTACGACATCGTGCGGCCGGGAGCCGACTATGGGCGGTCTCTCGAGCTGCTCAGCGAGGCCGCGCGGCACAAGGCCACGGGCGCTCCTGCGCTCGTCAAGACCGGTCTCATGCTGGGACTGGGCGAGACTCAGGACGAGGTCGGCGCCGTTCTGGCCGACTGCGTCGCGGCCGGCGCCGACCTTGTCACCGTGGGCCAGTACCTGCGGCCCGTCGCCGGCTGTCTGCCGGTCGTGCGCTACGTTTCCCCCGACGAGTTCGCCGCCCTGCCGCTGCTGGGCGAGGGCCTCGGCGTGCGGGTCGTGGCCGGACCGTTCGTACGCTCTTCGTACCGTGCCGCCGAGTCGTTTGCCGGCCGGCTCTGAGGGTGCGCGGCCGCTGGCCGTCGCGCGCGCCGTGCTGCTCGACGTCGACTTCACGCTGCTGCGACCGAGCGACCTCTTCAGTGCCGCGGGCTACCGCGACGGCGCTGCGCGCTTCGGTCTGCTTCTCGACGTAGGCAAATGGCCCGAGGCCGAGCGCCGCGCCGGTGAGGCCGTCACGGCGCTGCGCGCCGGGGCCGGCAATGTCCACGACGACGAGGTCTACGAGGTCATCGCCGAGGCGATCGTGACCACCATGGGGGGCCACGACAAGGAGCGGGTCGGGCGCTGCGCGGCGGCCATCGTCGAGGCCTGGGGGCGCTGCGACAACTTCTCGCTCTACGACGACGTGCGGCCCAGCCTCGAGCGCCTGCGCGGCGCCGGTCTGGCGGTCGGCCTCGTCTCCAACACCAGCCGCGACCTCGACCAGGTGCTGGCGAGGTTCGACCTCGGCGATCTGGTCGACGGCACGGTCACCAGCTCCCAGGTCGGTCTGTTCAAGCCGGCGCCGGAGATCTTCGCGGCGGCCCTGGCCCGTGTGGGCGCCGCCGCCCGCGAGACGGTCATGGTCGGCGACTCATACGCGGACGACATCGCCGGCGCGCGCGCCGCGGGGCTGGCCGGCGCCGTGCTGCTCGACCGGGCCGGACGGCGACCGACCGCGCCTGGGGCCGGTCGGCCCGAAACACCCGTCATCGCCTCGCTGGCGGAGCTGCCGGAGCTGCTCGGCCTGCCCGGCTAGCGCTTGGGCACGAGCGCGTACAGGGTGTGATAGCCGTTAAGGTACAGGGTGCGCTGGTCGGCGGTGACCGGCGAGTACTTGCCGTCGCCAAAGCGCCACACCACGCGCCCGGTGCGGGCATCGAGGCCCCAGGTGCGGCCGGCGAAGCTCGACACGTAGACGATGCCGTTGAGGACGGTGGGCGCGCCCGACACCGAGCCCCCGGCGTAGAACCGCCAGACCAGGGAGCCGGAGGCCGCGTTCAGCGCGTAGAAGTAGTCGTCGTAGCTGCCTTCGAAGACCAGGTTGCGCCACACCGCCGGTGACGAGTACACGTAGCCGCCGGTGGCAAACGACCAGCGCAAGCCGCCGTTGCTCAGGGCGAAGGCATAGATGCTGCCGCCGGTCCCGCCGATGTACGCGGTGTCGTAGGCGAGCGCCGCGGTCGCGTAGAACTGGTTCGACGAGAGCACCCCGCTCGTGGAGCGTCGCCACAGCAGGTTGCCGTTGTAGCTCAGGCAGTAGAGCGCGCCGTCGTATGCGCCGACCACGATGCGCCCGCCCAGCTCGGCGGGGGCGCCCTTCACGGCGCCGCCGGTGTGGTAGCGCCAGACCAGCTTGTGGGTAGCCAGGCTCATGGCGTAGACGTTGCCGTCCTCGGAGCCGAAGAACACTCGGCCTCGCCACACCAGCGGCGACGACTCGCTGCGGCCGATGCCCGCCAGCCCCCAGCGGAGCTTGCCGGTCAGGCGGTTGAGAACGAGAAAGCGTCCGGCCAGCGACGTGACGTAGACCGAGGTCGCGTCGACCGTCGGCGTCGAGGCGAACTGCGAGCCGGGCGGCAGCTTGTAGCGCCAGATCACGTGTCGGTTGGCCGCTTTCAGACAGATGACCATGCCGTGCTCGGTGCAGACGTAGAGGTCGTTCTCGTAGATCGAGGGCGGGAACTCGAGCAGGGCCTTGGCCTTGTAGCGCCACTTCGTGCGGAACGGAGGACGCAGGCTGATCAGCGGATCGAAACGGGTGCGGGCGGCGTTGTAGCCGTAGGTGGGCCAGTTGCCGAAGGTGGGCGGCGCGGCGCTGTGCGACGACGAGGGCGACGGTGTCGGCGACGGCGTCGGGCTCTGGGTGAGCGCCTGCGTGGGAAACGGCGTCGGCTTGGGCCCGCTGCTGCGACCGAACACGACGATGCCGACGGCCACGATGCCGCCGACCACGATGAGGGCCGCGATGATATCGATGACGATGAATCTACGGTGCACGGGGCTCTAGTTTATCTGTATCGGACAAAGAAGACAGCAAGCGGGCGCGCCGACGTTTCGGGTCGTATATCGTAGTGTCATGACCGACAAGATCAGAC
>PLTW01000159.1 GCA_003164655.1 Actinomycetota bacterium
TAGGCGTCGCTGTGGTCGACCGCGTAGCTCTGCACGCCGATCTGAAGGCTGTGGACGCCCTCCTTGACCGCCGCGTCCTTGGCCTTGTTGCGCTGCGTGAGGAACATCGGGATAGCGATGGCGGCCAGGATGCCGATGATGATGATGACGATCAGGAGCTCAATGAGCGTAAAACCGTGCTGACCTTTGGTGAAGTGCTTCATGTCACCTCCTTCAGGCTTGCGTATTGGAGTCATCGGCAGGACGGCGCGATAGGGTAAGCGACTGCCGTCGCCCGTATAGGGGCGATTCGCCGGTCGGTCGGCGGACTTGCCGGCGTTCGGCGGGTATCAGCAGGCCAGCGGGTCGCCGACGCCGACCGGCGCGAGCCCGTGGCGCGCGCCGACGCTGCGCACAAACTGCACCCGCGACTCACCGGGTACCGGATAGTCGCGGCGCACGGAGAGGCCGTCGATCTGGGCGTCGCCGGGCTCGATCAGAAACCCGAGGGCGCGATGAAAGGCGATCGAGGTCGTGTTGATCGGTGAGGTCGAGGCGCGCACGACGGAGCAGTACTGCGCGTAGGCAGCGCCGAAGAAACGCTCGTAGAGGGCCGTGCCCAGCTCGCGGCGGCGGCGGTCGGGGGAGACGCCGACGAAGTGGACGTACGCTTCGCCGGGGTAGGTCTGCGACACGAAGCCAAGCAGAAAGCCGGCCAGCTCGCCGTCGGCGTCGGCCACGAAACCGGTCGGCCCGAAGTGCTCAAAAAAGACGCGCGACAGACGCGTGCTCATGACGCGTCCGCCCCACCAGCCGTCGATGATCGCCAGCACGCGCTCGTAGTCGCCCTGTTCGACGCCGCGGATGTTGACGTCAGACAGCCCAGTCGTCATGGCCGCCGCTCCTTGTCGTCTCTGTCGTTGCCGGGCAGCGGCCGGCGCCGCAAGACGCCGGCCGCACAGGTAGCGTGGGCGGCTCGCGTGAGAAATCGGTGTGACGTTCGCGAGATCGCCATGAGAGAAAGGCGCGGATCTGTGGCGGCACGGGACTCGCCGCGGCGCTGCGCGCCCGGGTCGGCGCGGAGCCCGGCGGTGCGAGGCGGTGCGGTGGGCGGCTCGCCGGGGTATTACGTCAGGAGGCCGTCGCGTGGTGCGACGGCCACGGCAGGCAGGCAGAGAGGGAGGCCGGGGATGGAAGGCACACAAGGCGAGGCCGGAATGCGTCCGGACGACGACGACAGGATCGTGCTTCAGGAAGAGGTTGCGGTCAGCCGTCGCGAGGCGCACCTGCTCGACCGGCGGGCCGGCTGGGCGGCGCACAACTGGGGCTGGCTGCTGGCGTTCGGGGCGATCGCCATCGTCTTCGGGATCGTCGTGCTCAGCCACGCCTTCGGCAGCCTGCACGCCCTGGTGTGGCTCACCGGACTCTTTCTGCTGTTCATGGGACTGGCGCAGCTCGTGACGATGGGCAGGGGCGGGGCAGCGGGCGCGCACGTCGCCGGCGCCGTAGTCGCCATCGTGGGCGGCATCGTCCTGCTGGCCTGGCCGGGCGAGACGCTCAAGGTCGTGGCGTTCGTGGCCGGCATCACGGTTCTGGCGTGGGGCATCGTGCGCGCCGTGGCGGCCTTCGGCGGCCCGCGTGAGACGCGCAGCCACGACGCCGCCGTGGGTATCGCCCTGATCGTGCTCGGCATCCTCATGATGGTCTGGCCCGGGGCGACCGTCACTCTGATCGGCATCTTCGTCGGCCTCGTCGGCATCGTCTGGGGCATCGTGACGGTGATCGGCGCTTTCAGCCTGCGCAAGGAGGGACGCCGCTGGCGGGAGCTGCGCGCCAACTCGCGCCTTGCCCACCAGGAGCNNCGGCGAGAGAGGCTAAAAGCCGACGCGCAACCAGCTCGCCCAGCGCGCCAGGCGAGATTCCACGCGGCTCGGCGTCGGCTGGGCGGCTGCCCGGCTGTCGGCGGCACGGCAGGGCGGCGTGGCGCAGCCGAGCTGCGTCTTGCCGTTCGCGAGCTGCGTCTTGCCGTTCGTGGCCGGCGCCCGCGGCAGGCGGGCGGGCGGGCGACGGGTCGCGCGTCCGCCCGGCGCCGTGGCCCACTCTGCGTGTCTGCTGTCCACCGGTCTCCTTTCGGTCACACGGGATCAGCCGCCGGGGCTGGTCAGGTCGTATACGGTGATCCCTCCCACGGTGCGGGCGGTGAAGTGGGCCGCGACCCACGAGCTGATCGCGCTCATCGAGGTGTCGCCGCCCGACGCCTGGGCGCCGGTAGTCGAGCCGCCGGCGACGCTGGGCACGGCCGTGCCGAGCGCGCTGCCGCCGGCGCTTGTGTTGCCGCCGGCGGCCGGACCGCCGGTTCCGCCCATGCCGCCGGCGATGAAGTNNACGGGTCGCTGCCGTTGAAGCCGCCCAGGCTCATCACCGGGTCGTTGGTGGCCAGCTGATAGCCGGCCGCCGACTGGGCGCCGACCGTCGCCGCGACCCACGTGTAGCGGCCGGAGTTGTGCTCGAGCAGGGCAACCAGGGCGGCGCTGGGCCGGCTGGCGTCGAGCAGGCCACCGGCGCCGCCGGCTGCGCCG
>PLTW01000032.1:0-17532 GCA_003164655.1 Actinomycetota bacterium
CTAGGAGCGCGCTTGCTGCGAGTCGCATAACGTGGTCGAGGATCACTCCGGAGCGTTACGCCCGCCCGCTTCCAACCATCCCTTCTAGACCCCCATCCGCCCGGTCATCGCTCCCCAGAGAAAGCCCGAGAGCTCGCGTGCCACGGCGACCACGGCCGTGTTGGCGTTCCTTCTGGCGGCCAGCTTGCGGTAGGTGGAGTGCAGACGACACTGGGCCGCCCAGGAGTAGGCCATAAGGTCGGCTGGCTGTCCTTCCAGGCGCTTGGCATGAGCGCCGCGCACGGCGGGCCGGTGCCGGTAGGCCCAGGCGGCCTCGACCAGCACGCGCCGGATGTGGGCGTTGCCGGCCTTGGTGATCGCGCCCTGGTGTCGTGAGGCCCCGCTGGAATGCTCCGCGGGCACAAGGCCGGTGAAGGCCATGTAGGAAGCCGCCGTGGCGAAACGGCGGAAGTCGCAGGTCTCGGTGAGGATGGTGACCGCAGACAGGGTGTCGATGCCACGGAAGGCGCGCAGGCGGGCGGCGTCTGCCGCCAGCGGCTCGGCTGCGGCAGCCTGCTCGATCTGTGCATCGATAGCGTCAAGCTGCGCGTCTCTGACCGAGTAGGCGCTCACCAGGTGGTCGAAGGCGGCCTGGGCGGCGGGCTCGGCGAAGCGCAGCGCCCGCAGCCAGACCTCGAAGCGGAAGCTCCAGCGGGCACCGGGGGCCGGGTAACGCTTGCCGTAGCGCAGCAGGAAGCTGCGGATCCGCTGGCGGGCGATGCGGCGGTCGCTCTTTAGGTCCTCGCGGGCCCGCACGAGGTCGCGCAGCGCCTCCTCGGTCGGGGACGGGATGCGGATCGCGACCAGCTCGCCGGCGCGGTGCAGGCGGGCCAGGTTGCGCGCGTCGATGCGGTCGGTCTTGACGCGCACACCGGAGCGCCGCGGGATCAGCGAGGGGGCGATCACCTCACAGGCGATGCCCAGCGAAGCGAGCAGCCGCTGGGTCTCGTAGCCGGTGGGGCCGGCCTCGTAGCAGGTGCGCAGCGCCTGGTCGGCAAAGCGGCTCATGAGCTTGCGCACCGCCTCGGCGGTGTTGGGGATCACGCGCTCCTCGCAACTGGTTGTCCCGGGCCGCAGCACGGCCACCGCGATGGAGTCCTTGTGCACGTCCAGTCCGATGTGCGTAAACTCGTTCATGGTCGGTCCCTCCGTGTGTGGCGCCGCGGGCCGAACCCCGCGGATGATCCACGGTATACGCGGAACGGACCGGCCATCTCATCGTGACTAGTCTGACTGTCCCCTCGCGCGGTCGACCAGCCGTTGGCGCAGCCAGTCGGCAAGCGCTGCCTCGGTGAGGTCGCCGCTCGCCAGAGCGGTCATCACGGTGACGACCTCGCCCTCCGGGGCCTCGATCGCCTTGCCGTTGAGCCCTGCGAACACGGCCATGGTGACGAACGCGATCCGTTTGTTGCCGTCGACGAACGGGTGGCTCGAGGCGAGGCCGTGACCATAGCTTGCAGCCAGTTCGGCGAGGTCTGCCTCGGGCCGGTAGGCGAGGCGCTGCAGTGGGCGGGCAAGAGCCGCTTCAAGGGCGCCTTCATCGCGCAGACCGGGACGGCCGCCATGCTCACGGATGAGGTCGATGTGGACGGCTTCCACCACCAGGCGCTCGACCCAGCGCGGCATCGAGCCGACCACCTACTCAGCCAGCTTGCGCAGGGCGTTGCGGTAGCGGCCAGTGACCTCGCCGGCGATCGCCAGGGCTTCTTCGGTGAGCGGGTCGTAGGGGGTGAGCAGGATCCCCTGGTCAGTCTCGACAGCGAGTACCGTGTCGCCGGCGGCCAGATGCAGCCGCTCGGCCATGTCCTTGGGCAAGGTGGCGGCGATCGAGCCACCGGCCTGCCGCAGCTTGAGTCCGCGGGTCATCTTTGCTCCCTGATCGCAGCCCTGTAGCACTGGAATGCTACCACCTGACCGAGCAGGCTATCAAGCAGTTCGAGCAGACGCCGCCCGGAGGTATGCTCCAGCTCCAGGAGCTGCCGATGCGGCGCAGCTCAGCTGCAACGCGTTAGACAGGGTCGAGCACTCGATCACTGCCTGCAACCGGGGGAAACCCAATTGGATCACGCCCGACTCCTGCTGCTGGCTCCGGTCCTGCTCGTCTATCTCGGCTTTCAGGTCAGGTCGGGCATGCGGACGCGCGATGCGGCGCTGCGGGCCCTGCTCGGCGTCTACGCTCTATGAGCAGGGGGCTTGCTCTTCTTCTCGTGGGTGATCGATCCCGCCTTGCGCGAGTCGCATCAGCTCGATTTGGCGCGTTGGGTCAACTTCGTGCCGTTCGCCACGATCTGGCCCCAGCTCCACGGCGCCGGCTCGTCCCCGCTCCGTCAGCTCGCGGGCAACGTCGGCCTGCTCATGCCCTTGGGGCTGCTCGGACCGCTCGTCATGCCGTCGCTTCGCAGGGTCGGGCGTTTGGTCCTCGTCGCCCTCGCCGTGTCGGTCGGCATCGAGCTTGTTCAGTTCGTCGGGACGCTCGCGCACGTCCTTTTGCGCTCCGCCGACGTCGACGATGTGATTGTTAACGTCGTTGGCGCGCTACTCGGCTGGCTCGTGTGGGCGGCGTGCTCGGCCTTGTGGCGGCGCTTCGGTTCAGGGTCAGCGGATGACGGGGGCGCACGTGACCTGTCCAACAAGCGCTTCGACCCGACGCCCTAGGCGCATTATGCTGACGCCGGACGCGCTTGAGCGCGGGTCAAGCGCAACACGTTCGGCGGAGCCCCAGCCGTAGCGTGACAGGCAGCTGGGAATCATGTAATCTGATTGTCAGATTACCCTCCGAGGAGCCGCCGCATGTCCGACGTCACCGTGACCCAGGTCGCCCGCAACTTCGCTGAGTATGTGAATCGCGTCGCCTACCGGCGCGAGTCGTTCACGCTTGTGCGCGGCAAGAAGCCCCTCGCCGAGCTGCGCCCGCTGCCCAGCGGTGCGCGTCTCTCGGAGCTGCCCGGGTTGCTCGCCTCCCTGCGGCGGCTGTCGGCGGCTGAGGCCGGCGCCTTCGCCGAGGACCTCGAGGCTTCGCGCGGCGAGCTCGGCGAGGTGCGTGACGCATGGCAGTCCTGATAGACGCCAGCATCCTGATCGAGGCCGAGAGGGGTCGTCTCGACCTCGAGCCGCACGTTACCCGACACGGCGAGGAGGAGGCGTTTCTCTCGGTGGTGACCGCCAGCGAGCTGCTCCACGGCGTGCACCGGGCGACCCAGCCCGACGTGCGCGCCCGCCGTTCGGCCTTCGTCGAGGGCATCCTGGAGCGCTTCCCGCTGCTCTCCGTCGACCGCGCCTGCGCGCGGGCGCACGCGCAGCTCTGGGCCGAGCTACGCCAAACTGGTGCACTCATCGGGCCTCACGATCTCTGGCTGGCCGCGACTGGCGTGGCCCATGGGCTGACCATCGTCACCGCCAATGTGCGCCAGTTCGCCCGCGTCCCCGGCCTCGATCTCGAGGTCTGGGCCGACTGACGTGGGGGACTCGCCAACAGGCGTTTCGAGATGACTCCCAGGCGGGCCGTTCTGCGTAGCGCAACGGTTTGTCTGGTCGATCTCCTACCGTCGCGGTAGTATTCGCTTGGGGGTGGAGTCACCCTGGCAGGCCCGTGCCACAACCAAAGGGGGAGAGCATGCGCAGCAGACTCGTAGCACTGACCATCGCCGCCGTGAGCCTGGGGGCACTCGCCCTGGCGCTCCTGGGAGCCGCCACCGCGTCGGCAGCGGTGACGAGTCACAACCTGATCACGAACGGCGGCGGCGAACTAGGCCAGGCCGCGTCCGACAACACGCAGATCTACGCGCCCACGGGGTGGAAGACGACGGGCCAGTTCACGGCCATCCTCTACGGCGCCTCCGGCGGCTTCCCCGACGCGACTGTCTCCACTCCGATCGGCGGCGGCAATGCCTTCTTCGCGGGAGGCAACGTGGCCCTCTCGATCGCGACGCAAACCCTCAGCGTGCCCTCCAGTTGGAGGAGCTCGGTGAAGCACGGCAAGGTCAAGGCCGTGCTCTCCGCCGACCTCGGCGGCTACGCCAGCCAGGGCGACCAAGCCACCGTCACGGCGATCTTCCTCGACAAGAAGGGCCACAAGGTGAAGTCGCTCAAGGTCGGCCCGGTCACCACCGCAGCTCGCAGCAGCGAGACGACGCTGCTCCTGCGCACCGCGACTCGCAGCGTCCCGACAGCGACGCGCAAGATCACGGTCGTCATCACCTCGACGCGCGTCGACGGCACGTACAACGACGGCTACGCCGACAACGTGAGCGTGATCCTGAAGCGGTAGCGCACTGCAGGACGAGAACGACCCGAGATGCCCGGCCTTCGCCGGGCATCTCGCCGAGGCGCTCACTATGGGCCTGGCGGCCGTCGCGCAGACGACCGGCGTGCCGGGCCTTTCTGCGCCTGCTTTACTCTTGGCGCACGGACGACCAGGCAGCAGAACGCGGCCACCTGAACCGACGGAACGCGGATATCTCGAACCTTCAAGTTCTCTGCCCAGACTGCCGCGCCAAGGTTCATGTGCGGCTCAGGAGCGGGTGGCGTTGGTGGCGGCACTGATTTCGCGCATGTGGGCGACAGTCTGATATCGGCGTGCCGCCGGCGTAGCCACCCGGCCGCAGGCCCATGCCAGCGGGCGCGGCTCCCTGCGACCAGGCCTGCCAGCCGCCGCCCCGGGAAACGATGGGCACGCGGGCCGTTGACGTTGTCGACGCATCCCTGACCACGACTGACGCCCCCCAGAGCACGCCTGCCCCGATCCGACGGCCCGCGCCGGGGGCGACAAGGGCGGCGGATTCTGAGGACTGCCTGCGGTCACGGTGCAGAGTGGGGGTTGGGGATTGGCGAGCGGCAGGCAAGCGGACCCCGTGTCACGGTCGGGGCCATGTTCCGGCTCCTTCCCTCCTGTCCCGTCAACGCGGGGCGGGGAGAGGGGGTAGGGAGCCCCGAAACGTCCCCATGTCATAACCGCCGCCATGGTGACCGCTCATGTGACCGCCCGTGAGCGCGGTGACTGCCCCTGGGCCCGCTCGCCGCGCTGCGCGCGGCTGGCCGGCACTTCGCCGGCTGACGGGCAGGCGGCAGGTGCCGGCCACAGAGCCCAGCTCGCGCACCGAGGCAAGCACACGTAGACGATAGGCGAAAAGGACATCATCATTGGTCGTGGGGCGACGCTCCTTCTGCTCGAGATCGGACCCTCAAACAGACAGGATCCGTCGCCCCACTTAAGTGAGACAAGAGACTCCCGAGTGTCTCGACTACCCGGGGATAGGACAGCCTAGGCGGCCTGCTGACGGCTGAGCAGCGCCAGCATCGCCGGCGAGATGTCCGAGTGGTGATGGACGAGCTTCCAGCCTCCCGCTTCGCGGCGATAGATGTTGGTGACGCGCTGCTCGATCTCGACCTGCTCGCCGGCGAGCTTGGCCTGGCCGCGCTCGATACCCAGTTCGTAGGCCAGGTCACCGGAGACGTGGATGCTCTGGTCGGCCAGGTCGGCATGCCCTCCCGAGGCGAGACCGGCCACGCCCTCGAACGACCCCCGGACTTCGTCCCAGCCGGTCTGCCGGCCGCCGATCGGGTGCAGGGTCGTGACGGTCGCGTCGTGCGACCAGATGTCGGCCATCGGCGCGCCATCGCCGTTGAGCATGCGGTTCAACGCGGTGTAGAACTGATCCGACGCCTTGCGGACTTCGTCTTCTTGCGACATGGGTTGCTCTCCTGGTATGAGCAGTCTCACGGAGGCTGCGTTTCACCTGACGGGCTTGCGCCCTCGCGGCCGGGCCATCTGCTTGCGGCTCGACGTATGGCCCGTCTGTGCCCCTTGTCGACGTACGCCGAAACGTGTCGGAGGTTGCTCGGGCAGTCGACGAGACCCAAGTCATGTCCGCGCGCGGCTGCCGGGCAAGAACTGGAGCCGAAGATTCGGCCCGACGTCGTCGCGCTCGTCGTGGTGGCCGGCCCTCATCTCGAGGTGCGCGCTTTCGGCGCTCCGCGGCGCAGAGTACGCTTCTCACGAAGCGAGGGTCCGCCGCCGGCTGTGGAACGAAACGCCGGCAAGGGCTCGCCTCGAGTCGTGAACATCACCGACGCCAGACGACCCGGAGTCGAAATAATGAGCCAGCCGCCCGATCTGCCCACCGGCCGATTCTCATCGTGGCTTCGTTGCACACGAAGCGCACTCCAACAAGAAAGCGGAGTCGACGTGCCCTGCGGGGAGTGCACCGCCTGCTGTACCGCGTCGTACTTCATCCATGTCGAGCCCGGCGAGACGCAGACCCTGGCCCGCATACCCGCGGAGCTGCTCTTTGCGGCGCCCGGTCTGGCCGCCGGCAACGTGCTGCTGGGCTACGACAAGCACGGCCGCTGCCCCTTGCTGGTCGCCGGCAAGTGCTCGATCTACGAGGATCGCCCGCTGACCTGCCGCAGCTACGACTGCCGGGTGTTTGCCGCGGCAGGGATCGCCGCCGACCGCGACCTGATCACGCAGCGCGCGCGGCGCTGGCGGTTCGACTACCGCACGAGCGCCGACCGCGACCAGCAGGCTGCGGTGCAGGCCGCCGCCGAGTTCTTGCGCGAGCGTGCCGCGTGCTTTCCCGGCGGGGCGGCGCCAGACAACCCGGCCCAGATCGCCGTTCTGGCGGTCAAGGTCTACGAGGTCTTTCTCGAGCACGCCGGCGAGCCCGGTACGAGCGGGCGCGTCGCGTCGGATGCGGACGTTGCCAGGGCAGTGGTCAGGGCCAACGAGGAGTTCGAGGCCGGGCGCGATAGGCGTGGAACCCTTCGCGCCTGAGCCGCCGGCCCCGACGGGTCGCTGCCGTTCCCATGACGAGCTGGGCCTCGGCGGCCCGGTCTCCCGCCTGCATCAGTTGGCGCCCGCGAGCCTACGGGGGGCGGCTCGCGGGCGCCGGTCGGCCAAGGCGGAATCGTCGACCGCCTTCCCGCGCGCGNNCGCCCCCTGCCCACGGTCGCGCTCCCTGCCCACGGTCGCGCCCCCTGCCCACGGTCCGCGCCCGTGCCCACGGTCGCGCTCCGCCTCAGTCGGGCGGCAGCAGCCGCACCGCCAGGTCGAGGCTCGTGCCGCGGCGCTCACGCAGGCCGGCCACGACGCGGTAGACGGCCAGGCAGCCGGCCAGGATGGCCAGCCACAGCAGCAGCGCCCGGGGCTGGTGGGCGATGCTGGTGCCGGAGTTGGCGTCGGTCAGGTTGAGCCAGGCGGCCAGCACGACCGGCGGCACGGTCAGCACGCCGAGCCACGAGAGCGAGCTCAGGCCGGCGAGGCGCCGCGCCGGCGGCAGCACAAAGCCGCGGCGGTCGGCCACCCCGGGCAGCACGATCGCCACCAGGGCCACGCAGAGCCACTCCACGAACATCACGATCATGCCCGACAGCAGCGAGAGGTGGGCGTAGATCATGAGCGCCGTGAATACCGTCGCCACGGCGAAGGTGATCGCCAGGGCGCGGTACGGGGTGTGCCAGCGGCCATGGACCTTGGCGCACCAGCCCGGCGCCAGGCCGTCGAGAGACCAGGCAAACAGGCAGCGCGAGACGCACATCGCGGTCGGCCCCACCCAGGCAAAACCCCACACGGTGAAGGCCGCCATGAGTGTCATCGCCGGCAGGCCGTGGTGCAGGGCCAGCGCGACGAGCTCGGCGAAGGCGGGCGTCGAGGCCAGGCCGAGCTTGCCGGGCGGCGTGAAGGCCAGGTTGGCAAAGAACGTCTGGCCGAACAGGTGGGCGAGGGCGAAGGTGACGACGAGCAGCCAGGCCGCCGCCCAGGTCTGGGCGCCGAGCACGCCGATCGCCTGAGTGCGCGCCGGGCGGCGCACCTCGCCGGCGATGAAGACCGAGAAGTAGCAGCCCACGAAGACGATCCAGGGCCAGATGGCGGCGTGCAGCGTGGCCGACCACGAAAAGGCGACGGCGTGGCCGGCGGCCAGTGGTGCGACCGGGCCGGCGCCAAGGCGCGCCAGAGCGCCGTCGATGTGCGCGAGCGCCCCGGCGCGCGAGAGCAGAAGACCGGCCGCGACCACGACGGCCAGCGCGGTCGTGCCCAGCACGAAGGCCGCGCTCTGCGCCCTGAAGTAGAGCTTGCCGCCCCTGATCATGAGGGCTGCGTAGACGGCCAGTACGGCCAGCGAGACGACGAACGTGCCGGTCGGCGTAGCCAGACGGTCGGCCAGGTGGCGGGCCCAGGGGCTGCCGGTGTAGGCGGCCGCGACCCTGGCCAGCGGCGTCAGGCCGTACTGCACGGTATAGAGGCCGCCCAGGCCGACGAACAGGCAGAAGTAGGCCATGGCTGCGGCGTTGACGGCAAAGCCGAGCGCCGGGCTCAGCGTGCGCGAGATCGAGACGTAGTCGCCGCCCGAGCGCGGAAAGACCACCGCCAGGCGCACGTAGAGCAGGTTGAGCGGCAGGATGCCGACGAAGGCCAGCAGGACCGCCAGGTAGAGATTGGCGCCGGGGTAGAGGCCTGGCCCGAGCAGCGTGAGCCACACGAGGCCGATGCCGATGTTGGCGTTCATGACGTTGAAGCCGAACACCTGCCAGGCGGTGATCTCGCGCACGAGGCCGCTGGCCGGGCGCACGAACGGGCTCACCGGCGACGATGTCCCCGGGCGTTTGTGTGAGAGAGTCTGCATCTGCCGCCGACCTTTCGGATCCGCCCCCAAAAAACAACAATCCCGAGCCGGCTCTGGTGAGAGCGGCCCGGGATCCGCCGTTTTTGGATCCGCGCAGCAGCAGTGCCCGCCCCGGTACCACGGGGGCGGCATCGGCACCGCTTGGAGACAGGTCTTCTGGCTTGCCGGATCGTCCTCGCGCCGCGCCTTCCCACCGGCAAGCCGGCAGTGGCTGGAGTTGCGGCGGTCGTCCCCGGTCACAGCGGCGGGTCCGCGACGGCTTTGCACCGTCTTCCCTCGAGGCCCTTGCGGGCGTCTCCGCCGACGATCCTAGCGGTCGCCGGAGGGCAGCGTCAACCCGGCCGCAACCGCCGGTCAGGCCGACCGCGTCGGTGGTTGGGGCTGGGGAGTGCCCGCCGGCCGGCGGGCAGGCGACCTTGTATGCCTCGCAGGCGACCCGCTATGCCTCGTAGGCGACCACCCTGATGAGGCCGATGGTCTCGCCGGTGTCGCCGGCCGTGGTCGAGTCGCTCACCGAGTAGACGGCCGTCGCTTTTTCGTCGGCGAGAAGCTGGCCCACGGCCTCGTCGAGCTCGTTGAGCTCGCGATTGGTGGCGAAGATCTTGATCGGCGTCGTGAAGCTCTTCACTTTGATCATGGCTGTCCTTTCGAGCGGTGGCGGTGTCGGCGCCGCGCGGCGGCGTCACCCGGAGATACCCAGCGCGGGCGCGCCGCAAGCCGAGGCGCCCGCGGGACGCGCCGCCGGCAGCGGCAGGTAACGCTCTACTCTTGCGAAACACACGGGTGGGAGGCGTATAGTTAAGACGATGGGAGTCGTGCGTAACTGGGACCTTTCGGTGCTGGGGACTCTGGGAGGCGCTCTGGGCAACGCCACCAGGTTCGCCGTCTACGAGCACGTCGTCAGGTCGCCGGCGCCGGTGTCGGCCGGCGAGGTCGCCAAGATCTTCGGCCTTCATCGCACGGTCGCGCGCTCGCACCTGGAGAAGCTCACGACGGCCGGTCTGGTCGTCGTCGGCACCCGCCGCAACCCGCGCGGCGGGCGCCCGGCCAAGGTCTACGCGCCGTCGAGCGCGCGCCTCGACATTCAGCTCCCGCCCCGTCGTTACGAAGCGTTGTCGGCCATGCTGGTTCGCCTTGCCGCGCGGCTCGACCGTCACGCGGCGTCGCTGGCCGCGGAGGTCGGCTACGAGTACGGTCGCGAGGCCGCCGCGGGGCTGGCCCACGGTCGATCCGCGGGCGACGGCGGTCTCGACCTCGAGGGCATCGTCGCCTACCTGCGCGACGCCGGTTGCAGTCCGCGGGTCGACGTAAAAGACGACCGCACCGTGGTCGTCGAGGTGAGCAATTGCCTGTACCTCGAAGTCGCCCGCGATCACCCCGGCTTCGTCTGCGATCTGAGCACGGGCATGCTCTGCGGGCTTCTCGGCGTCGAGCCGGGCGCGCACCGCCAAACGGCCTCGATCGTCGACGGCGCTCCGGCCTGCGTGCACGAGTTCGCCCTGCCGGCCTGAGCGCTGCCGCCGGCCGTCGCGGCCGCCCGCCAAAGCCGGGCGCACAGCGCCTTCGTTCATGCCGGCCCACCGTCGCCGGCTCACCCGCAGCGCGTCGCGCGAGCGATGCTCCTACCAGCCCGGCAGCGCCTGCTCGCCGGCCAGCGCTCGCCCGTCGGTCAGGTCGTGGTTGACCTCGAGGATGCCGCGGTAGGCGCCGCTGTCGTCGCGCACGGCCGTGTAACTGGTGTAGGTGAACCGGCCGCCGTCTTCGTGCCAGCCTTCGGCGATGTCGTGCTCGCCGCTCCTGAAGGCCTGCAGGATGGCCTCGAGGGTCTCCAGCGAGGCGGCCGGGTGACAGGCGCGCAGGTCCTGGCCGATGAAGTGCGGGTCGCAGGTGCGGTAGGTGCGTCCCGACCAGTAACGCAGCACGTCGTCTTCGTCGGCGAAGCTGATGTCGAAGGGCAGCATGCGCAGCACGAACGGCAGGTGGTCCGCGTCGATCGCTCCGCGCTGAAAGTAAAGGGTCATGCGCGTGGTCTCCTTCTTTTGTCGCCGGCTGCCGGCGCTTGCCCCGTGCCGGGCGGAAACGAGGGCTCTCGCAGAGAGTCTAGTCCTTCAGGGCGCGGTAGTCCCATGGCCCGGCAGCCAGGGCGGCCACAAGCGCCGCGTGGCCGTCGTGCAGGACGGCGGGTCCGTGGGTGACCAGCACGCGCTCGACGTCCAGGTCGAGCAGCGGCAGCAGCGTGGGGACGAACACCCGGTCGTGCCAGGAGCGACCGGTCGCGCCCTGCTGCCAGATGCGCAGGCCGCCGTCGATGCCGATCACGGCGTCGCCGAAGGCGAGCGCCCGGTGGGCGGGCAAGTAGAGTGGCGTCTCGAAGCGCCGCGGCTTGCCGATCGGCAGTGCGAGGACGCCGTCGCCGACCGTTCGGCCCGGTGCGATCTCGTGCAGGACGGTCGCCGGGTCGCCGAAGCGCGTGGCGACGGCGCGGTGACCCCAGATCGTGGTGGGCAGCGCGTCGCGGTAGCGCCAGAACAGCTCCTCGGCGCTACGCGCGTGATAGGGGATGGTGATCATGATGTCGAGCCGGCTCGCGGCGCCGGCGAGGCGATCGAGGGTCTGGTCGACCGCGCCGCGCGAGGGCGCGTCGGGGGCGGGCAGCAACGGGTCGACCAGGGTGAGCGCGTCGTCGCCGGCGAGTGGCGGAGCGCCGTCGCCGGCGAGCCCGGGCGCGCCGCGCGCGACCAGCGCGAAGCTCGCCACCTCGTGGCCCCATTCGATCCGCGTACGCCACTGTGGATGGCGCGCGGTCCAGCGCCAGATGCCGGGGGCGATCTCGTTCATCTCAGCGGTCTCCCTTTGCGTGGTGGCCGGTCGATCGCGGTGATACCCGCGGCGCGCCTTTGACGAGCGTCCGCGCTGTTCGGCGCGGGGCGAGACTGCCCGACGAGCTCGCGTTCTCTTGCCCAAACGACGAGAGGGCGGCGCGCAAGCGCCGCCCTCTCGTCGCGTTCGTTCTTGCCGAAGCCGTCTAAGCGAGCAGCGCTTCGACCGGCACCATGTGCTTCTTGAGGCCGAGATCGTGGTCGCTCACGCCGATTGCCCGGCCGACGAACTGGCTCAGGTAAACGATCGGCATGTCGGCCCAGCTCGGGTCGACCCTCTTGATGTCGCCCTGGCGGGTGTCGAGGTTGACTTGACAGAGCGGGCAGGCGCAGGCGATCGCCTGAGCGCCGCAGGCGCGGGCGTTGGCGATGATCTTGCGCACCAGCTCGATGACGACGGCCTGCTCGCAGAGCGCCAGCGAGGCGCCGCAGCAGTCGGTCTTGAAGGTCCAGGCGACCGGCTTGCAGCCCAGGACTTCGAGGACTTCGTCCATGCGGGTCGGGTACTCCGGGTCCTCGGCCAGCGTGATCTTGGGCGGGCGGGTCAGCAGACAGCCGTAGTAGGCTGCCACCTTGAGCCCGGCGAAGGGCCGGGTGACCTTGGCCTCGAGGGCCGCCAGGCCGACCTCGTCGTGGTAGAAGTCGACCAGGTTGAGCACGCCCACGCCGCCGGTGTAGGGGCGGCCGACGACCTGGGCCACGTCGCGGGCCGTCTCGCTATCTTGCACTTCGTGGTTGGTGGCCATGAAGCGGACAAAGCAGGCCGCGCAGGGCACTGCGACGCGCTCGAGGCCCATGTCGTCTTTGACCTTGGCCATTTCGTTGGCCGGCAGGGCGGCCGCCAGCAGCCGGTTGGCGGCGTGCGCGGCCGAGTTGCCGCAGCACTCCCAGCCGGGGATCTCCACGAGGTCGACGCCGAGCCGGGCGGCGGTGCTCACAAACGAGCTGTCGAGCTCCTTGGCGGTGCCGTGCAACGAGCACCCAGGGTAGTAGGCGACGCGGCTCATGAGGCACCTCCTCGCCCAGACGACGCCATGTCGGCGTCGGCGGGCAGGTCCATGGCCCGCACGATCGCCCGCTTGTCGCGGTTGATGCGGTCGGCGACCTGCACCATGCGCTTCATCTGCGAACGGTCGCCGATGGTGGGCAGCGGGTTGATCTTGCCCTTCAGGAACATGCGGATGCCCATCGCGACGTCGTCGGTAAAGCCCGATGGCCGGGTGACCTTGTCGATGGCCAGCAGTTCGACCTCGTAGAGCCTGCCCCAGCGCCTGAACGAGTCGTAGTTGAGCTTGAGGATGTTGGCAAACGGAACGTCGGAACGCACCCGGCCCTCTTCGCGGGCGATCATGCGCAGTTCGTCCATGATGGCGGCGATGTCGATGCTCTGCGGGCAGCGCGTGGTGCACGTCTCGCAGCCGGTGCACAGCCAGATGAAGCGGCTGTCGACGGCGGCTTCGACGGCGCCGATCTGCACGGCCCGCATGATCTGCGCCGGATGCAGGTCGCCGAAGCCGGCGACCGGGCAGCCCGTGCTGCACTTCTTGCACTGGTAGCACTTGTAGGCGTTCTCGCCCGAGCCACGGTTGACGCGGCGGGCGAGCGTGGCGTCGATGGTCGTCACGTCACCCTCCTTCCCGCTACGCCACGGCCGGGCGTGGCAGCAGTCCGGCCATCTCGACGATCTCGGGTACGGCGACCTCCCACTCGACGGCCATGAGGTGCACGCCGGCGACGCCTTCGATCTCGGCGATCTCCTTGATCATCTCGACGGCGAGCTTCTTGCCCTCGGCCTGAGCCGGCGGTCCCTTCTCGACGCTCGCCATGCGGTCGACGATCTCCTGCGGCACGTCCATGCCGGGCACGAAGTTCTTCATGTATTTGGCCGCGCCGACGCCCTTGAGCGGCGTGAGGCCGGCGAGGATCTTGATCTCCTTGTGCAGGCCGATGGCGCGCACCTCCTCCATCCACTTCTTGAACTTGGGGATGTTGAAGATGCACTGGGTCTGCATGAAGTCGGCGCCCGCCTCGACCTTCTTCTTTAGGCGCAGGGCGCGGAACTCGAACGGGTCGCCGAACGGGTTCTCGGCGCAGCCGATGTAGAGCGCCGGCGCGACGTCCATGTCGTCGCCGCACTGGAACTTCTTCTCGTCGCGCATGTCCTTGTACATCTTGATGAGGTTGATGGCGTCGAGGTCGTGCACGCCCTTGGCCTCGGGGTGATTGCCGAAGCTCATGTGGTCGCCGGTGAGACAGAGTATGTTCTTGATGCCCAGTATGGAGGCGCCCAGAATGTCAGCCTGCATGGCCAGGCGGTTGCGGTCGCGGCAGGTCATCTGCATGATCGCCTCGAGGCCGTTCTGCTGGGCCTGGAGGCCCGAGGCCATGGAGCAGACGCGCACCACGGCCGTCTGGTTGTCGGTGATGTTGACGGCGTCGACGAAGCCCTTGAGGATCTTGGCCTTCTCTTCGATGACCGTGCCGTCGGCGCTCTTGGGCGGACCGCACTCGCCGGTGACCGCGAACTTGCCCTCGGAGAGGATCTTCTCGAGGTTGCTGCCCGCCTTGTACTGGGTCGCGCTCATACCGGCTTCGCCTCCTCACGGACCATCTTGCGCGGGCCGCCGGAGCTGCTCTTGCTCCAGTTCTTGGGCGGCCGGTTGACGAGCATCAGCTCTTCGCGGCCCTGGGCCTTGAGACGGTCCCAGATGAGCGCCCAGGCGCAGTCGATGTCTCCTTTTTCGGGGGTGGTGACCTCGCACTTGCCGTCGTGCGAGCCGCCGCAGGGCCCGTTCATGAGGCTCTTGGAACAGCGCACCACCGGACAGATGCCGGCGGTGTCGCCGATCACGCACTCGCCGCAGGCGCCGCAGCGCTCGAGCCAGACGGCGTGCTCCTGGGGCATGCCCAGCATGTTGGTGTTGACGGCCGGCAGCACGAGCTTGGGCGCGAACTTTTCGGCCATCGACTGGATGCCGATGCCGCAGGCCATGCTGAGCACCGCGGGGTACTCCTCGACCTTCGCGGCGATCGCGTCGAGGTACTCCCATTCGCACTGGCGGATGGCGGCCGTGTGCTCGATCTGCACGTCACGGCCGTCTTCTTTGGCCTTGATGCGCAGCTCGGCGGCCAGGATCTCGGCCTCTTTCTCGCCGCCGGTGAGACAGACTGCGACGCACGTGTCGCAGCCGGCCACCAGCACCTTGTCGTGCCCTTCGGTCATGGCGTAGATCTCGTCGAAGGGCTTGCGTTCGGCTGTGATCATCTCGAGTGTCCTTCCTCCACGAAGACCGCGGTCATGAGCCTGAGGGGGTGTCGCTGGCGGAGTCGTCGGGCATGGCCAAGTCGCCCATCTGCTTGAGGACGACCTCGTGGGCCGTGAACCCTGCGCGCGGGCGCACCGGGTTGGGCCCCAGGCCGCGGATGCGCGCCGTAAAGTCGCGCGCCGTCTCGGCGAACTGCGGGCCCATGGCCGACGACATGTTGTACATCTCGACGCGACCGGGGTCGACCCCGATCTCCTCGAGCAGTTTCTTGACGTAGCCCACCCGTTTCTTGGCCCAGAGGTTGCCTTTGAGGTAGTGGCACTCGCCTTCGAGGCAGCCGGCGGCGTAGACGCCGTCGGCGCCGGCCTCGAGCGCCCTGAGCAGGTGGATGACCTCGAGCTTGCCGGTGCAGGGCAGCTTGATCATGCGGATGTTGGACGGGTACTGCAGACGCATGCTGCCCGCCAGGTCGGCGGCTGCGTAGGCGCAGTAGTGACAGGCAAAGACGATGATCTCGGGCTCGAAGCCCTCGTTTGCCGGCAGTTCGGCCGCCGCCGGCGGCGCCTGCGCGGCCGTGGCGGCCGTGTCGGCGGGAGCCGTGACCGCCGCGGTGGGCTCGTCGGCCATCTCAGCTCACCTCCATCGTGAGCGCTTCTTCTTTGGCGAAGATCTGCGCGTCGGTGTAGTGGTGCAGGACGATCGCCTTGGCCGGGCACTCGCTCACGCACACGCCGCAGCCCTGGCAGGCGGCCGCTTCGATCACGGCCTTCTTTACGACCGGGTCGATGGTTGGCACCTCGTAGGGGCAGATACGCACGCAGGTGAGGCAGGCGGCGCATTTGTCCTGGTCGACCTCGGCCACCACGCCGCCGGCCTTCAGGGCCGGCTTGGCGAGGATGGCGGCGGCGCGGCCGGCGGCCGCGAAGGCCTGGCTGATCGATTCGTCGATGCTCTTCGGGTAGTGGGCGCCGCCGCACAGGAAGATGCCCTCGCTGGAGAAGTCGACGGGGCGCAGCTTGACGTGGGCCTCCAGGAAGAAACCGTCGCCCTGGATCGGCACCTTGAGCATCTTGGAGAGCTCGGAGGCACCGTCGTTGGCGACGGTCGGGGTGGCCAGCACGAGCAGCTCGAGCGGCACCTCGAGGCGGCGCTGCAGGTAGGGGTCGATGTAGGCGACCCGGACGGGCGTGCCCGGCTTGCCGTTGGCCGCCGTGCCGACACTCACGATCTCGGGCTTGGAGTCGTTGTCGTAGCGCGTGAAGATGACGCCCAGCTCGCGCGCCCTGGTGTAGTACTCCTCGAGCAGGCCGAAGGTGCGGACCTCTTTGAACCACACGTAGACCGGGCGCTCGGGGTTGGCCTCCTTGAGGCGGATGGCGTTCTTGACGCTCTGCTGGCAACAGGTCCGCGAGCAGTAGAGGGCGCCGTCTTCGAGGGAGCCGGCGCAGAGGATGAAGCCGACGGCGCCGGAGCCGGCGAGGCGCTCGTCGCCGGCGCTGAACAGGTGCTCGAGGTCGAGACCGGTGACGATCTTGTCGCTCTGGCCAAGGCCGTAGAGCTCAGGTCGCGCCTCTTGCGAGCCGGTGGCGACGATCACCACGCCGTGGTCGATGGGGGTGCGCTTGCCGTCGGCGGTGGCGATGACGCTCGAGAAGTTGCCGATGAAGCCGTGGAAGTCTTCGAGGGTCGCCGCCAGGTGGATCTTGACGTTGGGGTTGTCGACGACGCGCTGCTCGAGGCCGGCGACGAAGTCGGCCGGCGACGAGCCCTTGATGGTCTGGTCGAGCTCGAGCACGCGGCCGCCCAGGGCGGCCTCGCGCTCGACGAGATGGACCTCGTGGCCCATGTCGCCCAGGGCGGCGGCGGCGGTCATGCCGGCCACGCCGCCGCCGATGACGATGGCGGTGTGGGTGAGCGGCACGTCGACCTTGTAGAGCGGCTCGAGCAGNNTCGCGGTGCACCCAGCTCGCCTGGTCGCGGATGTTGGCCATCTCGAACAGGAACGGGTTGAGGCCCGCTTCGCGCAGCGTGTCCTGGAAGATCGGCTCGTGGGTGCGGGGCGTGCAGCTCGCCACCACGACGCGGTTCAGGTTGTGCTCGGCGACCATGTCCTTGATGAGCGTGAGCGAGTCGGACGAGCACGTGTACATGGTGTCGTTGGCGTAGACCACGCCGGGCAGCTTGAGAGCGTACTCGGCGACGCCCTCGACGTCGATCACGCCGGCGATGTTCGAGCCGCAGTGGCAGACGAACACGCCCACGCGGGGCTCTTCGCCGACTACGTCGTGCTCGGCCGGGTACTCCTTGTCGACTGTGAGTGTGCCGCGCGAGTCGGCCAGGCCGGTCATCACCTTGGCCGCCGCGGCCGAAGCCTGGGCGACCGAATCGGGGATGTCCTTGGGCTCGCCGAACGGGCCTACCACGTAGACGCCCTCGCGGCTCGTGTCGAGCGGNNCGGTCGGTGTGCAGGGCTCCGGCTTCGTCTTCCCAGGTGATGAGCAGGTCGTGGGTGGCCGGGTCCTCTTTGATGTACGAGGGCCGCGAGCGGATGAAGTTGACGCCCATGTCCTGGGCGCGCTGGTAGAAGGCGTCGAAGCCCTTGCCCTGGGCGCGCATGTCCATGAGAAAGACGTCGGGCTTGCACTCGGGCACGTGGTCGATGGTCAGCATGGCCTGCTTGTTGGCGAACATGCAGCAGACGCTCGAGCAGTACTCGTGGTCCTGGTC
>PLTW01000032.1:17590-35417 GCA_003164655.1 Actinomycetota bacterium
TCGCCGTGCAGCAGGGCGCCCGGGCCGCAGGCCCGTACGCACTCCATGCACTCCGAACAGACGGCGCAGTTGAGGCAGCGCTTGGCTTCGGCGACCGCCTGCTCGACGGTGAAGCCGGTGGCGACCTCGTCCCAGGTGAGCTTGCGGGCCGCGCCCGGCAGGTGCGGCATGGGCAGGCGCGCCATGACCTCGGTCTGGCGCAGCACCTCGTCGTCGGGCTTGGCTTCGTCCAGCGATTCTTCGTCTAACGGCAGGAGCTCCTCGCCGCGCAGGAAGTTGTGGATGGCGCGGGCGCCGCGGCGGCCGGCGGCGACGGCTTCGATGGCCGTCCACGGGGCCCTGGCGGCGGCGTCGCCGCCGGCGAACACGCCTTTGCGGCCGGTGGCCTGGGTCTGCTTGTCGATGACGATCTGGTTCTTTTCGACCTTGACGCCTCTGGCGCCCTTGGAGAAGTCGTCGACCATGCCCTGGCCGGTGGCGAAGACCACCGTGTCGCAGGGCATCTCGCTGAAGGTGTTGTCGAGCGGCACCGGCGGGCGCCAGCCGCGCTCGTCGGCATCGCCCAGCGTACAGGCGGTGAACTCGACCTTGGCGGCGCGGCCGTCGGGGCCGGCCACCACGGCGGTCGGCATGCACGAGCAGACGAAGGTGATCGACTCGTCGAGACCCTCTTCGATCTCGTCGGCCGAGGCCGGCATGGTCTCGTCGTCTTCGATGCAGACCAGGGTGACCTTTTCGGCGCCCAGGCGCANNTGGCGTCGTTGCCGGGGATCGGCAGCGCGCGACCGCCCTGCAGGCCGACGCCCAGAAAGACGGCCTTGTAGCCGTCTTTGAGCAGCGCGTCGACGGTGAAGTCGGTGCCGGCGGCCTTGCCGCACTGCAGCTCGACGCCGAGCGCCAGGATGCGGTCGATGTCCTGCTGGAGGCCGGCCTTGGGCAGGCGGTACTCGGGGATGCCGAAGCGCAGCATGCCGCCCGGTTCGGGCTTGGCCTCGAAGACGGTGGTCTGGTAGCCGAGCAGCGCCAGGTCGCGGGCGCACGACAGGCCGCTCGGGCCGGCGCCGACGATCGCCACCTTCTCTTTGAAGGTCGCTTCGACGGGCTCGGGCAGCGGCACGTCGCTGAAGGCGAAGTCGCTGATGAAGCGCTTGAGGCCGGCGATGGCGATCGGCTGCTCGACCTCGCCGCGCGTGCAGTCGGTCTCGCACTTGTGGGTGCAGACGCGGCCGCACACGGCGGGGAACGGGTTGGGGTCGCTGGCCACGCGGTAGGCGTCGGCGAAGCGCTCCTGGGCGATCAGCGCTACGTAGCCCTGCGCCGAGGTGTGCACGGCGCAGGCGCGCTTGCAGGGCGAATGGCCCTTCTTGGTGACCGCGTAGGTGTTGGGGATGGCCTGCGGGTAGAGCTTGTAGATCGCCTTGCGCTCGCCCAGCTCCTCGTTGTACTGGTCGGCCACGACCACCGGGCAGACCGGCGCGCACTCGCCGCAGCTCGTACAGAGGTCGGGGTCGACGAAGCGGGCGTGGTGAAAGACCTTCGCCCTGAAGTCGCCGGGACTGCCCTCGAGCCCGGTGAGCTCCGAATTGGTGACGATCTCGATGTTCAGGTGCCGCCCGGCTTCGACGAGCTTCGGCGCCAGCGTGCACATCGAGCAGTCGTTGGTGGGGAAGGTCTTGTCGAGCTGCGACATGTGGCCGCCGAGCGCCGGCGACTTCTCGACCAGGTAGACCTTGTACCCGCCCTCGGCGAGGTCGAGCGAACACTGGATACCGGCGACGCCACCACCCAGGACGAGAGCAGCACCGGTCGAGGTGGGACCATTAGCCGTGGCCATACACTCTCCTTCGCGCAGTCGGCAGGCTTGCCGTCAAGTGAGGATTCCGCTGAATCAACAGTCCACAGAGGCAACTGACTGAAAGTATACCGAGGGCAAAGGGCAGCGTCGACCTCGTCTCGGCGACGGGCTGGGGGACGGCGCCGCCTTTTTACAGGCTCGCGACCCAGACGGCCTGGTAGGCCACGACGGCGGCCAGGACGCCGGTCAGCAGGACGGCGGCCAGCAGCGCCGCCGGGCTGCGCCGCAGGCGCCACAGCAAAAGGACGCCGGCGCTGACGATGCCGATCTTGAACACCGTTGCCGCCAGGGTGCCTTCGTGCAGAAAGTAGCGCATGACGCCGTTCGACTCGGTGGCAAAGCCCAGCCAGAGAGCGTAGTGGGTGAGCAGCAGGTCGGCGGCGTTCAGCACCCAGAGCTCGAGCAGCAGCCAGAACAGGAGCTGCTCGCGCGAGATCCCCAGGCGCGCCAGGCGGCCGGCCGGCCGCGACGGGGCGAGATCGCTCATCGTGGCAGCCTCGCGGTCTCGATCCACGACCGCGGACCGGTGCCGACCCACCAGGCGACGCGAGATCCGCTGACCATCACCGAGCTGACGTCGCCGGGCGCCACGGCGATGCGGAACGCCGGGCCGCCGGACAGACGCAGGCCCATCACCACGTCGCCGGAGCCGCCGTCGGCCGGCTGAGCCCAGACCACGGTCGCGCCGTCGAAGCCGGGTCCCACGAGCTTGCCGGCGGGGCCGCCGACGATCTCCCGCGCGGCGAGCGTGCGCAGGTCGTAGGTGGTGATCGCGGCGGCCGCGCTCTGCTTGTCGATGCGCAGCCAGGCCAGCGTGCCGTTGGCCAGGATGGGCGTGTCGAAGACCGCCCCCGAGCTCTGGTCGGGCAGCGTGAGGTCGCTCGTTGCGCCGCTGGCGGTGTCGAGCACGGTCATGGCGAACGGCGCCGAGGGGCGCGGCTGACGCGACCAGACGACGAACGAGTCGTCGGCCAGCAGAAACGGGCCGAGGTCGCTGCCGACGGCCAGCACACGGCGCCGGCCGCCGGAGATGTCGCAGGCCGTGACCGCGGCGGTGCTGCTCGTGCCGCTCAGCCAGTAGGCGGTCGAGCCGGCTGCGACCGGCGGCGCCTCGAGATCGGCGGCGGTCTTCAGGAGTACCTGCCTACGCCGCGTCGCGAAGTCGTAGGCGTAGATCGTCGTGTCCCGGCCCGCGCCGCCGGACGTCTCGGCCCACACCGTGTCGCCGCCGGTCGCCGCTACCGGCCAGACCGACTGGGCGCTGCCTCCCGCGCCGACCAGCCGCACCTTGCCCGAGCTCAGGTCCATGACCAGCGTGTAGGGTCCGGCCTGCCAGGCGAGATGGTCGCCGGCCAGCGCCGGCTCGAAGTCGATGCCGACATGGGGCTGGCTCGCCTGCCAGCCCAGGGCCGTCCGGGTGACATGGGGGCGCCAGTTCGCATGGGCCTGCTCCACGGCAAAGCCCGCCACCCCGAGGATCGCGCCGCAGACGACCACGAGCGCGGCGGCCAGCAGGGCGCGCGCGCTGTGCGGCTCGGATGTGTCCGTGCGGTCCTCCCGGTGCCTCGACGCGAGCGTCGGTCTTGCGTCGGCGCACGTCGTCGTGCTTCGACGCCAGAGTCGCTCTCCTATCGACGCAACGAGCCCGCGACCTGAGCCGCACCGGGCGGTCGGGGTGGGGCAACGNNAGCGCCTGGGTCACGCCGTTGCCGACCGCCGGCAGTCCCACGAGAACGGCCGAGATCACCTCGGCGCGGCTGGCGCCCAGCGACCTGGCGTGCCGGGCGTGGAAGGGCACGCCGCTGGTGAGTCGCGTGGCCGAGAGCACGGCGAGGTAGGCCAGCGCCTCGGTCTTGTCGTCGAGGGCGCTGGCGGCGCCCAGCCGCTGCACCGCCTCCATCCAGGCGCCGGCGTGGGCCGGCGCTTCGTGCAGGAACGCCTGGAAGGCGTCGCTGACGCCGGGCAGATCGTCGCTCATCGGTCCCTCCCTCGGATCCCTTGCCTTGGGGGGCATCCTACCGGACAGTTGGGCGAGCGCGGCGGCGCGGCCGGCGGCGATCCGGTGATCTGCGCCGCAGTTCCCGGCCAACAGCGGGTCTGGCATCGTCGTGCCGTATACGTCAGAGTAGTGGGCATGAACGACGACATGGACTGGCGCGACGGCTCGGTGCAGCGCACGCTGCCCGACGGCGTGGGGCTGGGGTGGTCGCGCTCCCGCGGGCGCCGCCGGCCGCGCCGCCGCGTTCCCTGGGTGCTGCTGGCCGCTCTCGTGTTCATTGCCGTGGGGATCGTCCTGTGGCTCGAGAACCGGCGCGCGGTGCCCCTGAGGTTCTTCTCGGTGCACGCCACGGCGCCGCTCTGGGTGATCGCCGTCGGCAACCTCGTCCTCGGGCTGATCCTGGGCGCGGCGCTCATGGCCCGCTCGCGGCGCTAGCCGCGAGCGGCAGGCCGATCGGCGCGTGGTCGAGCGGGCGTTGCCCCAAGCGGCAGCCGTAACCGGCGGGGCGGCCGGCGCGCCCTCGTCGCCGGCGGGCCGGCGCCGGCGCCTGCGCGCGGTCGTTGCGCGCCTCGACCAAGCCTACGGCCGGCCCACGCTGGCGCCGCGCCTGCCGCCGGTCGGCGAGCTGGTCTACACGGTGCTCTCGCAGAACACCGCCGACGTCAACACCGACCGCACCTACGCCGCGTTGCGCCGCCGGTTTCCAACCTGGAGCGAGCTGCGCGACGCGCCGGTCGGCGAGGTCGAGAGCGTCATTGCGCCCGGCGGGCTGTCGCACGTCAAGGCACCGCGCATCGTCAAGATCCTCGAAGCGCTCAGCCCGGGCGGCGGCGAGCCCGATCTCAGCGCGCTCGACGATCTGGACGACGACGAGGCGCTCTCGTTCCTGCAGAGCCTGCCCGGGGTGGGGCCCAAGACGGCCGCCTGCGTGCTGCTGTTCGCTTTGGGGCGGCCGGCGATGCCGGTCGACACTCACGTGCACCGCGTGGCCGGCCGCCTCGGTCTGCTCGACCCCGGCGTCGGCGCCGAGGCGGCCCACGGCGTGCTGACCGCGATGGCCGGCCCCGCAGCGGCCGACATCTATGCCGCCCACGTCGACCTGGTACGCCACGGGCGGCGCGTCTGCCACGCGCGCCGACCGGCCTGCGACGGCTGCCCGCTGTCCGGCATCTGCCCGAGCGCGGGCTCGTTTTCGTAGCGCCGCTGCGGGGTAGGACGGTAGGCATGACGAAGCTCAGAAACGAATTCCCCAAGAGCGAGTGGAAGCACTGTTGCGGCAAGGGCTGCAAGAAGTGCGCCATCCACAACGCCTACCTCGATGCCTACGGCAAGAAGGTCGGCGAGAAGAAGTTCGCCAAGGACCACGACAAGATGCACTGAGGCGCGCCGCCGCCGCCCGGTGGCCGTGTGGCGGCCTTGGCGCCGGCTTGGTCTGTCGCGTCCCGGTCTTGCGCGTCGTGGCTCCGGCGCGGCTTGGCCTCGGCGCGGCTTGGCCTCTCGTCCGGTCTCGCCGCTAGAAGATCTCCGGTACGAATGTCTGGTTCTCGTAGGGCGGGCGCATGTAGCCCTTGTCCTCGCGGCGCGGCGGCAGCTTGAACGGCTTGGGCGTGAGGTCCTCGTAGGGGATGACGCTCAGCAGGTGAGAAATGACGTTGAGCCGGGCGCGCTTTTTGTCGTCGGAGTTGACCACAAACCAGGGCGAGCGTTTCGTGTCGGTGTAGTGGAACATCTCGTCTTTGGCCCGCGAGTATTCGACCCACTTGTCCCAGCTCTCGAGGTCCATCTCCGAGATCTTCCAGCGCTTGGTGGGGTCCTGGATGCGGTCCTTGAAGCGCCGCTCCTGTTCTTCGTCGCTGACGCTGAACCAGTACTTCACCAGGATGATGCCGCTGCGGATGAGCATCTCCTCGAACGGCGGACAGGAGCGAAAGAACTCGTTTACCTCGTCTTCGGTGCAGAAGCCCATGACGCGCTCGACCCCGGGCCGGTTGTACCAGGAGCGGTCGAAGATCACCCACTCGCCGGCGGCCGGCAGGTGGGAGATGTAGCGCTGAAAGTACCACTCGGTCTTCTCGCGCTCGGTCGGCACGCCCAGCGCGACCACGCGCACGGCGCGCGGGTTCAGCGACTCGGTGACCCGCTTGATGGTGCCGCCCTTGCCGGCCGCGTCGCGGCCTTCGAAGATGGTGACCACCTTGAGGCGCCGGGCCCTGATCCATTCCTGCAGCTTGACGAGCTCGATCTGCAGCTTGCCGAGCTGTTTGAGGTACGTGTCGTCGTCGAGCTTCTTGCGCTGTTTGGGCTCGATGTCGCCCATGTCGTCGGTCTTGTCGGGTGACACTTGCGTCCCTCCGTCGCTCGCGGCCGCAGTCGAGCTGCCTCGTCGTGCACGAAACGCTAGTGTACGCCACGAGCGGGCGCCGCGACACGTTGCCCGGCGGGCGGGACCCGTCGGCGCAGGCCGACTGGCGAGCACGGGTCGTTGTGGGTAAGGGCGACCGGGACCGGTCGTCTCGGGGGCGGCCATCCCTCGCGGCGTTGGCGGCGGGCGGCGGGGGGGATAGGGTGGAGACGATGATGGTCTTCGAGGGCGACAACGACGGCGGTGGGAGCGGCGGCGACGGCCACGTCGTCGGCTTCATCGACATCGGTACCAACTCGGTGCGGCTCATGCTCGTGCGCATCTCGGCCAGGCGGACCTACCAGGTGATCAACCTGCAGCGCGAGGTCGTGCGTCTGGGCGAGGAGGAGTTCGCCGACCACCTGCTGCGGGCCGCGGCGATCGAGCGCGCCGTGCTCGTCTGCCGCTCGTTCGCCGGCCTCGCCCGCAGTCACGGCGCCGACGAGATCGTCGCCGTGGCTACCTCTGCGACCCGCGAGGCGCGCAACCAGAACACGTTCGTGGCACGCCTGCGCGACGAGGCCGGACTCGACGTGCGCGTCGTGTCCGGCCGCGAAGAGGCGCGTCTCATCTACCTGGGTGTGCAGAGTCGGGTAGAGCTCGGCGAGCGCATCGCTTTCTGCCTCGACATCGGCGGCGGCAGCACCGAGGTGATCGTGGGCGACGCTCGCCGGCACCTGTTTCTCGACAGCCTGCCGCTGGGCGCCGTGCGTCTGGCCGGCGATCCCAGCCTGCCCGACGTCTCCGGCCGGGTGAGCGGCGACGACTACCTGCGGCTGCAGCGCGCCGTGCGCCTGGCGTCGGTGCACGCCGTCGCGGCCGTGCGCGGGTTCGACATCGACGTCGCCTACGGCACATCGGGGACGGCGCGCAACGTGGCGGCGGTGGCCGCCCGGGTGCTGCACGACCGCGAACCTCAGCGCGACGAGACGGCGAGTCTCGCCGACGTGCGCAAGGTGGTCAGGCTGCTGCGCGGCATGTCGCTCGACGAACGCCGCCGGGTGCCGGGCCTGAACCCCGACCGCGCCGACATCGTCATCGCCGGCGCGGTCGTGCTCGAGACGCTGATGACCGACCTCGGACTGCCCGCCGTGACGGCCCTGACCGAGTGCGGGCTGCGCGACGGGCTGCTCATGGACTACCTGTCGCGCAGCCCGCACGCGGCCCTGGTACACGAGCTCACCGTGCGCGAGCGCAGCGTCCTGCGGCTGGTGCGGGCCTGCGGCGCCGACGAAGCCCACGCCCGCCACGTCGCGCGCCTGGCACTCGAGCTGTTCGACAGCTCACGGAAGGCCGGCTTTCACGGGCTCGGCGACCAGGAGCGCGAGCTGCTCGACTACACGGCCCTGCTGCACGACGTCGGCACCTTCGTGTCGTACCCCGACCATCACGTGCACTCGGCCTATCTCATCGCTAACGCCGATCTGCTGGGCTTCGATCAGCGTGAGATCGCCGTCATGGCGGCTACCGCCCTGTTCCACCGCAAGGCGGCACCGGCCGTGCGCTTCCCCGCCTACGCGCGCCTCGACGGCCCCGACAGAAAGACCGTCAGCGCGCTGGCCAACCTGCTGCGACTGGCCGAGCGCCTCGACCGCAGCCACGGCGCCGTCGTGCGCCACGCGCGCCTCGTGGCCGACGGCCGGCGCGCGCTCACGCTGAAGCTGGTGACCAACGGTCCGGCGCAGCTCGAGCTGTGGGGTCTCGAGAACCGGCGCGTCTCGATGCAGAAGGCGATGGGCCGCCGGCTCACCGTCGCAGTCGAGACCGATCCGGGCGCCGGCGAGGCGGCCGAAAGCGGTGCGACGCCGGCTGCGGGCTCCGGGCGACGCGCTTTGGGCGGCGCCCCGCCGGCTCCGGGCGACGCGCCCGCTGTTACAGCTCGCCGACGACCCTCGCCAGACGACGGCTGAAGCCGTCGCCGCGGATCTGCGTCCACATCTCGGGGAAGGTGTCGACGAGGTGGTTGAGCTCCTCCTGGCGGGCGGCGAGGTAGGCGGCCACCCCGGGCGCGACGATCATCGTCATCGCGCTGCGCACGTTGCTGGCCGGTGGCTGCCAGTCGCCCCACGTGAGGAAGTTGCGCAGAACGGTGCAGGTCACGACGGCGTCCTGCAGGTCGCCGAGATGGTCCTGCATGGCCTTGGTGGCGCCGATCAGGGGCTTCGCGTCGGGTCCCAGGACCTCCTCGAAGAACTCGAACGTGTAGCGCAGGCCCTTGCCGGCGATCCGCAGTCTATGGAAACGCACGAGCGGCGTGTCGTGGCCGGTGATGACGTCGTCGTAGGCCCAGACCGCGGCGACGCGGTCGTAGAGCACGGCCGGCAAGACGTGGGCGACGCGGTGCGGGCGTGATCGCGGCGCTCCTGCCAGACGGCGAGCAGGGGGTCGAGGTCGTGGCGGCGCTGGTCGGGCAGCGAGTCCAGATAGCGCATCGTCTTTTCGTGGAAGACGTCGAGGTCGCGCACGGCGCCCAGCACGCGGCCGGTGCGGCGCAGTCCGCGGTCTACCGGCCGTATCGCGGCGGCGTCGAGGTAGGGTTCGAACACGCGCAGGGCGGCGCGCATGCGGCGTGTGGCGACCCTCATCACGTGGAGCTCTTCGGGGTCGTCGCCCTGGCGCGTGCCGCTTTCGTGCTCGAGCATGCGCTGCAGATGAAAACGCAGCGTCTTGAAGGCCGCCTCGGCCATCGTGTCGGATGCCCGGATGCCCGGGCGCGTCGGGCGCTTGGCGCGTTCGTCGGCCGTCGTGGCCGCCGCCCCGGCGGCGGCCACCGGGCTGGCCGTCGCCGGCGTTGCCGCCGTTGCCGCCGGCGTCGTGTCGGCGGCCTTGCGCTTGCGCTTTGCTTTGGTCGGCGCCTTGGCGGGCGCCTGGGCCGGCGGCGCCTTGGCGGGCGCCGCCACCGCTGGCTCCGCCGCCGGGTGCGCGGGGCGCTCCGCGGCTCCGGCGACCAGGCGCCTGGGAAAGATCGCCAGGCCTTCGTGGCGGAAGCGGTTGAGCCAGTAGCGCACGGTGCGCGGGGCCATGCCGACGCGGGCGGCGGCCTCGCGCTGCAGGGCGCCTTCGTGCAGGGCGAGCAGCAGGTGCGCGCGGCGGCCCACGGTGTCGGTACGCCGGGCGATACGGGCCAGCAGACGCTCCTCGTCGGCGGTGAGCAGGCCGGCGGGCGCGGCCGTGGCGGCGAGCGCGGCCAGGGCGCGCTCGAACTTTGACAGCGGCTGCGGTGTCAGGGCGAAGTCGCGCTGCAGGGCGCCGGCGATGACCGCGAGATCGGCCTCGGCGCCGGCGCCCTTGAGTTCGACCTCGACCTCGTGCTGGGCCGGCAGGGGACCGGCGCCGGCCACGATCGTCAGCGTGTCGAGCGAGAGCTCGGCGACTGGGCGGCCGTCTTTGGACACGGTGCGCAGGACCCGGATCTGACGCAGCTCGACCAGCGGCGCCAGCGCCTGCCCGCGCGTCGCCGAAAGCACGCGCTCACGGACCTCGCCGGCCGGCCACGCTGCCGGCGGGGCGCCGGCGGCGAGGCTGGCCGGCAGCTCGATCTCCCACTCGTCGCGGCGGTGGATGGCGCCGGCCCCGGGGCCGGTGTGCGCCCGGCCGGCGACGGCCTGGTCGCCGCTTGCGGGGGCGCCGCCGCGGCTCTTGACCGTGATGACGACGCGGTCGCCGCGGTCGCGACGCCGGCAGACCAGGCCGGCGGCCTGCAGGGCGTAGTCGTCGGTATCGAGATAGGTGTCGGACATCGCCACGACCTCGTGGCCGGCGATCTCATGGCCGGCGAGCTCGGCGAGCTCGCCGAGTCGCTCGAGCGTGGCCGCGTCGGGGGCGCTGAACTTGGCCTCTATCTCCATGATCTGCACGTCACCTTTCGTGGGCGAAGATGCGCGGCGGCAGCAGCCAGACGAGCGCTCCGCGCATGGTCTGTTCGTCGAGGTCGACGCGGGCGACGGCCGCCTTCTTGACGACCACTGTGCCGCCGGTGATCTGCGCGATGGTCGCGCTGAAGTCGGGTTCGTGGCCGACCAGCATGAGGCTCCGGGCTCCGGCGTGCTCGGCGACGATGGCTGCGAGCCCCTTGCGGTCGAGGCCATGCGCCAGGCGCTCGTCGTCGACAAGCCTGTCGGCGCAGCCGAGCGTGTCGGCGGCGATCTCGGCCGTCTGGCGCGCCCGCGTCAACGGGCTCGTCAGCACGGCATCGACGCTCAGCCCCGACCGGGCCAGCAGTCCGGCGGCCTGGGCCACGACGGCGCGGCCGTCGCTGGTCAGAGGGCGTTCGCCGTCGGGTCCCTGCCACTCGGTCCTCGAGCCCGCCGGGCCGTGGCGGAAGAAGATGAGCTGCAAGGGACCCTCCCGTCTAGCCGCCGGCGAACGGGCGGCGCTTGCCGCGGTGCCGCCCGGATCGCCGCGGCCGGGCCGGCCGGTCGGCGGCGTGCTCAATGAACCACGCCTGGCTTTCGATGGCCTCTTCGCCGTCGGCCGGGTGGGCATGGACGTAGCTGCCGTCGGCCTGCATGAAGCGCGCCTTGACGTTGTCGCGCATGTAGACGGCCAGGATCTCGTCGCGCAGGCGACGGACGATGGCCGGGTCTTCGACCGGAAAGAGGATCTCGACACGGCGGTTCAGATTGCGCGACATGAGGTCGGCGCTGCCCACCAGCACCTGCTCGTCGCCGCCGTTGCGGAACCAGTAGATGCGGCTGTGCTCGAGGAACCGGCCGACGATGCTCGTCACCCTGATGTTGTCGCTCACGCCGGGAATGCCGGGCCGCAGCGAGCACATGCCGCGCACCAGCAGGTCGATCTTCACGCCCGCCTGAGACGCCCGGTAGAGGATGGCGATCATCTTGCGATCGATCAGCGAGTTCATCTTGAGGATGAGGTGGCCGCCGCGGCCCGCGAGCTGATGCTCGATCTCGCGCTCGAGCAGGGCCTCGAAGCGCGTCCGCAGGTTGATCGGACCGACCAGGAGTTTCTTGTAGTCGCGCGTACGTGAGAAGCCGGTGAGAAAGTTGAAGAGCTCGGTCGCGTCCTGACCGATGACTTCGTCGCAGGTGAACAGGTCGAGGTCGGTGTAGAGGCGGGCGGTCACGACGTTGTAGTTGCCGGTGCCGAGGTGCACGTAGCGCCTGATGCCGTCGCCTTCGCGGCGCACGACCATGGCGATCTTGGAGTGAGTCTTGATGCCGACGAGGCCGTACACGACGTGGACGCCCTCGTCTTCGAGGGCTCGCGCCCACTCGATGTTGGGCTCCTCGTCGAAGCGCGCCTTGAGCTCGACCAGCACGGCCACCTCTTTGCCGTTGCGGGCCGCTTCGAGCAGGGCGGCCACCGCCGGAGCGTTGCGCCCGACGCGGTAGAGCGTCATCTTGATGGCCAGCACGTCGGGGTCGTGGGCCGCGCTTTCGAGCCAGTCGATCACCGGCTCGAACGAGTCGTAAGGGCGGTGGATGAGTATGTCGTGCTTGCGGATCGCGGCAAAGATGCTGAGGTCGGGATCGTCGAGGCCCCGGGGCACGGCGGGCACGAACGGCGGGTCTTTGAGGTCGGGCCGGTCGAGGCCGAGCAGGTTGATGCCGCTCATGCCCAGGGGCGGCGGCACGGCGACCAGGCCCTCGGGTTCGAGGTCGAGGTTGTCGAGCAGGATGCGGCGCACGTCGTCGGGGGTCCTCGAGTCGACCGTGAGACGCACGACCGAGCCGAACCGGCGGCGCAGCACGCCCTGCTCGATGGTCTCGAGCAGGTCGTCGGCCTCGAGCTCCTGAATAGACATCTCGGCGTCGCGGGTCACCCTGAAGGTGTAGACGCCGACGATCGTCATGCCGGGGAACAGCTCGCCCAGGTCGGCGGCGATGAGCTGCTCGAGCCAGACGAAGTCGTAGCGGCGCGTGCGGGCCGCGACCGACAGACCCTTGGGCGGCGGCACGGCTACGAGACGCGGCAGCGACGACGGCACCTTGACCCGGGCGAAGAGCTGCTGGCCGCTCTCGTCGCGCAGGAGCACCGACAGGTTGAGACTCAGATTGGAGATGTGGGGAAACGGCCGGCCCGGGTCGAAGGCGAGGGGCGTGAGCACCGGAAAGGCGTTGCGGTCGAAGTAGTCGATGGCGGCGGCGGCCTGAGTCTCGTCGAGCTCGGCGAAGTCGTGGATGTGCACGCCGGCGGCGGCCAGCTGCGGCATGACGTCGGAGACCCAGGTCTCGCGGGCCTCACGCATGAGCTCGTAGGCCTGCTGGCGGCAGGCGACGAGCTGTTCGGCCGGGGTCATGCCGTCGGCCGACAGATCGGCGACGTCGGCTTCGACCTGCTGTCGCAGGCCGGCCACCCGCACCATGAAGAACTCGCCGAGGTTCGAGCCCAGGATCGAGAGGAACTTGACGCGCTCGATCAGCGGATTGCGCTCGTCCTGGATCTCTTCGAGCACCCGGCGCTGGAAGGCCAGCATGCTGAGCTCGCGGTTGATGTAGAGGGAGCGGTCGCTGAGGTCGATGGCCGGTTCGGTGGCGACTGCTTCTGTGGCGCCTGGTTCGGTGGCGGCTGCCTCGTTGGCGGCCGTGTCGGTGCCGGTGGGCGGGACGGGCCGGGACCCGCCGTCCCCACCGGTGGGGGCAGCATTCGAACGTGCTCGGGTGGCCATGCCGGCTCTTCCGTCGAGGTTTGACCGGAACCCCTATACTACCCCATTCATGAGGGTTGCTCGCGCTCAGATATCGTGTCGGGCCTGCGGCTCGGCGCAGTCGCCGTCCGCCGGCGAGACGCGCAACCGAGCCCTCGGGTCTGCCGCAGTCGCCGCCAGCGGAGCCTAGCGGGTCCGGCGCCCGGCGATCGGCCGGCCCTCCGGGGGGCCGAAGAGGCGGTCGAGCAGATGCCAGTGCCAGATCGCCCGCACGGTGAATCCCCAGGACACGGCGATCACGATCAGCAGGATCTGCTCGAGGATCCCCAGAGGCTGGAGCGCGAACAGATGGCGTCCGCCCGGCGTGTACACGATCGCGAGATAGACCACGAACAGCACGGCCGCCATGATCGCCGGTCGCCGGTCGCCGCGCAGGCGGGCGCCGCCCACCCAGCGCATGCTGGGCGGCACGGTGAACGGCAGCAGCAGAAGACCGCAGAGCACGGCCAGCGCCGTCGTGGCCGTCTGCGCCTGGGGCAGAGCCGCCTGGACGGCCTGCTGGGTGCTCGCGCCGGGGTGGGCGAGCAGAAAGCTGTGCTCGCCCGTCTTGAAATAGAGCGCATAGACGGCCAGCTCGAACAGGGCGAGCAGCACCGTCGCCGGTACGGCGAAGCGGGCGAGCGGCCGGTAGATCCTGCCCTTTACGGTCTGGCCGGCCTGGGCCCAGACGATGAGGCCGATCGTCGGTACGGTGGCGGTGAGGTACGACAGCAGGGCGGACTGCCGCGGCGAGAAGGCAAAACCGCCGATCAGCGTGACGAACGGTATGACGAGGGCCCGCGAGAAGATGCGCACCGTGAAGATGTTGAGGATGTCCTGCATGCCGTTGCGGATGCGCTGGCCCTCGCGGAAGGCCGCCGGCAGCACGCCGAACGAGTCGCCCATGAGCACGAGATCGGCGACGCCGCGGGTCGCGGGGCTGCCGCTTTCCATGGCGATGCCCAGGTCGGCGCGCTTCAGCGCGATCACGTCGTTCACGCCGTCGCCGATCATCGCCACGTAGTGGCCGCGCTTGTGCAGGGCGGTGGTCAGGGCCTCCTTCTGCTGGGGGGAGACCCGGCCGAAGACGGCGCCGTCGACCGCCGCCTGGGCAAACTGGCGCTCGTCGAGGGCGGCGAGCTGGGCGCCCGAATAGGCGGTGAGCGCGCTGCCGAGGCCGGCCTGGGTGGCCAGCGCGGCCACGGTGCGCGGGTCGTCGCCCGAGATCACCTTCACTGCTATGCCGGCCGCGGCGAACTCGCGCAACGTCTCCTGCACCTTCGGCCGCAGCTCGTCGGCGAGGCTCACAAGACCCAGCGGCACAAGATCGGCGGGGAGCGTCGGCAGGCGCCCCTCGGGCGCCGCGAACCGCGTCGCCGCGGGCCTGCCGGCCAGCAGCAGGACGCGCAGGCCGGCGGCCGTCCACTCGTCGGTGCGGTCGCCCAGCGGCGCGCCGGGCTGCATCGCCGGCAGGATCGCCTCGGGCGCGCCCAGCACCAGGGTGGCATAGGGCAGAGCGCCGTCGGCGAAGGCCAGGCCGCTCCACTTGCGACTCGACGAGAAGGCCGCCTCGTCGGCGACGGGCAACGCCCGCCCGGGCAGCGCTCTGGTGAGCGCCTCGATCGTGCGATTGGGTACGGCGGTGCTGGCGGCATAGGCGGCCAGCAGCCGCTCGAGCTCGTCGCGCGGCGCCGCGAGCGGCTCGAGCTCGTGCAGGCGGATGGCGTTGGTCGTGAGCGTGCCGGTCTTGTCGGTGCACAGCACGTCGACGTTCGACAGCGACTCGACGGCGTTGGCCTCCTGGATCAGGGCGCCCTTGCCTGCCATGCGCACGGCGCCCAGGGCGTAGGCCAGCACGATGGCGAGGATCAGGCTGTTGGGTACCAGGGCGACGATCACGGTCGTCATCTGCACGCTCTCGACGAACGGCAGGTGCTGGCTCACCGACTGAAAGACGACCAGCACCACGAAGGCGATGGCGATGAACAGCAGGATCCACACCAGCACGTTGGCCTGGTGCTGCAGGGGCGTCAGAGAGCGCCGGTGCGATCTGGCGGTGGCGGTCACCTTGTTGGCAAAGCTGTCGGCGCCGACCGTCTCGGCTTCGTAGCAGCCGGTGCCGGCCACGCAGAAGCTGCCCGACAGCACGGGGTCGCCGCGGCGCTTGACCACCAGCGCGGCCTCGCCGGTCAGCAACGATTCGTCGATCTCCAGATAGCCCGGACCGACCACGCGGCCGTCGACCACGATCTGGTCTCCCGCCGACGCCCTCACGGTGTCGCCGACGACGAGCTCGGCCGGGTCGACTTCGCGCTCGCGGCCGTCGCGCATGACGACCGCGCGGGGCCGCGTCAGGATGGCGATGCGGTCGAGCGTGCGCTTGGCGCGCGTCTCCTGGTAGAGGCTGATCGCCGTGTTGACGAGCACGACGCCGACCGAGAGCAGCGCGTCCAGGTAGTGGCCCACCGCGATCAGCACGATGGCCAGCACGAACAGGAGGTTGTTGATGAAGTTGAAGACGTTGTCGCGGACGATCTCGCGGTAGGTGCGCCCGGCGGCGGCGGGAACGTCGTTCCCGCCGCCGGCCGCCCGGCGCCGCAAGGCCTCGGCCTCGGTCAGTCCGGTCGGAGCAGTGGGAGGTTCGGCGCCGTGTCGTTGGTCAGCGGGGATGGTCGACTCCTTGGCGGGGCGCAGGCTATCGTACCACCGGTCCGCGGCGTGCCCGCCGACCCTGACGAAGCGCCCGCCGACCGCCGCGAAGCGCCCGCCGACCCTGACCCAGCGCCCGCCGACCCTAACGAAGCGGGCCGCGCGCCGCGACGCCGGTTTGACTTGGGTCGCCGCCCTCGGTTAACTTCGTGGTGTGCCGGGTCTTGGCGCCCGGCCAACCGCAGAACATCGTAAACAACGCAGACGACGACGAAAGCGCGGTGCGTTTTACGTGACAGCCCACCTGCGGCCGTGGCGACGGCGTGCATGAATGCGGACGCGGGATCCCCGCACGGTCCGACCGACGCCGCTCCTCCGAGCCTGCCGCCTTTCGAGCTGCCATACCCCGGTGGTCTCGTCGCGCTGTCCGACATGCTGACCGGCGGCCTGGCGCCGAACGAGCGTGTGGCCGGCGCCCGCTCGCGGCGCCTGGCGCTGTCGTTGGCGGCCCGCCTGCGCGGCGCCGATCGTCACGACGGCGCCGCCGAGACGCCGAGTGCCGCTCGCCTCGTGGTCGATCCGGTGCTGCTCGACGAAGCCGACCGCGACCAGAACGTCTATCTCAGCCGGTTCTTCACGCGGCGGCTCACCGCGGCCGTGCCCGATCTCGTCTTTCTGCCCACCGACACGATGGAAGTCGTCGAGGCGCTGCGCTGGGCGCGCGAGACCGCGACGCCGGTGACGGTGCGCGCCGCCGCCTCGGCGGCGCTCGGCGGCGCGGTGCCCAACGACGGCGGCCTCGTGCTCGATCTGTCGCACCTGGATAAGGCCGACATCGACCCTGCCGGTGAGGTCTGCGTCGTCGGCGCCGGCGCCCGGCTGCGGCGCGTGCATCGGGTGCTCGCCCGCCGCGGGCTCGCCCTGCCCGTCTATCCGTCGAACCTGGGCGCTACGCTGGCCGGCTGGCTTTCGACCGGCGGCGCCGGCCTGAACGCGTTCGGCCCCGGCCGGGTGCTCGATATCGTGCGCGCCGCCGACGTCGTGCTGCCCGGCGGCGAGCTCGTGCGCTTCCACTCGGACGGCCGGCTCGACGTCGCTGCCGAACCCGCCGGTCACGGCCATCGCGAGGTCGCGCCCGACCAGGCCGAGGCCTGGTTCGCCCAGCGCGGCCTGCCGCCGTTCGGCCTCGCCGACCTGGCCGGCAGCGAGGGCACGCTCGGGGTCGTGACCCAGCTCGTCGTGGCGGTGGGGCGGCGGCCCGAGATCGGCGCCTTCCTGCTGGGCTTCGCCGACCAGGAAGCCGCTCTGCAGGCCGCCGCCTTCATCGCCGATCACGCCGGCACGAGCCTGCCTCGCCCGGCGAACCTCGAGTTCGTCTCGGCGGCGCACCGCAAGCACGCCGCGCTGGCTGCCGCCGACGACGCCCGCCAGACCTGGCGGGCCTTTCCGGCGTCCCTGTCGACCGATGCCGACATGCCGTGGCGGCGCATTCTCGGTCCGCGCGACCTCGGCGCCGCGTGCGGGGAGTCGCCGGCGCCGGGGTCGGACGCGCCGCAGGGGGAGCCGCCGGCGGCGGGGTCGGGCGCCCCCGACGGGGCGACGGGCTCGGACGGTGCGTTTCTGTACATCGACTTTCTCGAGATCGGCGCCGCGCGCCGCTTCGCGGCGCGCCTCGCCGATCTGCCCGGGGCACCGGTCGTGCTGGCCGACGAGAGCGTCGGCTATGCCGCCGGGCGCTTCCGGCCCCAGCTGACCAAGCGGCTCGGGCCGGGGCTGCTGGCGGCCGAGGTCGATCTGCCGGCCGGCGAGCTCTCGGGGTTCCTCGCCGGGGCCGCCCGCCTGGCGCGCGGCGCCGGCGTCGACCTCGAGCCCGAGGTCTACTTTCTGAGGGGCGGGCGGGCGCTGGTGATTGCCGGCTATCTCACCGACCATCGCAACGCCGGCTTTCTGCTCGACCTCGCTCTCACCCCGGCCCTGCTCGACCTGGCGGTGCGCCGGCACGGCGCGCGTCCGTACGTCCTGGGACGCTGGCAGGGTTCCTTTGCCGCCGACAAGTTCGGTGCCGAGGGCCTTGCCCGCCTGACGGCGATCAAGGCGGCCCTCGACCCCGACTGCCTGCTCGGCCGCGGTGTGCTGTTCGGCCTGAAGCTGCGCGGCCCGCTGGGCCCCGTCGTCGAGACGGCGTATCTGCCCGGAGTGCGTCTGGCCGGCGCTGCCTGGCGCACGCCGGGCCTGGCCGCGGCGCTGCGCCTGGCGCGGGCGGTGCTGCGCCTG
>PLTW01000221.1 GCA_003164655.1 Actinomycetota bacterium
CGGCATGATCGACCGGCAAACGGCGGCCGCCGGCCTGCCGCTGTCGGGCGTCGCCGCCGTTCTTGCCCCGGTCGCCGCCGCTCCCGCTTCCGGCCCCAGCGCGGCGCCGACGGCGAGCGGCGGCCCCAGCGCGGCGCCGACGGCGAGCGGCAGCCCCAGCGCCGCTGTGACCGCCGGGGCCGGCTCCGCGCCTGTCGGCGGCGACGGTCTCACGCCCGCTCTGGTCGCTGCCTGGGCTCGTCTCAACGCGGCGACCTTCGTGCGCGCCGTGCAGCCCGACTATTTCGCGGCGCGTCTCGTGGCCACTCGCCTGGCGGTGACCTACTACGAGCGCACGCTCACCAGAGTCGCGGTCGTCGGCGGCGCCACCAGCAGCACGCGCCTGGTCGCCCGCCTCCACGTGTTCGGCTACGCGGCGCTGCGGGCGTCGGCGAGATCGCCGGCAGCGACCGCGTTACCGACTTTGTACTACCACAAAGAAGACCGGCGGCTGGCGCTCGCCCTGGCGGGCGACCTTGGTCTGCGCCTGTCTCAGGTGCGGACGTCGGCGGGCGGCCCGGCGGGGTTGACCGTGGTCCTGCCGGCCTGAAGGAGACGAGCGCCCGACCTGTCACCTAGCGACGACGAGCGCTCCGACCCTGCGGCCCCAAGCGACGAGCGCGCGATCGTGGGGCCAAGAAACAACGAGCGCCCCGACTCCGGGGCGCTCGCACGCTCGAATCTCGCTGTTGGAAACTGCTCTACGCGTGTCGCCTGCGCAAGACGAGGCCGCCGCTCATGAGGGCCAGACCGAAGGCGAGCAGCGCGACGGTCGAGCCGCCGGTGAACATCAGCCCGCCGGTCTTGGCCGCCGGCGCGGGCAGGCTGGCCAGGTAGTCCTGCAGGACACCCTGGATGGCGGAGTATGCCTGCAGCGACGGGTCGCTCTTGACGTACGACAACGCGGCCTGAACCTGAGCCGCGGTGTAGTTGCCGTCGACATGCCCGTCCTGGGCATCCTTGATGATCGCCGTGGTGGTGCTCGACGCGGCCTGTGCGACCGACGCCGCCATGAGCACCGCGACAACCACCATGACTGCGATGGTCACTAGTTTCATCTTCATGGAGGCCCCTCCATCTGCGGTCCGATTTTCCATGGTAGGAGATACGAAATGCTTATACCACGCCGGTCGGACGATTACCATGTTCTCTCTCTGCTCTCACGCTCGTCGCGCGCCGTTCGCCGCGGAACGTATACTGGCTCGTGTGGAGCCTCTTCCCGCAGCCGGTGACAGCAACGCGCCTCAGGCGGCCTCGCGTGGACCTCACGCTTCTTCGGCGACCCGTGTTGCGCTCCCGGCTTTGCGCTGCCTCCCAGTCGCGACCGTTCTGGTCGCCGTCGTTGTCCTTTCGTTTCTGTCGGGCGGCTATATCTTTTCCCGCACGGCGCCGGTCGTATTCATACTGATACCGCTGGCCATCGCCTGGGTGTGGCTTGCGCCGCGCCGCTTGGCGCTCGGGCGGGCGGCTCTTGTGGGCCTCGCGGCGTTCGCTGTGTTCACGCTCTGGGTGGGGCTGTCGATCGCCTGGTCGGTGGGCCCCGACCTGTCGTGGCTGGCCTTCGACGCGAGCGCCCTGTATTTCGTTGTCGCCGCCGTCGTCACGGCGACGCCGGCCGGGCCCATACAGTTGCGTCTCGCCGGCTACGGCTACGTCTGCGCGATGGCGCCCGTGGCCGTCTATGCCTTTCTCGGCAAAGTGTTGCCCGATGTGGTGACGCACGCTCACCTGTACGCCCGACTGAGCGCTCCGGTCGGCTACTGGAACGTGCTGGCCATCATGCTCGTCATGGCGATCGTGCCGGCGCTCGAGGGCGCCTCGCGCTCTTTGTCTTTACGCTGTTTTTCACCTTCTCGCGCGGCGGCACGCTCGCTCTGGTGGTCGCCCTCGTGGTCTACTTCGCGCTCACCAACGAGCGGCTGCAGGGGGCGCTGACGCTGGCGCTGACCGCGACACCCGTGGCCGCGGCCCTCTACCACGCCCGCCACCTCGGCACGCTCTTCAACGCCACCACCAGCGACGCTCAGCGCAGCGCCCAGGGTCACGCCTTCGGACGCTGGGCGCTCGCCGCGATCTGCCTTGCGATCGTGGCCCAGACGGTCGCGGCGCTCGTCACGCGCGCCGTGCCGCTGGCCGGTCGGCGGCGGCGCGTCGTCGGCGCCCTGACGCTGGCCGTCGCCGTGGTTGTCGTGAGCGCAGCTGGGCTGGCCTTCGCCGCGCGGTACGGCGGAGTCGGCGGGCTGGTCGACAGGGCCTTCGGCCAGTTCACCTCGTCGAGCTCGTCCGCCACCCTGGCGGCCAACGGCGCCGGCCGCCTGCTCGCGCTCGGCGATGACGGCCGTATCGCCATCGCCCGCGAGGGCCTCGCGAGCTTTCCGCATCACCCGCTGGCCGGCACCGGCGCCGGCACCTTTCGCTTCACGAACTACCTCTACCGCACCGGCGTCGATGCGGGGCTCGTCGTCCAGCACGCCCACAACCAGTGGATCAACGTACTGAGCGAACTGGGCCTCGTGGGGCTCGTCCTGTTCGTCGTGGCCGTCGGCGGCCTGCTGGTGGCCGCGCT
>PLTW01000118.1 GCA_003164655.1 Actinomycetota bacterium
TCGTGGCGGCGATGAACCCGTGTCCCTGCGGCTTTCGCGGCGACAAGGGCCGCGAATGCCGCTGTGCGTCCCACCGCCTTGCCCAGTACGCGCAGCGGCTGAGCGGACCGCTGCTCGACCGCATCGACCTGCGCATCGACGTTCCGCGGCTCACCCCTCGCGACCGCCGCGAGCGCCTGCAGGGCGAGCCCTCGGCGGTGGTGCGCGGGCGCGTCCTGCGCGCCCGCGCCCGGCAGCGCCTGCGGCTCGCGCCCGCCGGTGTCGGCGCCAACGCCCATCTCTCGGCGCGCGGGCTGCGTGAGCTCTGCGTGCTCGAGCCGCAGGCGGTCGCCATCCTCGACCACGCTTACGACAAGATGCGTCTGAGCGCGCGGGCCTGCGATCGGGTGACCAAGGTCGCCCAGACGATCGCCGACCTCGAAGGCTCCGACACCATCCTGAGCCGGCACGTCGCCGAGAGCCTCTCGTACCGCGAGCCGTCGTGGAGCCGGCGTTGAGCGACCGTGCCCAACGGCAGTCGGGCACGGCCGCGGGCGGCGCCGCGGCGCGCGCCGGCGGCGGCGCCGACAAGACTCGCCGGCTGTGTCTGTGGCTGGCCGAACAATCCGCCTGCGACCGTGGACTGGTGGGCAGGCTCGTCAAGGCGCACGGCAGCTTTGCCGAAGTGGTCGCCCAGCCGCGCTCGGCGCTTGTCGGAGCCGTGCGCGTCGGCGCCGGCGCCGACCGCGGCGCGCCGCCGGCGTCAGGCGAGCCCGCCGACGGCCACGAGGCCGTGGTCGCCTGGTGCGACGACGACTACCCGCCGGGGCTGCGCGAGCTGTTTGATCCCCCTCCCGCTCTGTTTGTGCGGGGCCACCGCTGGCGGGCCATGCTCCGGGGCATACGGCTGCGGCCCAGCGTGGCGATCGTCGGAGCCCGGCGCCCCTCACCGTACGGTCTGGAGATGGCCTGGCTGCTGGGCGCCGGTCTGGCGCGGGCCGGAGTCAACGTCGTGAGCGGCATGGCCCTGGGCATCGACGCCCAGGCGCACGTCGGGGCGCTGGCCGACCTTGGCCAGGCCGACACCGATGGCGAGGCGCGCGACGAGCCGGTCGTCCTGGCCGGTGTTCTCGGAGCCGGCGTGCGGCTGGCTGTGCCGCGCACAAACTACGAGCTGTTCGAGGCCATCGCCCAGCGCGGCCTGCTGCTCTCCGAATATGGCTGGCAGCTGCCGCCCGCGCCCTGGCGGTTCCCGGCGCGCAACCGTCTGATTGCCGCCCTGGCCGACGCGGTCGTCATCGTCGAAGGCGGCGCCACGAGCGGCGCGCTGCACACGGCCGCTTTCGCCCTCGACCTCGGTCGCGACGTGCTGGCCGTGCCCGGCGAAGCCGGGCGCCCTCTGTCGGCCGGCCCCCACAGACTGCTGCGCGACGGGGCGCACCTGTGCGAGTCGCCCGACGACGTCCTCGCCCTGCTGCCGGCAAGCGCCTGGTCGGCTCTGACTGAGGCGCGGGCACAGCCCGGCGGCCCCTCACGGACCAGCGACCGCGACGGCGGCGCCGAGACGGGTGCGGCAGCACACGCGGCAGACCAGACCACGCGCGGCTCGAGCGGCGCTCGCAGCGGGCCCGAACGGCGCGTGCTGGCCGCCCTGCAGCGCGGCCAGCATACCGCCGACCAGCTCGGTCGCACGCTCGCACTGGCCCCCGAAGCGGTGTCGGCAGCTCTGACCATGCTCGAGATCGACGGGCTTCTCGAGGTAGGGTTCGGCGGGCGCTACGGCCTGCGGCGTGGTGCTCGCAGATCGCCGGCGCCATGAGCTCCGGGCTCGCCGGCCGCACAATCAGAGAGTTCGTCGGCAGGATGCGCGCCTGCGCATGGCGAAGATGCCAGACAGACCGTCGGCGTGCGCGCCGCGACAAAGCTGCGGCGGCCCGGCGCCCGCGGGCCATAAACGAGACGAAGGCCACCGACACCATGCCGACAGCACCGACACCGGGCGCCGCCGCCGACTTGATCGGGCAGTTTCTGCGCAGCCTCGAGGTGCGCGGCATGTCGCCCGCCACGCGCCGCTCCTATGCCTCCGACCTCTCGCAGTTTGACGAGTGGTCGCAAGAGTGCGGCCAAGCCCTTGCCGGGCTCGACCGCAGCGCCGTGCGGGCGTTTGCCGCCGCCCTGGGCCGGCGCGGCTATGCGCCGGCTACGCTGGCCCGCAAACTGTCGACGATGCGCTCTTTCTGCCGCTTTCTCACCGAACGCGGCGTGCTCGCCGCCGATCCGGCGCAGTACCTGCCGGGTCCGCGACGCCGCCGGCGGCTGCCGCACGCCTTGCGACCTTCAGAGGTCGATGCGGTCTGCGACGCCGTGCGGGGCTCTGATGCTCTCGCGCTGCGCGACCGCCTGGCGTTTGAACTGCTCTACGGCTGCGGTCTGCGCAGTCAGGAACTGGTCGATCTGGGCTGCGACGACGTCCACGCACAGCGCGGCGAACTGCTCGTGCGCGGCAAGGGCGGCAAGATGCGTATGGTGCCGCTCGGCGACGAAGCCGGCGCGGCGCTCGAGCGCTACCTGGCCTCGGGGCGCGNNGGGCGCGCTTCTGCTCAGCCGCAGCGGACGGCCACTGCACACCTCCGACGTGCGGCGCATCGTCGCCAAGTACGCCCGCCTTGCCGGTCTCACGGCCTCGCCGCACATGTTCCGGCACGCCTATGCCACGCACATGCTCGAGCACGGCGCCGACCTGCGGGCCATCCAGGAGCTCCTCGGCCACAGCTCGGTATCGACCACGCAGATTTACACGCACGTCAGCGGCGCTCACCTCAAAGCCGTCCATCAGCGGCACCATCCGCGAGCGTGACCGGAGTGGCCTCCGACGCCGCGATAAGCGCCGTGCGGCATGACGCCGTTGCATGTGGGCAAACTAAGAGTGGTGGTAGCATTGGGCAGTCGTCGCCCTGGGCGGCGCTGCGGGTACTAGCGACATGGTGACGTCTGTGGGCAAGGTCGCGTCAATGGGTCGTCTCGACGAGAGCAAGATCAACGATCTCTGGCGCCGGTTCAAGAGCGGCGGCGACCAGCAGGCGCGCGACCGCCTGATCCTGGCCTACGCGCCGCTCGTCAAATACGTGGCCGGCCGCATGGGCAGCGGCCTGCCGGCCCACATCGAAGAATCCGACCTCATCAGCTACGGTCTCCTGGGCCTCATCGGGGCGCTGGAAAGGTTCGACCCGGGGCGCGAGATCAAGTTCGAGACCTACGCGATCTCGCGCATCAAGGGCTCGATCATCGACGAGCTGCGCTCGCTGGATTGGGTGCCGCGTTCGGTGCGCAGCAAAGCGCGCGAGATCGAGCGCGTGTGCGCCCGGCTCGAGAACCGCCTGCAGCGCGCACCGACCGACGACGAGATCGCTGCCGAACTTGGCGGCACGGTGGCCGAGTTCCATCACGCCCTGTCGCAGATCTCCAACACCTCGCTGGTAGCGCTCGACGAGCTCTGGGCGATCTCCGGCTCCGACGGCGACACGGCTTCGCTGATCGACACTATCGAAGACCCCAAGAGCCCCGACCCCTCGCGGCTGCTCGACCTGTCGGAGATGAAAGACCGTCTCGCGGCCGCGATCGACGCGCTGCCGCCACGCGAGAAGATCGTCATCGCGCTCTACTACTACGAGAGCCTGACGTTGCGCGAGATCGGCGAGGTGCTCGGCGTCACCGAGTCGCGCGTCTCGCAGCTGCATACCAAGGCGATCCTGCGTCTCAAAGGGCGGCTGCGCGACGAGATCGAGCCGGCCGTCATAGGCTGACCGGCGCGCTCGCCGGCGGGCGACCTCACCCGGCTGCTCGCCCGGCCGCGACCGTCGCCCGGCGCCGGCGGTTTGCCGTGCGTGGTATCATGTGTGGCTGCTTGTGTTCTGCCAACCCACGACCCGACGAGTCCCGGGCGCGTGGCGGTGCCCCGAAAGCGGGGTCCACGCCGCTCTTGCCCGTCGGCACTGAAAGACAGACAACCGACCCCCTCTAGGAGGCACCCGTGCCCACGATCAGCATGAAGGACCTGCTGCAAAACGGCGTCCACTTCGGTCATCAGACCCGCCGCTGGAACCCCAAGATGCGCAGCTACATCTTCGCCGAGCGCGGCGGCATCTACATCATCGATCTGCAGAAGACCACCGTGCTGATCGACGAAGCCTACAGCTTTCTGCGCAACGTCGCCGCACGCGGCGGCAGCGTGCTCTTCGTCGGCACCAAGAAGCAGTGCCAGGAGGCCATCAAAGAAGAGGCCGAGGCGGCCGGCCAGCCGTACGTCGCCTCGCGCTGGCTGGGCGGTCTGCTGACCAACTACGCCACGCTTTCCAAGCGTATCAAGCGCCTCCACGAGCTGCGTCAGCTCGTCGCCGAGGGCTCGATCGACGTGCTGCCTACGCGCGACCAGATGAAGCTGCGCGGCGAGCTCGCCAAGCTCGAGACAAACCTCGGAGGGGTGGCCGGCATGGAGAGCCTGCCGAGCGCCGTCTTCGTGGTCGATCCGCGCAAAGAGGCGATCGTCGTCAAAGAGGCGCGCAAGCTGGGCATTCCGCTCGTGGCGCTGGTCGATACCAACTGCGACCCCGACGAGGTCGACTACGTCATTCCCGGCAACGACGACGCCATCCGTTCGTGCTCGGTGATCGTCAAGGCCATGGCCCGCGCCGTGGCCGACGGGCGGGCGCAAGTCACGCTCGCCGAGTTCAAGGCGGCCGAAGAAAGGGCCGCCGCGGCGCAGGCTGCGGCCGCCGCCGAGGCCGCGCTGGCCAACGCCGCCGCGGCCGTCGCCGCCGAGGCCGTCGCCCAGGCCGCGGCCGCCGAAGTCGTGGCCGCCGAGGTGGTCGCCGAAGCCGTTGTCGAAGCGGTGGCAGCCGAAGCCGTGGCCACCGACGAAGGCGCGACTCCCAAGGCCGCGACCGCGGCCGCCATCGAGGCGGCCGAGGTCGAGCTGGTCGCCGAAGCCGCTGCCGCCGAAGCCGTCGCCGCCGACGAGCTGGCGGTCGCGGCCGTCGCGCAAGCCGCCGCGACCGAAGCGGTCGCCGAGGCGGCCGCCACCGAAGCGGTCGAGGACGAGGTCGAAGCCGAAGTCGCCGAACTCGTCGCCGAAGTCGCCGTTGCCGCCGATGTCGCCGTCACCGAGACGCCGGACAAAAAGACACGTAAACCCGCCGCCCGCAAGCCGGGCAAGACCGACAAGGGCGCGGCGACCCCGAAGTCCTCCGCCGGCAAGAGCGCCGGCGCGGGCGGCACGAAAGACGAGAGTGAGGCGTAGTGGCTGACATCACGGCTGCCATGGTCAAGGAGCTTCGCGACAAGAGCGGAGCGGGCATGATGGACTGCAAGAAGGCCCTCGCCGCTACGGGCGGCGTTTTCGAGAAGGCCATCGACGAGTTGCGCAAGAAGGGTCTCGCGGCCGCCCAGAAGAAGTCGTCGCGCACCACGCGTGAAGGCGCGATCGACTCCTACATCCACGCCGGCGGCAAGATCGGCGTGCTTGTCGAGGTGGGCGTCGAGACCGATTTCGTGGCGCGCAGCGAACCGTTCCGCGAGTTCACGCACGACCTCGCCATGCAGGTCGCCGCCTCGAACCCGCTCTGGGTGCGTCGCGACGAGGTGCCCGACGAGGTCGTCGAGCGCGAGAAGGCCATCTATCGTGAGCAGGCCAAGGGCAAGCCCGACAACGTCGTCGAGAAGATGCTCGATGGCAAGCTGAACAAGTTCTTTCAAGAGGTCTGCCTTGTCGACCAGCCCTTCGTCAAAGACCCCGATCGCACGATCGAGCAGTTGCGCACCGATCTCGTCGGGGTGATCGGCGAGAACGTCGAGGTGCGGCGGTTCGTGCGCTTTCAGCTCGGCGAGACGGCCGAGGACTGACGCCGTGACCGAGGGTGGTCCGGACGACGCTGGCGGCGCGGGCGGGCAAGGCCCCTTCCACCGCGTCCTGCTCAAGCTCAGCGGCCAGGCGCTGGCCGGCGCCGGTCATGCGATCGACCCGGCGCGCACCCTCGAGATCGCCCATCACGTGCGGGCCGTGCGCGAGCGCGGCGTCGAGCTGGCCATCGTCGTCGGCGGCGGCAACATCTTTCGCGGCGTGGCGGCCGCAGCCAAGGGCTTCGACCGGGCCACGGCCGATTACATCGGCATGATCGCCACCGTGCAGAACGCTCTGGCCCTGCAGGACGCCCTCGAAGACGAAGACGTCGACACGCGGGTGATGAGCGCCATCGAGATCAAGGCGGTGTGCGAGCCGTACATCAGACGGCGCGCCCTGCGACACATCGAGAAAGGGCGCGTCGTGATCTGCGCGGCCGGCATCGGCAACCCGTATTTCTCGACCGATTCGGCGGCCGCCTTGCGGGCGCTCGAGCTGGGTGCGCAGGCGATCCTCATGGCCAAGCGCGAGTACGACGGCGTCTACGACGCCGACCCCGACAAGGTACCCGAGGCACGGTTCATCTCCGAGATCACGCACCTTCAGGCCATCGAGCGCGGGCTCAAGGTGATGGACACCACCGCGCTGTCGTTGTGCATGGACAACCACCTGCCGATCCACGTGTTCAAGATGACCGGCGAGAACATCGAACGCGTGCTGGCGGGCGAACGCGTCGGCACGGTGGTGAGCACCCCGTGACGGGCAAGCCAGGAGGGCTGTGACGTGGAAAAGGAGCTGCTCGACGACGCGACCGATCGCATGGCCAAGGCCATTGCGGCCACCCGGACCGAGTTCAACACGGTGCGCAGCGGGCGCGCCTCGACGGCCCTGCTCGACCGCATTCACATCGACTTCTACGGCGTCTCGACGCCGCTCAAGCAGATGGCCACGGTCGCGGCCCCCGAGCCGCGCCTGATCACCGTCACGCCCTACGACAAGTCGTCGCTGAAGGCCGTCGAAAAGGCGATCATGGAATCCGACCTCGGTCTGAACCCGAGCAACGACGGCAATGTCATCCGTCTGCCCATCCCGGCGCTCACCGAGGAACGGCGTCGCGATCTCGTCAAGCTCATCCACAGGCTGGCCGAAGACGGCCGCGTGGCCGTCCGCAACATCCGCCGCGAGGCCATGAAGGACCTCAAGGAGTACAAGAACGAGGGGCTGATCGGCGAAGACGCCGAGCACCGCGCCGAGGAGCATCTGCAGCAACTCACCGACCAGCGCATCCACGAGATCGACGAGCTGCTCAAGCACAAGGAAACCGAGATCCTCGAGGTCTAGCGCCCCTTTTTCGTATTCGAAAGAGGCGAGACCTTGGGCGCCATGGCATCCAATGAGCCGCAGCCGAGACGAACGGCGCCGTCGCTGCTGCGCAAAGCCGGCACGGCCCGCCGCCTTGCGCGCGGCGGTTCGTCCGAGCGCGCCGCTGGCGGTGCCGAGTGCCGTTATCTGGCCGTCATCATGGACGGCAACGGCCGCTGGGCCCGGCGCCGCCATCTGCCGGTGGCCGCCGGACACCGCGCCGGCGCCAAAGCGCTGCGGCGCCTGATCGAGCGCGCCCTCGACCGCGGCGTCCTCGAGGTCACGGTCTACTCGTTTTCGAGCGAGAACTGGCGCCGGCCCGCCGACGAGGTAGGAGCTCTCATGGAGCTGTTCATCGAGCAGATCGAATCACAGGTGCCCGAAGTGCAAAGCCGCGGCGTGCGGGTGCAGTTCGTGGGTCGCAAGGAGGGCGTCGCCGCCGAGCTGCTGGCGCGCATCGACGCGGCCGAAGCCGCCAATCCGGTCGCACCGGCCATGACCATGTACATCGCCTTCAACTACGGCGGGCGCGACGAGATCGTCGACGCCGCACGCGCGCTCGCAGCGACGGTCGCCCGCGCATCGGCCGACGCCGCGGCCGGCGGCTCGGCCCGCCCGCTCGAGGAGCTCGTCTGCGAGGATGCTTTGCGCGCCTGCCTCTACGCACCGGAGATGCACGATCCCGAGCTGCTGATCCGCACGAGCGGCGAACAGCGCATCTCGAACTTCCTGCTCTGGCAGCTGGCCTACACCGAGTTGTACTTCAGCGCCAAGCTGTGGCCCGATTTTGGCCCGGCCGACCTCGACGAGGCCCTCGCGGTCTACGCCACGCGGGCGCGCCGGTTCGGCGGCCGATGACCAGACGCACGTCACAGCGAGTCGCGGCACGCAGCCTGGCCCGGTGCCCGTGCTAGGCACGCGCGTCATCGTCGGCGCGGTGCTGGCGTTGCTGGCGCTCGTGGTCACGATCCACGGCGGCCTGCCGTTCCTTGTGGTCGCCGTCGGCGTGGCGGTGGTCGGCATCAACGAGTTCTACCGCATGATGCGGCCCTACCGGCCGCTCGTCCTGGCCGGCTTCGTCGGCGTCGTGCTCATGGCCTGGGTCGCCTGGATGTACTCGCCGCAAGCGCTGATGGGCATTCTCGCCCTGTCGCTGCTGCTGTCGTTCGGTCTCGCCGTCATACCCGGCCCGCGCCCCGGCGTGAGCGTGCGCATCGCCATCACCATGCTGGGTCTCGTCTACGTCGGCTTGGGTGTCGGTCATCTCGAGCTCGTCCGCCGGCTCGCCGACGGGCAGGGGTACGCCCTGATGGTCGTCTTCGGCGCCTGGGCCGGCGATACCGTGGCCTACTTTACGGGACGCTACTTCGGAGCGACCCCCATGGCGCCGCGCCTGTCGCCCAAGAAGACCTGGGAGGGCTTTGTCGGCGGTTTCATAGGCAGCGTGCTGATGGTGGTCTTCATCGGCCTGTACTATCGCTCGATCGGCGAGCTTCACTCGCTGCTGCTCGGGGTGACGATCGGCCTGCTCGCGCCGCTGGGCGACTTGTTCGAGTCGCTGCTCAAACGTGATGTCGAGATCAAGGACGCGGGGCGTTTCTTTCCCGGGCACGGCGGTCTTCTCGACCGCTTCGACGGCCTGCTGTTCGCGGCCGTGGCGAGCTACTATCTGATCATCGCCTTCCACTAGGAGGACGCCTTGAGCACAAGCCAGCCGCGCGAACCGGTGCCCCGGCGCCTCGTCATCCTCGGCGCGACCGGTTCGATCGGCCGTCAGGCCATCGAGGTAGCGGCCGCTCTGCCGGGGCTTACGGTAGCCGGCCTCGCGGCCGGCCGCAACGTCGATGCGCTGCTCGCCGCCGCCGCCGTCACGGAGGCCGCTGCCATCGGCCTGCACGATCGCGCGGCTGCGGCGGCCGCCGCCCCGCGATCGTCTTGTCGCGTGCATGCCGGCGACGACGGCATCGCCGAGCTGATCGCCGCCGCCGCGCACGACGCTGCGCAGACCGGCAGCGAGCTCATCGTGCTCAACGGCATCGTCGGCGCCGCCGGACTGCGCGCCAGCCTGGTTGCCCTGGAGTGCGGCGCCACGCTGGCGCTCGCCAACAAGGAGAGCATGGTCGCCGGCGGGCCGTTCGTGCTGGCCGCGGCGCGCGCCGCCGGCGCGCGCATCATCCCCGTCGACAGCGAGCACAGCGCCATCTTTCAGTGCCTGGAAGGCGGCCGTCGGGGAGCGGGGAGGATGGGTGTTGAGGGTCGCACGGAGCTGGCGCGCACGCCGGCGGCCCGGGCGGCGGCGGCGGCGCGGCGGCCTGGCGACGACCCGCTGCTCTTCGCCGAGGAGATCCTACTGACCGGCTCGGGTGGGCCGTTCCGCGGTCGCACGAGCCGGGAGCTGGCCACGGTGACGGCGACGGCGGCGCTCAAGCACCCCAACTGGGTCATGGGTCCCAAGGTGACGATCGACTCTGCCACCCTCATGAACAAGGGTCTCGAGGTCATCGAAGCCCACGAGCTGTTCGGCGTGCCCTACGATGCCGTGCGCGTGGTCGTGCACCCCCAGTCGATCGTGCACTCCCTGGTCCGTTTTGGCGACGGCGCCGTGCTGGCCCATCTCGGCGTGCCCGACATGCGTACGCCGATCGGCTACGCGCTGAGCTGGCCCGACCGGGCGCCGCTGCCCATGGTGCCGGCCCTCGACCTGCTGGCCGGCGAATTGACCTTCGCCGAGCCCGACACGGCGACCTTTCGCTGCCTTGCCCTGGCGCGGGCGGCCGGCGAGTCGGGAGCTCGTGCCTGGGCCGGACGCGCACCGGGCGATGGGGGCGGCGGCGCGGGCGCCGCCGCCCCCATCGCCCTGAACGCCGGCAACGAGGTCGCGGTGCAGGCCTTCCTCGACGGGCGCATCGGCTTTCTGGCGATCGCCGAGATCGTCGAACGGGTGCTCGAGCGCTGCGGCGACGGCCGTATCGCCGACCTTGCCGACGTCTTTGGCTGCGACGCCCAGGCGCGTCGCGTCGCCCACGCGGCGCTGGCGGCGGGCGCCGGGTAGACGGCTGGGGCAGGTGCCGTGGGGCGTCGATCCGCCGGCCGCGGGGAACGCTGGAGATCATGTGACTATGCCGATCAGAAGGCTCGAGAGAGGCGCCGTGATCCGCTTGGCGGAGTTGGGAGAGACATGACCGAGACCGCGCCCCAGCGGCCGCGCGACAGCGTCGGCGGCGAGCGCCGCGGCCCGTCGCCGTGGGGGCTGCTGCTGCTCGTGGTGATCGCGCTGCTGGTCGTCACCGGCCACTGGACGCTGGTGGTCGCCGTTCTGGGCCTGGCGCTGCTCATCTTCCTGCACGAGCTGGGTCACTTTCTGGCGGCCAAGGCCTTCCACATGCGCGTCGAGCGCTTCTACATCGGCTTTCCGCCGGCGGTGGTGAAGCGCAGATGGGGCGAGACCGAGTACGGCGTCGGCTCCATTCCTCTCGGCGGCTTCTGCAAGATCTCCGGCATGAGCCCCGAGGAGGAGCTGCCCAACGAGGTACTGCCCCGGGCCTACTTCAGCAAGCCGGTGTGGCAGCGCAACGTGACCATCTTCGCCGGACCGTTCATGAACTTCGTGGCCGCCGTGGCGATCATGTTCGTCTTCCTCCAGGCAGGCGGTATCCAGCAGCCGACCCTGACCGTGGGTCAGGTGGTGAAGGGCACTCCGGCGGCGGCGGCGGGACTGCGCCCCGGCGACCGGCTCGTCGCCGCCGACGGCACGACCTTCCGCACCTGGGACGCCACGACGGCGTTCTTCGAGTCGCATCCCCATCAGTCGGTGACGCTCGTGTACCGCACGCCCGCCGGGCAGCAGCGCACTATCGCCGTGACGCTCGCCGCCAGACCGGGCGCGCCGCGACAGGGCTTCTTGGGCATCAGTCCCAGGACGATCGCGACCTACCCGGCGCCGTGGCGCGCCGCCCGTCTTTCCGTGACCCAGACGGCCAGCATCGTGGCCGCCACCTTCAAGGGCCTCTGGCTGCTCGTCAGCGGCAAGATAAATCCGGTCGGGCCCAACGGCGCGGCCGGCCCGGTCGGTATCATCTCGGTGTCGCAGACGGCCGTGCGACAGAGCTGGTATCCGATACTGCTGGCCTTCCTGTCGGTCAACCTGGGCATCATCAATCTGCTGCCGTTTCTACCCTTCGACGGCGGCCACATCTTCTTCAACGTCATGGAGAGCGTGCGCGGCAGGCGCGTCGACCCGCGCGTGCTCGAACGCGCCATCGCCATCGGCGTCGTGCTGCTGGCCACGCTCTTCATCCTGCTCACCTACAACGACCTTCACCGCATCTTCCACTTCGGGTAGAGCTCGATCTTGCGCCTGGTCGGCCGACGATGGCAGGGTTTGCCACGCCGTCGCCGTATCCAGAGTGGACAGTCCGCGAGACGAACGTCAGCGTAGCGATCGTCGCCGCAGACTGGGCGGCGGCGCTTCGAGGAGACGCCGTCCAGGCCCGCGCCGGTGGCCGGGAGCGATGAGCGTCCGCTGCCGTGGCGCGACGGGAAGGTCTGCGGCCACTACGGGCTGAGCCGGCTCGTCGAGTGCCGGGGCGACAAGGGCTATGTGATCGAGGAGTGTTTCGCCACCTGCTTGCCGAACAACTGCGACGTGACGTCCGACCTGCGGGCCGAGATGATGAAGGTCCACCGGGGCGAGGCCGGTCCTGCTGTCGCGCTGCCGCACGCCACGAGCGCGCCGCTCGCCACGGAGACGCCGCGATGACCGTGCGGGCGAGTGCGGGAGCGCTGTATGGCCGCCGGCGTGAGCAGATCCTCTACCTGGTGGTCGGTGGCTGGAACACCCTGTTCGGCTACGGTGTCTTTGCTCTGCTGTACCACCTGCTGCACGACCTGGCGGGCATGCCGAAGATCTCGGGCTCCCTGACGGCGCTGGTGGTCGCCTCCATCATCGGCATCGCCAACAACTACGTGCTGTACCGCACGATCGTCTTTCGCAGCCATGGCGCGGTGCGGCGCGAGCTGCCGCGTTTTCTGCTCGTCTATCTCGTGGCGCTGGCCATCAATCTCATCCTGCTGCCGCTGGCGCTGCACGAGCTGCCCTTCAACGCCTATTCTGTTCAGGCTGTCTACACCCTCGGCGTGGTGGTCGCGACCTATATAGCCAACAAGTATTTCAGCTTCGCCGCGACGCGCGACGGCGAGCGCGGCCCCAAGAAGGAGATCAGCCATCGCGACTGAGTCCCGCGAGGTGGCCGAGGGACAAAGGCGGCGGCGCTTCGCGCCGCCGCCGCTTCTGGCCACGGTTGCCGTGGCTCTGGCTCTCGTCGCCGTAGCCTTCGCCTGGCGGCGCCTGTTTCTGGGCGTCGACCTAAACGACGAGGGCTTCTACGTGGCCGTGCCGTACCGTTTCGCGCTCGGTGCCCGGCCCTTCGTCGACGAGGCGAACATCCTGCAGACGGCGGCGTTCTTCAGCTTTCCGTTCGTCAAGGCCTACGTCTGGATCGCGGGCGGCGCGACCGGCATCGTGCTGTTCATGCGCCATCTGTACCTGCTGTGGACGGTGCTGGTGGCGGGCGTCGCCTTCGTCGGTCTGAGGCGCGTCGTGGCCTGGGAACAGGCGCTGCTGGCCGCCCTTGTGTGCGTCACGCTGGTCATCGCCACGATCAGCGACCTGAGCTACAACACGCTCGGTGCGGGGCTGCTGGTGGTCGCCATGGGGCTCGGCGCTCGCGCGCTTGTGGGCGGCGGCCGCGACCGCTTTTTGGCCGGCGCCGGCGTCGCCGCCGGGCTCGCCGCGCTGGCCTACCCGTCACTGATCGCGCTGCTGCCGGTGAGCGCTGCAAGTCTCTACCTGGCCGCGGGCGGGCGCCGGCGCCGGGCGCTGCGCGCCTTTCTGGCCGGCGCCGGGGCCACGCTCGCGGCCGAGGCGCTGCTGCTCGTGAGCTTCGGCGCAGGCAACGTGCTGCGTTGCGTGCGCTACCAGCTCTCGGACTGGAACCGCCTGAACGGCGGCGCCGGCCCCGCGAAGCTGTGGAATATCGTCGACTCGGTCGTGGGGCACCTCGCCCTGTACCCGCTGATCGTCGCCGCCGCGCTGGCCGTCTGGTTGGCGTACCGGCGCTGGCCAGTCGCTCGTCTGGCGCTGGTCCTGGCGCCGCTGGCGCTCCTGCCGTTCGGCGAGCAGTTGGTGTCGGGCGCCGACGGCTTCGCCGTGATCTACGGCCTGGCGGCGCCGTATTTCTACCTGTTCGTGGCCCAGGAGCGCCGCCCCGAGGCGACGCGGCTGCTCGTCTGGGGTTATCTGCCGGCGCTGGCCGGGGGGCTGCTCACCGGCTACACGAGTACGGCCGGCTGGCTGCAGATGGACGTGGGACTGCTGCCGGCGATGGTGCTGTCGGGTGTCTTTCTGGCGCTCAGCCTGGCGCCGCGGGACGGCGACGCCGCGATCGTGCGCAAGGCGCTGCCGGCCGTCGTCGTGGCCTGCCTGGCCGGCATCCTGGCCGTCACCATCGTCTATGAGTATCAGTTCCTGCCCCGCGCCGTGCCGTACGCGCGGCTCACCGTGACCATGCACGGCGGTCCCTACGCGGGCATCCGCGCCACGCCGGCCCGGGCCGCCTACCTCGCCCAGCTGCGCGCCGACCTGCCCAGGGTCGCTACCGCGTCGGACCGGCTGCTCATCTTCTATCAGACGCCAGCCCTGTATCTGTTCTGGGCGCACCGGGTGGCGACCAACTCGGTCTGGATCACGAGCCCCAAAGGGCTCGACGTGAACGGCGACACTGGGCCGCTGCCTCCGGCCACGCTGGCCTACTATGCGCGACAGCGGATCATGCCCGACGTGGTGGTGCGCGTCATCGACACGACCGGCCTCACGTCGGGCGAGCTGCAGGCGCATTACAGCGGCGGCCTGCCCTACAGGCTCGTGCTGGTCCGGCCGCAATACGCCGTGTTCCGCCGGCCCGGCGCGGCGACGCCGCCGATCGCGGCGGGCGCCCCGTGAGCCGCAGCGCCGCCATGCTCCGACGGCGCGCCGCGACCAGATGGACGTGACCGGCTGTAGTATCCTCATCTCCATGGATGCCACGGAGCTCATCGTCGGTGCGGCCGGTCGCGGGCGGCCTCGTACGATCGCAACGTCGCCGCCCGACCGTGCGGTCGCGCGCCTCACCGACGAGCTCTCACCGAGCCGCCGAGAGCGGCGGACGGCACGAACCGCTTGCCGAGCGGCGGGCTGAGGACGGCGGTGGCCAGCGGGCGGCAGATCGACGTGGGCGGCGTGCCGGTCGGCGGAGGCGCGCCGGTCGTCGTGCAATCCATGACCAACACACCCACCGGCGACGCCGGCGCGACGCTCGCGCAGATCCGGGCGCTGGCGGCGGCCGGCAGCGAGCTGGTCCGCGTGTCGCTGCCGGCCGCCGCCGACGGCGCCGCGTTCGCCGAGATCGTGCGCCGGGCGCCGGTACCCATAGTCGCCGACATCCACTTCGATTGGCGTCTCGCCCAGGCCGCGCTCGCCGCCGGCGCCGCCGGCGTGCGCATCAACCCCGGCACCATCGGCAGCGACGCCCACGTGGCCGAGATCGTGCGGGCGGCCGGTGCACACGGCGCCGCCATCCGCATCGGGGTCAACTCAGGTTCGCTGCCGCGCGAGCTGCGCGGCCTCGCCCAGACCAGACCCGCCGAGGCGCTGGTCGAAGCCGCGCTGAACTACGCGGCGCGCTTCGAGGAATGGGGATTCACCGACTACAAGCTTTCGGTCAAGAGCTCGAGCGTGCCCGACACGATCACCGCCTACCGGGCGCTGGCGCTGCGCACCGATGCGCCGCTGCACGTCGGCGTTACCGAGGCCGGCACGGTCTGGTCGGGCACCATCAAGAGCGCCGTCGGTATCGGCGCGCTGCTGGCCGACGGCATCGGCGACACCGTGCGCGTCTCGCTGACCGGCGACCCGGTCGAGGAGGTGCGGGTCGCCTGGGCAATCCTTGCGGCTCTCGAGCTGCGTCGCCGCGGGCCGAACCTCATCTCGTGTCCCACCTGCGGCCGCACCGAGATCGACCTGGTGGCGCTCGCCGAGGCGGTCGAGGAACGTCTGCGCGCCTATACGGCGCCGATCACCGTGGCCGTCATGGGCTGCCGGGTGAACGGCCCCGAAGAGGCGCGCCACGCCGATTTCGGGATCGCCGGCGGGGCGGGAGAGGGTGTGGTGTTCGTCCACGGGGTCAAGGTGGCGACGGTGCCCGAGGCTCAGCTCGTCGGGGCTCTGTTCGAGCGCATCGACGCCGACCTCGAGCGCACCGGCAAGCAGAGCGCGGGCTCCTGAAGGCAGGATCGTCGGTCGGCTCTGCGTGGCCCTTGGACCCGGGCCGACTCAGTCTTGCGCCTTTCGTATGTTCTGGGGGGCGGGCCTGAGGGTCTCGTGCCGCAGGCCGGTGAGCGAATGCGGCTTGTTCGTGCGCTCGAAGGCCAGCATCTTGAGCAGGCCTTCTTCGAGCGTGGTGGTCGGTTCCCAGTCGAGAGTCTCGCGGGCTCGGGTGATGTTCGGGCGCCGCACCTTTGGGTCGTCGAGGGGCAGGGCCGAGTACACGACCTGGCTCTCGCTGTCGGTCAGGCGGATGACCGTCTCGGCGAGCTCACCCAGGGTGAGCTCGGCCGGGTTGCCGATGTTGACCGGCTCGTGCTCGCCGCTGGTGGCCAGCCGGTAGAGGCCGTCGATGAGGTCGGTCACATAGCAGAAGCTGCGCGTCTGCGTACCGTCGCCGAACACGGTGATCGGCTTGTTCTGCAAGGCCTGGCGCACGAAGGTGGGGACCGCGCGTCCGTCGTTGGTGCGCATGCGCGGCCCGTAGGTGTTGAAGATACGCGCGATGCAGGTGTCGACCCCTTGCTGACGGTGGTAGGCCATGGTCAAAGCTTCGGAGTAGCGCTTGGACTCGTCGTACACGCCGCGCGGGCCGATGGGGTTGACGTTGCCCCAGTAGTCCTCGGACTGCGGGTGCTGAAGGGGGTCGCCGTAGACCTCCGACGTGGAGGCCAGCAGCAGCCGGGCGCGCTTGAACTTGGCGAGGCCGAGGGCATGGTGCGTGCCGTACGAGCCCACCTTGAGCGTGTGCAGGGGCAGGCGCAGGTAGTCGATGGGACTTGCCGGGCTGGCCAGGTGAAAGACGAAGTCGACGTCTTCGGGCAAGTCGACGAATTCGACGAGATCGAGGTTGCGAAACTCGAACAGCGACTCCCGCAGGTGTTCGATGTTCTGCAGCGATCCTGTGTCGAGGTTGTCGAGGCAGATGACCTTGTGGCCCTGGGCCAGCAGGTACTCGCAAAGGTGGGAGCCGAGAAAGCCGGCGCCGCCGGTGACTACCGATGTCGTCACGCGCGCTCCTTTCGGTCGAACGTCGTCGCGTTGGACACGGAAAAAGACGCCGCACGCCGGGCGTCGAGCGCGGGACACCGCCGCGCCCGACGCACAGCCAGAGCCGGGTCGCCGACACGCCCCGTGTCGGCAGTCAGTATATTTTGGCCATCCGGGCTTCACAACAACGAGCACGCGCGACGAGCGGCGCGCGCAGCGCCGGCCAGTCGATTGCGACCTTCGCCGAACGTGCCGTATCATGACAGACGTTGGCCCGCGGGCCGGACCGCCGTCCGGACGGCAGGCACAGCAAAGGCCGGTCGGTGGGCGCGGGCGCCCGCCGGTACGAGCGATCGAGTCTGGAGCCCCGCTTGCGCGCAAGTCAGCTGTTGTTGCCCACAGTCAAAGAAGACCCGGCCGGAGCCGAGGCGGTCAGCCACAAGCTCATGGTGCGCGCCGGGCTCATCCGCCAGCTGGCGGCCGGCGTGTATGTTTTTCTGCCGGCCGGCTGGCGCGTCATGCGCAAGATCGAGGCCGTCATCCGCGAAGAGATGGAGGCCATCGGCGGCCAGGAGATGCTCTATCCGGTGGTCAATCCGGCCGAGATCTGGCAGCAGTCCGGGCGCTGGCAGACGATCGGCGAAGAGCTCTTCCGTTTCAAGGATCGCAAGGGCGCCGACATGGTCCTGGCCATGACCCACGAAGAGGTCGTCACCTGGCTGGCGGCGCGTGAGATCCACTCCTACAAGCAGCTCCCGCAGCTCTGGTTTCACATTCAGACCAAAGAGCGCGACGAGGCCCGGCCCAAGAGCGGCCTGCTGCGCGTGCGCGAGTTCATCATGAAAGACTCCTACAGCCTCGACGCCGATTTCGCGGCCCTGCAGAGAAGCTACGACAAACACATCGCCGCCTACGACCGCATCTTCGCGCGCTGCGGAGTGAACGCCAGAAGGGTGCTGAGCGACCCGGGCATGATGGGCGGCGGCATCTCGCACGAGTACATGGCCCCGAGCGAGGCGGGCGAGGACGAGATCGTCTTGTGCCAGAAGTGCGGCTATGCGGCCAACGTCGATCTCGCCGTCGCCGGACCGGAGCCGGCCGGCGCCGCGGCGGCCGTGACGGGGGGCGGGCAAGAGGGTCCGCGCGAGATCCACACCCCCGGCATGCGCACCATCGACGATGTGGCCGCGTTTCTGGGCATCGAGCCGCGAGAGCTGATGAAGTCGCTCGTGGTCGTCAGTCAGGAGAGCGGTCCGCTGCTGGTGGCACTGCGCGGCGACCGCGACCTTCACGAGGGCAAGCTGCGGCGCATCGTGGGCGAGTTCCGCCTGGCGACGCCCGACGAGGTCGTGGCGGCCCAGGGCGTGCAGCCCGGCTTCGTCGGGCCGGTCGGCACGTCGCTGCCGGTCCTCGGCGACGAGGCCTTGCGTGGCGGAGTCTTCACGGGCGGCGCCAACAGGGCCGACTACCACCTCGCCGGGATCTCCGCCGACCAGGTGGTCGGCGAGTACCACGATCTGCGCCTGGTGCGCGGCGGCGACCCGTGCCCCGAGTGCGGCGGTCCGCTCGCCGGCGAGCGGGTCATCGAGGTCGGCAACATTTTCCAGCTCGGCACGAAGTACTCCAGGCCCATGGGCGCGACCTTCTCAGACGAGCAGGGCGTCGAGCGCGACATCGTCATGGGCAGCTACGGCATCGGCCTCGAGCGTATCGCCGCCACGGCCGTCGAACAGCATCACGACGAGCACGGCATCTGCTGGCCGGCCGCGATCGCGCCGTTCCAGGTGCACCTGCTCGTGGTGAGGGCCGCCGACCCGAGCCAGGCGGCGCTCGCCGAGGAGCTCTACGCCACCCTCGCCGAGCGCGGCCTCGACGTCCTGTTCGACGACCGCGATCTGTCGGCGGGCGTCAAATTCAAGGACGCCGACCTTCTGGGCTGCCCCGTCCAGGTCGTGGTCGGCAAGCGCGCCGCCGAGCGCATGGTCGAGCTCAAGCGGCGCGCCGGCGGCGACCGTCGCGACGTGGCCGCCGACGACCTGGCGGCGGCCGTGGCCGCCGCGCTCGGCGCCTCGTAGGGCCCCATCGCGCACCACAACCGCGCGCAGCGAAGCGCGTCCGGGCGCCGACCGTCGCCCGCGCGTTGCCTGTCCAGGCTACAAAACGCCCGAAGTGCGCTCAAGTTAATGTCAACTATGGGCGATAACCTCTAACGACATGCAGACGATGCTCAAAGTCACTCGACCCCGCTACTCCCGCGAACGCTTTCAGGGTTCACTGAAAGGTCTCATGGAAGAGCGCCACCTCAGCTACCGCCAGCTGGCCTACAAGACGCAGCTCTCGGCCGGCTACCTGAACCACCTCACCAAGGGCACGCGGCCGGTGCCGGCCGATCCCGTCATGTGCACGATCGCCACGGCCCTCTGCGTCGAGCCCGACTTCTTTCTCGAGTACCGGCTGCGCCAGGTCGCCGATGTCCTGGACGCCTCGACCCAGCTTATCGACGCGCTCTACAGCGTGCTGCTGCTCCACACACCGTTCTCCGACGACATCAAGGCCCTGCTCGAACGGTCCGGCAACGGGAACGGGCTCGGCGCCGGTAATGGGCACGGCAACGGTAATGGGCACGGCAACGGTAATGGGCACGGCAATGGCAACGGCGACTCGCGGGCGCGCAGCTTCGCGGTCTGACCTCGTGCGACACCCGATGTACAGCTTGCGACCGGCAGTGCCCGGTCGCTTCTGGTTTGAGCGCCCGAAGGCCGGGACCAGAGTGGGGGAGAGGCGGGGGACGGCGAGCTCGTTGCGACCGCAGCACGGCGCTGCGCCGAGAGATAAAGCCCCCGCAAAGAGATTGGTCGGCGTGGCCAGATTCGAACTGGCGACCCCTAGTCCCCCAGACTAGTGCGCTAACCAGGCTGCGCCACACGCCGATCGCGGAACGAGGCCGTAGTGTAGCACAACGAAAGCTCGCTCGGCAGCGCCTGCGCGGCCACGCGCCGGTGCCCGGCGGACGGCGCGGGCGGGCGGCGACAAGCCGCCCCGCCCGCGCCGTCCTGTACACTACGCAGCATGTCGCGCCGCATGATCCCCAACGCCATAACGATCGGCCGCCTGTGCGCTCTGCCTCTCTTTCTGTGGGTGTACAGCCGCCAGGCGCCGGGGGCGAGCTGGCCAGCGGCGATCCTCGTCCTGGTCCTGGCGCTGTCGGACGTGCTCGACGGCTGGCTCGCGCGCCGCTATCACTGGCAGAGCGACCTGGGGCGCGTACTCGACCCCGTGACCGACCGCATCCTCTTTTTGTTCCTGGTCGGCGCCCTGCTGCTGTTCGGCGTCCTGCCCTGGTGGGCGGTCGTGCCGCTGATCGTGCGCGACGGCCTCATGCTGGCCGGCTCGGCGTTGATGCTGTTCCATTATCACGAGAAGCCGAGCATCATGAGGGGCGGCAAGCTGGCCAACTTCACGCTGGTCTGCGGCATCCAGTTCTTTATCATCAACGTGCGCGTCGTCGCCTGGCCGGTGTACGTCGCCGGCGCCACGTTGTACGTGGTCACCGGGTTTCGCTACATCTGGCGGGAGCTTCTGCGCTGGAAGCGCTCGCGGCCGACGTCGGCCGCGGTGTCCTAGCAACCGTCACCGGCGCCGCCGACAGACGGCAGCGCGCCGCCGGCTTCTGGTACTATCAGCTCATGCCGCCCCTGCCAAAGCCGCGTCCTACTGAACCGACGGGAGACCCTTGCGCGCCGTCGTGATGGCCGGGGGAGAGGGGACGCGTCTGCGGCCGCTCACGAGCAACCAGCCCAAGCCGATGGTGCCGGTGGCCAACAAGCCGTGCATGGAGCACATCGTCGAGCTGCTCAAGCGGCACGGGATCGAAGACATCGTCGTGACCCTCGCCTTTCTGCCCAAGGCCATCCGCGACTACTTCGGCGACGGCAGCGAGCTGGGCGTGAACATGAACTACTCTGTCGAACAGGTGCCGCTCGGCACCGCCGGCAGCGTCAAGAATGCCGAGGAGCTGCTCGGCGAGCGCTTCATCGTGATCTCGGGCGACGCGCTCACCGACTTCGACCTCACCGCGGTCATCGCCGAGCACGAGCGTCGCGGGGCCATGGTGACGATCGTCCTCAAGCACGTCGAGAATCCGCTCGAGTTCGGCGTAGTCGTGATCAACGACGAAGGCCGAGTCGAGCGGTTCCTCGAAAAGCCGACGTGGGGGCAGGTATTCTCGGACACGGTCAACACCGGCATCTACGTGCTCGAGCCCGAGATCTTCAACTACATCCCGGCAGGACAGGCGTACGACTTCAGCCAGGAGCTGTTCCCCAAGCTCTTCGAGCTCGGCAAGCCGCTCTACGGCACGGTCGCCGACGGCTACTGGCAGGACATCGGCAGCCTTGGCCAGTACCTCGCCGCCAACCGCGACGTGCTCGACGGCAAGGTGCAGGCCGCGATACCGGGGATCCGCCTCGAGAACGACATCTACATCGGCGAGAACGTCAGCATCGAGTCGCTCGACCATGTGACGGGACCGGCCGTGATCGGCAACTACGCCAAGATCGACCGCAACGCCCGTATCGGAGCCTACACCGTGATGGGCAGCAACGTGGTCGTCAAGGACCACGCCGAAACGCGCTTCAGCGTGATCGACGCCAACACCTACGTCGGCTCCGCGGCGAAGGTCTACGGCGCCATCATCGGCAAGAACTGCGACATCAAACCGGGCGCGACCATCAGCGAAGGCGCCGCCATCGGCGACGAGTGCGTCATCGGTGAGCAGGCATCGATCGCCCCCGACGTCAAGATCTATCCGTTCAAGACCGTCGAGTCGGGCGCCCAGATCAACTCGAGCATCATCTGGGAGTCGCGCGGCACGGCCCAGCTGTTCGGCAAGGACGGCGTCGTCGGGCTCATCAACGTCGATATCACCGCCGAGCTCGGCCTCAAGCTGGCGCTGGCCTACGGCACCACCCTGCCCAAAGGCGCCAAGGTCGTCACCAGTCGCGACGCCCACCCGGCCTCGCGGGTCATCAAGCGCGCCATCATCAGCGGCCTGAACTCCACCAGCGTCGATGTCCGCGATCTGCGGGTGAGCTCGGCGGCCGTCAATCGTTTTGAGATCAAGGGCGGCAACGCCCAGGGCGGCATCCATGTGCGCATCTCGAGCTGGGACCCGGAGGTCGTGCAGATCCAGGTGTTCGAGCCGCCCGGCATTCCCATCAGCGAGAAGACCCAGAAGAACATCGAGAAGTACTACGGTCGCCAAGACTTCCGGCGCGCCTTCTACACTGAGATGGGCCGCATCCAGTTTCCCGACCGGGCGCACGAAACCTACATGCGCGGCCTCACAGGTTCGTGGGACACCGAGCTGATCCGCTCCCGCGGCTACCGCCTCGTGATCGACTACTCCTACTCGCCGGTGGCGCTCGTCCTGCCGCTCGTGCTGCCCTACCTGAACGCCGAGGTCATTTCGCTGCACGCCTTCACTGACGAGCAGAAGACGAGCGTGGGACCGACCGAGCTGGGCGTCAACATCGCCGACGTGCAGCGCCTGGTGAAGGTCATGGGCGCCGATCTCGGCGCGGTCATCGACCCGGGCGCCGAGCGGCTGTACCTGGTCGACGAGCTGGGGCAGGAGATCCCGCTCGAGAAGACCCTGCTGCTCTTCGTACGCCTGGTGGCCGGGGCGCTGCCCAAGGGCCGCAAAATCGCCCTGCCGCTGACCGTCACGCGCCTGGCCGAACAGATGGCCGCGCCCTTCGGCATCGAGATCGAGCGCACCAAGGTGTCGCTGCCGGCCCTCATGGAAGCGGCCACCGCCGACGACGTCGCCTTCGCCGGAGCTATCGGCGGCGGGTACATCTTTCCCGAGTTCCTGCCCGCCTTCGACGCGCTCATGAGTCTTGGCAAGCTGCTCGAGCTGCTGGCACCGAGCGCCGTACCGCTCTCTGAGCAGGTCGCCGGCATTCCCTCGAGCACGCTGGTCCACAAGACGGTCGGCTGCCCGTGGTCGCTCAAGGGCACCGTCATGCGCACGGTCACCGAAGAGCTGCAGCGCGGCGACGGGCACGACCTCAGCCTGCTCGACGGCATCAAGGTCTTCTACAAGGGCGGCTGGGCGCAGATCCTGCCCGATGCCGACGAAGCGCTGTTTCACCTCTACGCCGAGGGCGTCGACATCGACGCCTCCGAGCAGATGGCGGATGGCTTTGTCGCCAGGGTCCGCGCGGTGATCGCCGCCAAGACCGATTAGGCGCCGCTGCGGCGCCGACATGTCAAGCCTGCCGCCGGTCGTCCGATAGATACGTATGTGGACGTTCCTACAGGCGGGCGCGAGCGCTGCGGCGGACCTTGACCGAGCGGCCGGCGCCGTCCCGCGGACCGAGGCATGACCGAACCCGTTGATCAGACACCAGGTGTGAGCGGCGCCGCGGCGCCGCGGCGGCGGCGCGCGCTGGCCGCCGTGGTGGCGGCCGGCGTTCTTGTCGCGGTAGCCTTCACGGCGCTCGGCGCGCTGCAGGCCTACCTGTACGAGCGCGTGCCGTTCGGGGTGACGGTGGGCGGCCTCAGCCTGGCCGGCGACACGGCCGCCGGGGCCCGGGCGGCCGTCGCCCATCAGCTCGCCGCCCGCGACCTTTCCAGTGTAGTGCTGCAGACCAGGGAGGGTCCGCTCACTCTCACGCTGGCCGACCTCGGGCTGGCGATCGACGTTGGCGCCACCGCGCGGCGGGCGGCGTCGCACGGCCGTCTCGACGTGTTCGGCCTGCATCCCTGGTACGGGGTCGGCGGGGCGATCGAGCCGGTCCTGCGGTTCGATTCGTCCGCCTTTCAGGCCGGTCTGCAGAAGATCGCAGCGGCCGCCGAGAGCGCGCCTCGCGACGCCACGCTGCGTCTCGTCGGCGACACGGTGGACGTGCGACCGTCGAGCACCGGTCTCGCCATCGACGAGGCGAGTCTCGAAGCGCAGCTCGTGCAGGCGCTGTCGAGCTGGCGACGGTTCGAGGGTCCGCTGCCCCTGACGGCGGCGCAACCGGCGGTCGACACCGACGCCGCGCGGACGGCCGCAACCCAGGCGTCGACCTACCTGAGCACGCCGCTGCGGCTGCGGTTCCGCGCACGAGAGATCGACTTGAGCCCGGCGCAGATGGCGGCCATGCTGTCGGTCAGCACCGGCCCAGGCGCCGCCACGTCGCCGCTGACTTTCGACAACCCCCGGGGCCGGGCCACGCTGCTCCGCCTCTTCGCGTTCATCGAGACGCCCGCCGTGGACGCAACGGTCGTGGTGAAGGGCAAGAAGGTGTTCATCGCGCGCAGCCGAGAGGGCTATGGACTGGACATGGCGCGGCTGCTGGCTGACATGGACTACACCGCCAGCCAGCCGGGCCTGCGCGAGGTCGTCGTGCCCATGACGACGCTGGAGCCGACGATCACCACCGATCAGCTCCTGGCGCTCGGCCTCGACGGTCTGGGCTCCCGTTTTACGACCTACTACGACCAGACCAACAAGCCCCGGGCCCAGAACATCATGCAGGCCGCCAAGCTGGTCGACGGCGCCGTCATCAAGCCCGGGGCGGTCTTCTCGTTGAACGACACGCTCGGCCCGCGCACGGTGAACCGCGGCTTCGACTACGCTCCGGTCATTGATAACGGCGTCCTGCGGCTCGGCGTGGGGGGCGGGCTGTGCCAGTTCGCCACGACGCTCTTCAACGCCGCCTTCTTTGCCGGCCTGCCGATCGTCGAGCGCCATCCGCACGACTTCTTCATCGACCACTACCCGATCGGCCGCGATGCCCAGGTCGCCTACGGCTCGCAGGACTTGAGATTCGCAAACGACACCGGCCACGCGCTGCTGGTGCGCTGCTGGGCGGGGGGCGGGCAGGTCACCGTCGTCCTGGCAGGCAGCACGGGCCGCACGGTCACCTACACGACCTCGCCGTTCTACGACATGAAGCCGGCGAGCACGTCGCGCAGCCATCCGCGGGTCATCACCGACGACACTCTCGCGCGCGGCATCATCGTCTACGAGCAAGGTTTCGATGGGCGCACGGTCAAGGTCGTACGAACTGTCAAAGATGGTAATCGGGTGCGCTCGACCGAGACATTCGTGTCGACCTACGCGCCCAAGGACTGGATCGAGCGCATCGGCACGAAGGGCTAGGACGAGGCGTCTCGCCGGCCGGACCTCGCCGGGGAGCGCCGCTCAGGCCGTCTTGGCGATGACCTGCTTGCAGACGAGCTTCAGCGTCTCGAACACTCCAAGCCCGCTGACTGCACAGGCCTCGATGACCGACGACTGGGTGTGGTTGAGGAGCTCGTTTAGGTCTTCGACCGAGAAGATGTCGGTGAGGTCGCGCTTGTTCATCTGGATGACGAAGCCCAGCTTGGGGAGGTCGTCGCCCTGGGAGATCAGGTTGTCCCAGAGGTTGAGATAGCTTTCGACGTTCTCGTCGAGTCTGGTGATCTGCGAGTCGGCGACGAAGATGACGCCGTCGACGCCCTGCAGGACCAGCTTGCGGCTGGCGTTGTAGTAGCTCTGGCCGGGCACCGTGTACAGATGAAAGCGCGTCTGCATGCCTTTGACGGTGCCCAGACTCAGGGGCAGGAAGTCAAAGTACAGGGTGCGCTCCTCTTCGGTGGCGATCGAGACGAGCTTGCCGCGCGCCGACGGGTTGATCTTACGGTGAATGTACTGGATGTTAGTCGTCTTGCCACAAAGCCCGCAGCCGTAGTAGACGATCTTGTAGTTGATCTCGCGGGCGGCGAAGTTGATCAGCGGCATGTCAGGGCTGTCCCTCGAGGTCGGCGAACAGGTCGTCGATCGCCTTGCCGGCCGTCGCTTCGTAATCGTCGTCGACCGACAGCGCCTCGTTCTCTTCGTCGGAGCCCTCGAAGATCGGCCGCAGCACTTCGATCGCGCGCTGCGTGTAGAGGCGCACCTTGCCGACCTGGGTCTCGCGTCCGAAGGTGATGATGAGCAGGACCTGGTCGGAGACCTGGGAGACGTGGAGGTTGGAGGTCTTGCCTTCGTGGAAGAGCAGCGTGAACTCTCTCTCGTCGAGGATGCTGGCGAGCTGCTGGGTCGCGGCAAACGAGCTGGCGGCCAACGAAGCCAGCGAGAGCGTCTCGGGGTGGTAGTCGTCGGACGCGGTGGTGATCGGCTGGCCCGATGTCGAGATCAACGCCAGGAAGGTCGACCCGGTGACGTCTTTCAGCTTGCGCAGAAGGTCGTCGCAGAGGTCGAGCTGGCGGTCGTTGATGACGAGGCCTTTGCGCTTCGCCACGCGGGTCTCCTTTCGGCACGGGGCGCCCTATGCGCGGAGTATATCAGGATGGTCCGCCGCGGGAGCGCCTGCGTTTTACCCCGTGAGTATCGTCGTTTCGGGGCGCGAACTGAAGCGTGGCGCGGAGCGACGCGGCGGGGGGCAGGGCGAGCACGTGGTAGACTCGAGGTCGTAAGCAAAGGCGGAGCACGATGAGCCTGACGGGGACTCTCTCTGAGCTGGCGCTGTGCGACCTCGTCGAGATCACGACGCTGGGCGCCAAGACCGGCGTGCTCGACGTGACCCACACCGACGACTCGCCGGCCGGGTTTCTCGCCTTTCGCGGCGGCGCACTCGTGAACGCGTCGTGTGGCGCGCTGACCGGCGCGCGCGCCTTCTACGCCCTCCTGACCCTCAAGGAGGGCGGCTTCGTCTTCGATCCCGACCGCGACCCGGGTGAGACCTCGAACGACCTGCCGACCGGCTCCCTGCTCATGGAAGCCATGCGCCGGGTCGATGAGATCGGTCGCCTGCGCGATGCGCTGCCCTCGTATGCTCGCGTCAGGTTCCTCGGCGGCGGCGCCGGGGATGCGGTCGAGGCCACGGTCCTGGGCCACCTCGGGCCTGGACAGCGCGCCGTGGGCGACATCGTCGACGGAGCGCTCGTCGACGGCTGCGCCGACGAATATGACGTGCTGCGGGCGCTCGGCCGCCTGCGCGATCGCGGCATCGTGCGCCTGCTCGACTGAGGCGACGTTGGCGATGGCGAGCCGGCGGCGGCCCGGCGGGGAACATCTCAACGTGAAGTTGAAGGTTGCTGTAGCGTACTGTAAGGTAGCCATCCCGGTCGCGACCACGGAAGGACAAGCGCGATGGACGACATCATCGACCTGGTTTCGCTGTCCGACGAAGAGCTCAAGAAGCTCATCGGCGAGCTGACCGCCGAGGAGCACGAGGTCTCTCGCCAGCGACGCATCCTCCACGGCAGGATCGACATCCTGCGCGCCGAGCTCGTTCTGCGGCTCCAGCAGCACCACGAGGCCGGCGAGTCGATCATCACGGCCGACGACGTCACCCGGTTGTCTGAGATCCTGGCCGCCAGGCTGCCTGCCGTCGAGGTTGTCGAGCGGCGCGGGGACGAGCCTGCCGCCGCCGAGGACTAAGCCGTGTTCTGCCCGAACTGCGGGTATCGCAACTCCGAGGGCGTCAACTACTGCATGCGCTGCGGCGTGAGCCTCATCGCCGACCAGCCCGATATCCAGAACACGATGAACTACTCACCCGGTGAGAGTCCCGAGACGCTCGCGCCGCTATCGAGCGGGCTGGCCGAGCGCGCCGCCCTCGTCATCCGCAGCGGGGGAGGCAGGGCGGGAGAGACGTACACGCTCACGGCCGTGCGAACGACCATCGGCCGCCATCCCGACTCCGACGTGTTCCTAGACGACGTCACCGTGTCGCGCAATCACGCCGTCGTCACGCGCGAGAACGACGCCTATGTGATCGCCGATCAGGGCAGCCTGAACGGCACCTACGTCAATCGCCGGCGCATCGAGCGTCAAACGCTGCTCGACGGCGATGAGCTGCAGATCGGCAAGTACAAGCTCACGTTCATCACGCCGTGAACGAAAAGACGGAGGTCCTGTTCGACATCGGCGACGAGAAGCTCATGACCATCGGAGCGGTGGTCGAACGCCTCAAGGGCGAGTTCCCCGACATCAGCGTCAGCAAGCTGCGTTATCTCGAAGAGCAGGGCCTGGTCACGCCCCGGCGCACCAAGGGCGGCTACCGGCTGTTCACGCGCGACGACTATCAGCGGCTGATCCGTGTGCTGGCACTGCAGCGCGACGAGTATCTGCCGCTCAAGGTCATCCGCAAAGAGATCGAGAGGGCGCCGGCCGGCGTAGCCGGGCCGGCGCGCGGCGGCTTGCGCAAGGCCGATTTCGTGCCCAACCCGGCCGGCGAGAAGGAGTTCACCGCCGAGGAGCTGCAGCAGCTCGCCGGGGCCGACGCCAACCTGCTCGCCGAGCTCGAGGAGTTCGAGCTCATCAAGGGCCGCCAGGTCAGCGGCGTGCGCCGGTACGGCGAGCTCGATGCGAGCGTGGCGGCCACCGCCGCCCGTCTGGCCCAGGCCGGTCTGCGGCCCAAGAACCTGCGCGCCATGAAGAGCGCGGTCGATCGCGAGGGCGGGCTGATCGAACAGGTCATCCTGCCGATGCTGCGCTCGCACCGCGCCGAGCAGCGTCTCGAGGCTCTCGAGGTCCTCGAAGAGCTCGCCCAGGCCATGTCGCAGCTCCACCAGCTGCTGCTCACACGGTACATACGACGCCTTACAGTCTAGACGCCGCTCAGTCTCAGCCGCTCCCAGGAGGACATCGTGCAGGATGCAAGGCAGATCGATCTTGCCGCCCGGATCCGGACGATCCCCGACTTTCCCAAGCCCGGCATCCTGTTTCGCGACATCATGCCGCTGCTGCAGGACGCGCAGACGCTGCGCGCCGCCGTCGACCGCATGGCGGAGTGGTCGGTCGGCCGCCACGTCGATGTCGTGCTGGGCGCCGAGTCGCGCGGCTTCATCCTGGGTTCGGCGCTCGCCTACGTGCTGAACGCCGGCTTCGTGTGCGCTCGCAAGCCGGGCAAGCTCCCCTTCGCGACAGTGACCGAGTCCTATGACCTCGAGTACGGCACCGACTCGCTCGAGGTCCATGCCGACGCCATCGCGCCGGGCATGAACGTCCTGATCCACGACGACCTGCTGGCCACCGGCGGGACCGCTTCGGCCAAGGTGCGGCTCGTCCAGAAGATGGGCGGCACGCCGGTCGGCGCCGCTTTCCTGATCGAGCTTGCCGATCTGCACGGCCGTGACAGGCTGGCCGGCGTCGACGTCTTCACGCTGATCACGTACTGAGGATCCTGCCGCGGGCTTAGAACGCCCGGCGCCCGAGGCGAGTACCGCCGGGCGTTTCGCCGGCATCTCACGTGTCCTTGGCCACGCCGCCGCGCGCTGCGGCCGCTTACGCAAGTCTGCATGAGTCGGCCCGGGAGTCGTTGGGGATGGGCGCCTGGGGGATGGATGGGCGACGGCCGCAGCGGCGGCGACCCGACGCAATCGTTGGCCGATGCCGTAGCTTTACATAACATTGATTATCGTGCGTTACATTCGAGCTCTCGCGGACGCTCTGTCAGGACGCGATGGGCACACGTTCAAGGAACGAGCGACGCGCATCGGGGGCGCTCTCGCTTACCAGACGACGCCGAGATACTCCATGGCGTACGGCAGGGCGTCGAAACAGCCGTCGAGAAACGGCGCGATCGGTGGTTTCAGCGTGAGTTCGCGCAGCATCTCACGGGCAACGAACCGCGCTTCAAGCACGGCGGCGTCGCCGCCCAGGTGCGCCTGCGCCGCGGCATCGACGAGCGTCGCCTGCAGTATCACGTGCACGACGTGCTTGGGATAGCGCGTCATGTCGTCGGAGATCGCTTCGGCGACGGCGAGCGGCCGGCCGGGTGCGACTTCGAGACGAAGCTCTTCGTAGAGCTCACGGCGCAAGGCGTCGGCCACGGATTCGCCAAACTTCACGCCGCCGCCCGGCAACAGCCAGTAGTCGCGGTCGAGCCGACGCTGCCTGAC
>PLTW01000097.1 GCA_003164655.1 Actinomycetota bacterium
TGCCGCCGGTGCCGGGCTTGCCGCCTATGCCCGGCTTGACGCCCAGGTGGGACGTGGCGTCGCTGTGGGACGTGGCGTCGCTGTCGGACGGTGGGGTCACTGCCGGCCCTCCTTGCTCGCTTCGCGTGCCGTGGCGCGCCGGGAACGGCCGCCCGGACGAAACGCGAAAGCCCCCAGACAGCCGTGTGCGCTTGCTGGGGGCCCGTGACCGCGGCCGGGGACAGGCGTCTGTCGCCGGAAGTCATGTGTGCAGCGCCACCATGATACAGGTCGGAGGGGGCTGCGCAAGCGCTCGGCGGGCCCCCACCGAGCGGAAGCTCCAGGCGGCGATCGGCCGGTATCGGCGGCAGGGGTCCTGAACGGGCCCTCGAGCGACCGGGCCGCGGGCTGTTTTGATAGACTGTGGCACGTGGACGGTTACCTCTTCTCGGGTTACGCGCGCCTGCCGCAGGACGTCTCGCACCAGAACCTTCACCGCCGTGTCGGCCTGGTGATCGAAGTCGACGAGCACGGCGTTGTCACGGGCTGTTCGAGCACGCTGCTCATGGACCTCGCCCGCGACTTCTTCGCCCGCCTGCTCACCGGGCGCTCGGTGGTCACCGAGCGGGCCGAGATCGAAGCGGCCATCCATGAGCACTACCTGGGCCATTCGCAGGCCGCCCTGCTGTTTGCCCTGCACCAGGTGTTCGAGGCCGTCGACCAGTCGGCGCCGTTCGGCGTCAAGGGTCACCGGGCAGAGAGCCCCGGCGCCAAGGGCCGCGAAGTCGAGAGCCCCGGCGCCAAGGGCCTCGAAGCGGAGGACTCAGGGGCCGGGGGCCGCGAAGCATAAAGGCGGCCGGCCGCGTGGGACGCCCTGGCACGTTGTCGGTGCCGCCGCGACACGTATATGATGAGCACTGCTGCACACATGGCTTGACGGTGGCCACTCGGCCACGGTTGCCACGGTCATGAGCCCCCAGCGAGCGCGTTGTGCGCATCCTGGGGGCGTTTTGCTTTTCAGGGAGCGCCGGCGCAGGTGAGCGAACCGTAACGCGGCCGGTCGCCGGTCGCACGAGGAGGAGCCCATGGACTTCAGGTACACGACCGAGCAAAACCTCTACCGTCAGGCCATCCGCGAGTGGCTCACCAAGAACCTCGAGCCGCGCGCCCGCGCCATCGACGAGGCCGAGGACGGCATTCCCNNCGCTGCCCGACGAGGAGCGCCTGATCTACGCGATGATCTCCATCCAGGAGATCGCCCGCGCCGACCTCAGCATGAGCACTCCCGTCTACACGCTGCTCACCATCGGCTGGTCGTACATCATCAATCGCTACGGCACCGAGGAGCTCAAGCAGGAAGTCCTGCCCGCCGCCGCCGCCGGCAAGGCGTTCGTCGGCATCAACACCACCGAGCCGGGCGGCGGCTCCGACCTCGGCGCCATCTCCACCATCGCGCCGTGGAACGACGACAAGCAGGCCTTCATCATGAACGGCGAGAAGGCCTACGTGAGCGGCCCCAAGGAGTGCGAGAAGTGCGGTCCGCCCAGCGGCCACTGCACGCTCGTCAAGACCGATCCCAATCAGGGTCACAAGGGCATGACCTTCATCTGGGTGCCCGCCCATCTGCCCGGCATCTCCTACACGACCTACAAGGACATGGGCCGCATGGGTCTGTCTACCGGCGGCTGGATCTACAAGGACGTGGAGCTGCCCCGCAAGTACGTGCTGGGTGAGGAGGGCAAGGGCTTCTACGTCAACATGGACGGCTTCAACGCCGCCCGCGTGCTGGTCGTCGCGGCCTGCCTCGGCGGCGCCGAGAAGGCCCTCGAGATCAGTGGCGAGTACACGGCCCAGCGCACCACGTTCGGCAAGCCGCTCGGCAAGTGGGAAGGCATCTCGTTCGAGATGGCCGACGACTGGATGCAGCTCGACATGCTCAAGCTCAACCTGCTGCGCGGCGCCTGGATGATCGGCCAGGAGCACACCAGCCCCGGCCAGTTCAGCCGCAAGGAGATCAACAAGGTCATCAGCACCTGCAAGTGTCTGGCGCCGACCCTGTGCCACGACATCGCCCGGCACGGCATGATGTACCACGGCGCCTTCGGCTACACCAAGGAGACGCCGCTCGAGATGCTGCTGCGCGGCGTCATGAGCTACGAGGTCGGAGCCGAGGGCGGCCTGATGATCATGCGCGGCATCATCGCCCGCGACGAGTGGGGCGATACGCACAACCCGTTCAAGGACTGAGAGCGGCAACCCGCGGGCGGGCCGTCGCCTGACGGCGCGACCCGCCCGCGGCAGCGGCGGCCAGCCGCCGCTGCCGATTGCCCTGGCCCTTTAGCAAAGCGGGAGCAGACATGGAGAAGGTCGAGTGCATCGTCGTCGGCGGCGGTCTCGCCGGCCTGGTGGCCGCCTACGGTCTGGCGCGTGAGGGCGTCGAGGTCATGGTCCTCGAGCGCGGCAACTACGCGGGTGCCAAGAACGTCACCGGCGGCCGCCTCTACATGCGGCCCCTGCGGCGCATCTATCCCGAGCTGTGGGACGACATGCCGTTCGAGCGGCCGGTCGCCCGTGAGCTGATCACCATGCTGGGCGACGGCGCCGCCACGACGGTCGAGCTTGCCTCGGAGCGCCTGTCGGGCCCGTCGCCTCAGTCCTACACGATCCAGCGGGCCAAGCTCGACCAGTGGCTCGCCGACAAGGCCACCGCGGCGGGCGCCATGGTGGTCACCGACATGAAAGCCGACGAGCTGCTGCGCGACGGCGAGCGCGTGATCGGTGTGCGGGCCGGCGGCGACGAGGTCGGCGCCGAGGTGACGATCATCGCCGAGGGCGTGCTGGGGCTGCTGTCGGGCGGCGCGGGGCTGCGCGAGCAGCCCCGCGCCGCCGACCACGCCGTCGGCTTCAAGGAGATCATCGAGCTGCCGCCCGGCGTGATCGAGGATCGCTGGCGCTTGAACGAAGGCGAGGGCGCCGCTCAGCTCTTCATGGGCGACGTCACGCGCGGCATGACGGGCGGCGGCTTTCTCTACACCAATCGGGCGTCGATCGCCCTGGGCGTCGTGGTCAGCATGGAGCAGATGCGCACGCGCAGCGACGAGCTCGAGTCGTGGGAGCTGCTCGACGCCTTCAAAGAGGCCGCCCAGATCAAGCCGCTGGTGCGCGGCGGCGAGCTCGCCGAGTACTCGGCCCACGCCGTCTTCGAGGGCGGCATCGACAAGCTGCCGCGGTCGTACGGGGCCGGCTACCTGCTGGCCGGCGAGGCCGCCGGCTTTGCCCTGAACGCCCTGGTCACGGTGCGCGGCATGGACCTGGCGATCGCCTCGGGCTGGGCGGCGGCGCGGGCGGCCCTGGCCGCCCGCGCCGCCGGCGATTCGTCGGCCGCCGCGCTGGCCGTCTACGAGCGCTTCCTGCGCGAGACCTTTGTGATGCGCGCCATGGAAGCCGGTCGCGGTGTGCCGCGGGCCATCGAGAACCGCCGCCTGTTCAGCGAGTACCCGGGCGCCGTGGCGCGCCTGCTCGAGGGCTTCTTCGCGGTCGACGACGAAAGCTCGGCGACCCTCGTGCGCACGAGCCTGCGCGGCGCCCGGCGTGAGTTCCTCAAGATCGACACGCTCAAGGACCTCTGGTCCCTGCGCAAGGTGTGAGGTGAGGCCGTCATGAGCGAACAGCCCGGTAAGGTCGACGCCAAGCTCGGCGCGAACGTCTTCAAGCTCGACCAGGAACCCCACATCGTCATCGACACGGAGACGTGCCGCACCGTCTGTACGCGGCGCGTCTGCCTGCAGGTGTGCCCGGCCGACCTGTACGAGACAAACGACCAGGGCGACATGACCGTCAACTGGGAGGGCTGCCTGGAGTGCGGCACCTGCCTGATCTGCTGCGACGAGAAGGCGCTGCGCTGGGAGTACCCGCGAGGCGGCTTTGGGGTGCAGTACCGGATGAGCTAGAGGGGCGCGCGGGGCGGCGGGCCGATAGACCCGCCGGCCCCGCGCGCCCCGGCCCGTCACAACCAGCGACGCCCGGAGGTGTGATGCCGTGGATATCGCCGTGTGCGTAAAGACCAATCCCGACCTGCAGCTCATGCGCGTGAAAGACCGCGCGCCCGTGCTCGAGGCGGTGCCCTTCAAAGTGGGCGACCTCGACAAGAACGCTCTCGAAGCGGCGCTGCTGCTGCGCGACGCCGCCGGTGACGGGCGCGTCGTGGCCGTCACCGTGTCCGAGGGCGACCGCAAGATCCGCGAGACCATGAAAGAGGCTCTCGCCATCGGCGCCGACGAGGCCGTCATCGTCTCCGACCCGGCGCTCGACCAGTCAGACCAGGCGGGCGTGGCGCTCGCTCTGGCGGGCGCGATCGGCAAGGCGGGGCCGTTCGACCTCGTGCTGTTCGGCGAAGGCTCGACCGACGGCTACTCGGGCCAGGTGCCCTCACGGGTCGCTGAGCTGCTCGGCCTGCCCGAGATCGGCTACGCACGCTCTCTGCAGTCGACCGGCGCGGTCCTGCGGGCCGAGCGCAGCATGGGCGAGTCCATCGAGACCCTCGAGACGGCGCTGCCGGCGGCGGTCACCGTGGTGAGCGAGATCAACGAGCCCCGCATACCGTCGCTCATGAACATCATGAAAGCCGGCAAGAAGCCGGTCGTCGAGTACGCGCTCGGCGACCTGGCACTCGACGCCGCCGCGGTCGCGCCGCGGCGCGCCGTACGCTCCAACCTGGCCGAGGAACAGTCGCGCAAGCACGTGCTGTTCGACGGCGAACCGGCCGCGCAGGCCGAGGCTCTGATCAACGCGCTGGTCGCCGAAGGCGTCCTGGGGAGGTGAGGGCGATGGCTGCGATCCTCGTCTACTCAGAACAGGCAGATACGGCTCTCGAGCTGGTGGGCGCCGCCCGCGGGCTCGCGCCGCAACTCGGCCTTACGGTGAGCGCGGCGGTGCTCGGCGCCGAAGCCGCCGGTACCGCGGCTGCCGCCGCGGCTCTGGCGGCCCACGGTGCCGCGCCCGTGTATGTCTGCACCGAGCCCGCACTCGAGGGCCTGGACACGGCGGTCGTTACCCAGGCGCTCGCCCACATCGTCGAGCAGGCCGGGGCGAGCGTCGTGCTGCTGGGCTCTACGCGCCGCGGTCGCGAGCTCGGCGGCCGTCTCGCCCAGCGTCTCGGCGCCGGCTGCGTCACCGACGCGATCTCGCTCACAGTCGAAGACGGGCTGCTCGTCGCCGGCCGCTACAACCTTGGCGGGGCCACCGTGCAGCGCGAGACTATCGCCACGCCCGTGCAGGTCGTGGCCGTCATGCCCAAGATCTTCGAGGCCGGCGAGCCGGGCGGCGCCGGGGCCGGCGAGGCCGTCGTGGCCGTGTCGGCGGAGCTGGCCGCGCCGGCCGTGAAGGTCGTCGACCGCAGGCCCAAAGAGGGTCAGGCCGTCGACCTGGCCGCCGCCGCGCGCATCGTCGGCGTGGGCCGCGGTTTGGCCAAGCGCGACGATCTGCCTCTCACCGAGGCGCTGGCCGCGGCCCTGGGGGCCGAGCTGGCCTGCACCAAGAGTCTCGCCGACTTCGGCTGGATGGCCGACGACCGCATCGTCGGCCTGTCGGGCGCCAAGACCGCACCCGACATGTACCTGGCCGTGGGCATCTCCGGGCAGGTGCAGCACACCGTCGGCATCGCCCAGGCGCGGATCATCGCGGTCGTCAATCAGGACAAGGATGCGCCCATGTTCGCGCTCGCCGACTACGGCGTGGTGGGCGACCTGTACAAGCTCGTGCCGGCCCTCGTCGAGCGGCTGAAGACGCTGTAAGAACAGGGCCGCGCTTGTGACGGCGGCGGGGCGGGAGTCGCGACAGCGACTCCCGCCCCGCCGCCCCGGCTGCGCCCGCCGCCCGGCCGCCCCGGCTGCGCCCACCGCCCGGCCGCCCCGGCTGCGCCCGCAGCCGCTCCGCTCTGCCTGCCGTTGTGCGTGAACCTTGCTCATTTCTGCTCGATGTGCGACCGTATCGCTCAAGAACGGTCGAGCCGGTCGGCGTACCATGCGCCGTCGGGCGCGACAGGGAGCGGGCGCCGCGGGTCCGCGGCGCCGGCAGCGAAAGGACGGCGACGGGCATGACCAGGATCGCGTTCATCGGCGCCGGCAGCGTGGAGTTCACGCGCAATCTGCTCGGCGACATCTTCTCGTTTCCCGAGCTGGCCGATGTCGAGATCGCCTTGCACGACATCGACGAGGAGCGGCTGGCCACCGCCGCAGCGATGGCCCGCTGGACGAACGACACTCTCGGCGCTCGCGGCCGCATTACCGCGACCACCGATCGCCGTCGCGCCCTCGACGGCGCCGACTTTGCCATCAACATGGTCCAGGTCGGCGGGCATGCGGCGACGCAGCTCGATTTCGAGATCCCCAAGAGGTACGGCCTGCGCCAGACGATCGCCGACACGTCGGGCGTGGGCGCCGTGTTTCGCGCCCTGCGCACCATCCCGGTCATGCTCGCCATCGCCGGCGACATGGCCGAGCTGTGCCCGCAGGCCTGGATGCTCAACTACACCAACCCGATGGCGATGAACTGCTGGGCCTGGTATGCGGGTTCGCGGCATCACAACATCGTCGGCCTGTGCCACTCCATCCAGAACACCAGCCGCCAGGTGGCCGAATACGTCGGCGTGCCCCCGGACGAGATCATCTTTCACGGCGCCGGCGTGAACCACATGAGCTGGGTGCTGCGCGTCGAGCACGACGGCAGGAGCCTCTACCCGGCGCTCGACGCGGCGATCGCCGCCGACCCCGAAGGGCTCGGCCGCCACGTGCGCGTGCAGGTCTACCGGCGCTTCGGCTACTTTCCCACCGAGAGCAGCGAGCATTTCGCCGAGTACGTGCCCTGGTTCATGCGCGACGACGCCGAGATCGAGCGCCTGCGCATTCCCGTCGACGAGTACGTCCGGCGCAGCGAGGAGAACCTCGAGATGTACGCCGACGAGAAGCGCATGCTGGCGGCGGGCGAGCCCTTCGAGATCGAACGCAGCCAGGAGTACGCGGCGCAGATCGTCCATGCCATGGTGACCGGCGTGCCGCGCACCGTGTACGGCAACGTGCGCAACACCGGCCTCATCACGAACCTGCCGCACGACGCCTGTGTCGAGGTGCCGTGCCTGGTGGACAAGGCCGGCGTGCAGCCCACCTGCGTAGGCGACCTCCCGCCGCAGTGCGCGGCCCTCGACCGCACCTTCCTCAACGTGGTCGAGCTGACCGTCCGCGCGGCCCTCGAAGGCGATCGGCAGCGCGTGCTGCAGGCGGTCGCCCTCGACCCCAACGCCGGCGCCGTGCTGTCGCTGGCGCAGATGGAGACCCTGGTAGACGAGATGCTGGCGGCCGAGCGCGACCTCATGCCCGAGGGGCTGCGGTGAAGGCGTTACGCACCGCGAGACTCGGCCGGGGCCGGGCGGCCGCGGCCGCATGAGCGCCACCTTCGACCTGCTGGTCGTCGGCGACGCCAACCCCGACGTCGTGCTGCACGGCGCGCCCGAGCGACTCGCCTACGGGCAGGCCGAGCAGCTCGTCGAGGGCGGCGCCCTCACGGTGGGCGGCTCGGCTGCGATCATGGCCTGCGCAGCGGCGCGGCTCGGCCTGCGGACGGCCTTCGCCGGTCTGGTGGGCGGTGACGCCGCCGGGCGCTTCATGCTCGACGAGCTGGGGCGCCGAGGCGTCGACGTGAGCGGCGTCGGTGTCCGCGACGACCTCGCCACCGGGCTCACTGTGGCCCTGGCGCGCGGCGACGACCGCGCCATCGTGACCTTCGCCGGCTGTGTCGACGCGCTCACGGCGGAGATGGTGGACGACCGTCTGGTGAGCGGCGCGCGTCACGTCCACGTGAGCTCGTTCTATCTGCAGGCGAGGCTGGCAGCGGGTCTGCGCGGCCTCTTCGAGGCCGCACGTGCAGCCGGCGCCGGCACATCGCTCGATCTGAACTGGGACCCCGCCGAGGGGTGGGACGGCGGCCTTTCCGAGGTCCTGCCCGTCGTCGACGTGCTCTTCGTCAACGGCGCCGAGGCGGCCGCCGTGAGCGGCGTGGCCGACCCCGTCGTGGCGGCCGCGGTCCTGGCCGCTCGCGGCCCACTGCCGGTGATCAAGCTCGGTGCGGCCGGCGCCCTGGCGCACGACGGCTGCCGGCTGGTGCGCGTCTCCGCCCCGGCCGTGACAGTCGTCGACACCGTCGGCGCCGGCGACACCTTCGACGCCGGATTTCTGTGCGGCCGGCTGCTCGGCTACGAGGTGAGCCGCTGCCTGGCTCTGGGCGTCGCCTGCGGCTCGCTGTCGGCGCGGGGCGCGGGCGGGGTCGCGGCGCAACCGACGCTCGAAGAGGCTCGAGCCGCGGTCGAAGGCCTGGCGCCGCGGCTCGGTGACGTCGTGCGGCCGGAGGGCGCCCCGTGAGCAGGCCGCCAGTCGGAGCATGCCCGTGAGCCGGCCGCCGCTCGGCGGGCAGCGCCTGCGCAATCTGCTGGCGGCCAACCGGCGCGGCGAGCGCGCCGGCGTCGCCTCGATCTGCTCGGCGGAGCCGTTCGTGCTCGAAGCCGCCGCCGCGCACGCGGCCCGCAACGGCACCCTGCTCTGCGTCGAATCGACCGCCAACCAGGTGAACCAGGACGGCGGCTACACGGGCCTGACGCCGGCGGCTTTTCGCGATGCCGTCGCGCAGGTGGCCGCGGCGGCCGGCGTGCCGGCCGCCGACCTTGTCCTGGGCGGCGATCACCTCGGCCCCTATCCCTGGCGCGCCCAGGCGGCGACGACGGCCATGGCTGCTGCCCGCGAGCTCGTGCGCGGCTACGTCCTCGCCGGCTACACGAAGCTGCACCTCGACGCGAGCATGGCCTGCGCCGACGATCCCGGCGGCGCCGGCGGACCGGTCGACGAGGAGACGGCGACGGCCCGGGCAGTGGAGCTCTGTCGCGCTGCCGAGGCCGCGCACCGCGAGCTTCCCGCCGGTGCGCCGCCCCTCGTCTATGTGATCGGCACAGAGGTGCCGGCGCCGGGCGGAGAGGTCGCCGGCGCGGCCGGACCCCGCGTGACTCCGGTGGCCGCCGTGGCGCGTACGCTCACGCTGGCCGGCGACGGCTTCGCCGTCGCCGGCCTCGAGGCCGCCTGGGAGCGCGTCGTGGCGGTGGTCGTGCAGCCGGGCGTGGAGTTCGGCGATCAGACCGTCGTCGCCTACGACCCTGCGGCCGCCGCAGGGCTCAGCGGCTACCTGCGGCGCGAGTGGCCGCTCGTGTACGAGGCCCACTCGACCGACTACCAGAGTCCGGCCGCCCTCGCCGGCCTGGTCGACGACGGCTTCGCCATCCTCAAGGTGGGTCCCTGGCTCACGTTCGCGTTCCGCGAAGCAGTGTTCGCCCTCGAGTCGATCGAGGCGGAGATGCTGCGCCGGCACCCGGCCGGCCGGCGCTCGCATCTGCGTGCCGTGCTCGACGCCGCCATGGTGCGTCACCCGGAGCACTGGGCTGCATACTACCGCGGGAGCGCACGGCAGGTGCGCTTCAAGCGCGCCTTCAGCTACAGCGACCGCTGCCGCTACTACTGGCCGCGGCCCGAGGTCCAGAAGGCGTTGGCCACGATGCTGGGCAATCTCGGCGAGCACCCCATGCCGGCCGCCCTGCTCAGCCAGTACCTGCCGTGGGGTCACCGCGCCGTCCGGGAAGGCCGGATCGCCGCCGAGCCGGAGGCGCTGATCCGCCACCACATCGAGCGCGTGCTCGACCTGTACGCGGCTGCGACCGGCGCTGCCGGCCCGCCTCGGGTGACGCCGCGAAGCGGCGGCTCTACCCGCTGACCAGGCCGGGGATGAGCCGGCGCGCGTTGCCGGCGTAGACGAGCTTCAGCACGTCGTCGGGCAGCTCCAGCCCGGAGATGCGCCAGCGCCCCTGGGGCGGAGGCTCGTCGAGCGAGTAGGCGAAGTGCTCGTCGCCGGTCTCGAGAAAGCGGAAGTGGATAGCGTACTCTCCGACGCTCGGCGGGAAGACGTCGGAGCCGAGAAGGACACGTGACGGGTGCCTCATGACGAGCGCCCTCGAGCGCCGCGGCTGGCGACCCAGTTCGGCCAGCCGCGCGGCGATGTCGACGAACAGGTTCGGATACGCGGTCAGCCATCGGTCGACCCTGTCGAGATCTTCGGCCGCGCCGGCCGCGTGGGCGGCGATGAACGTCGTCGCCGGGTTGGCGGCGACGAGCGCCTCGAGCGCCTCGAGCAGGCGGTCGTAGTGGCCGGCGCCGAGATGCGCGAACGACCACCCGGGGTTGGCCAGCAGCTCCTCGAGACGCTCGTTGGCGGCGTCGACCGGGCTGAAGAAGGCCCGCGGGTCGGCGGTGTGGATGAGCACCGGCACGCCTGCCTGCGCGGCGACGCCCCAGACCGGTGCCAGCCGCTCGTCGTCGGGCAGGAGCAGCTTGCCGCGCTCGTCGGTGAGGCTGAGCCCGAGATCCTTCCACACCTTGAGCCCCCGGGCGCCGGCGGCCAGCGAGCGCCCCAGGCTGCGCGCCAGGCGCTCGCCGAATCCCGGCGCCGTCGTCTCGGTCCAGTCGAGGTGGCAGAAGGTCGCGAAGCGGCCCGGCCAGCTTCGGTCGTAGCGCCCCAGGTTGGCCTCGAGCTCGTCGCCCCAGAGCCCGTCGAGATTGACGATCGCCCGCACGTCGATGGCGTCCATGTCGGCCAGCAGGCGAGGGACGTCGGTCACCGCCCAGTCTCCGTCGGGGCTGAGCCAGCGGCCGAGATGGTTGTGGGCGTCGACGGCGGGGTGGGCGGCGCGCTCCGGGCGATGTTCGGCAGCCCGCAGGGCCGAACGCGGCAGATAGTCGCGCAGCCTCAGGTCGGCGAGGTCGCTGTGCGTGTCGGCCTTTCGCATGCAGGAGACCCTACACCTCTCTGCGCACATGGCGTTGCATCATGCACACATCTGACGTAATATGCCGACAAATGAGCGAACTTGAACAAGAGATAGCCTCGCAACCAAGGATGTGGCGTGTCGCCGCGGCGATGGCCGGGCAGGCGCGCGACGTGTTGCCGGCGGCCGGCAAGCGAGTCGCCGTGGTGGGCTGCGGCACCTCCTGGTTCATGGCCCAGTCGGTGGCGGCGCTGCGCGAGGGCGCCGGCCTCGGCGAGACCGATGCCTTCACCCCCACCGAGATGCCGGCGGGCCGGCGCTACGACGCGGTCGTCGTCATCTCGCGCTCGGGCACGACGACCGAGATCGTGCGGGCCCTCGGCGCCATTCCCGAGGGCACGCTCACGGTCGCCGTTTCGGCAGTGCCCGGTTCGCCCGTCGTCGAGGCCGCCGGCAGGAGCGTCCTGCTCGAGTCGGCCGACGAGCGATCGGTCGTTCAGACACGCTTTGCGACCACTGCGCTGGCGCTGTTCAGATCCTGCTTCGGCGAGGATCTGGGGCCGGCGATCGCCGATGCCGAGCGCGCCCTGGCGGCGCCGCTGCCCTGCGACCCCGTCGCCTTCGAACATTTCGTCTTTCTTGGCCACAACTGGACCATGGGCCTGGCCAGCGAGGCGGCGCTGAAGCTGCGCGAGGCCTGTCAGGCCTGGACCGAGGCCTACCCGGCCATGGAGTACCGGCACGGCCCGATCAGCGTGGCCGAAGCGCACAGTGTGGTCTGGTCGCTCGGCTATGTCGAACCGGCGCTGCTCGATCAGATCGCCCAGACCGGCGCCACGGTGATCGCCGGCGAGCTCGACCCGATGGCCGAGCTCGTGCGGGTCCACCGGGTCGCCGCCGCGCTGGCCGCCGCCAAAGGACTCGACCCGGACCGGCCGCGGCACTTGACCCGGGCGGTCGAGCTGTCATCGTGACGACACAAGCGACAGGGGGCAGGCAATGAGACGCGTGGCGATCGGTACCGTGGGCCTGCTGGCTCTCGCGTGCGCAGCGGTGGTTCTGACGGCCGGCTGCGGCTCTTCCGGCAGCGGCACGGCGGCCTCTCCGTCGGCCGGCTCCGGCCGTGTCGTGAACATCACTCTCTGGCACGGCGACACCGACTACGCCGCCAAGGCCGACAACGTGCTGGTCGCCCAGTGGAACAAGGCAAACCCCGACATCCACGTGACGGCCCTGTACAACGGCAGCAACGACTACGCCCTGCAGAAGACCCTGACGGCGATCGCCGGGGGCAAGCCGCCCGACATCACCTACCTCTACGGCTCGTGGGCAGCCAACATCGTGAAGAGCCCCAAGGTGGTGATCCTGAACGACATGATCGCCAAGGACTCTTCGTTTAACTGGAACGACTTCTGGCCGGCCGAACGGCTGGCGGCCACGGTCAACGGCAAGATCATGGGAGTGCCGGCGCTCGTCGACAACCTCGCCATCGTCTACAACAAGAAGCTCTTCGACCGGGCCGGTCTGTCGTACCCGACCGCGCAGTGGACCTGGGACGACTTTCGCGCCGCCGCCAAGAAGCTCACGATCCCGGCCCAGAAGCAGTTCGGCTGGGGCTATCCGGCCGACGCCAGCGAGGACACGGTGTGGCACTGGGAGGCCATGCTCTGGGACTATAACGGCGACATCCTCACGCCCGACAACAAGCAGGCGGCCTTCAATTCAGCCCAGGGCGATCAGGCTCTGACCATGCTGGGCGACATGGCCACGGTCGATCACTCGATCTACATCGACACGACCAACACCAAGATCCAGCAGACCTTCAACAACGGCCATATCGGCATGATGGTCACGGGCCCCTGGGACCTGCCCAGTTTCCCCAACGTGAAGTTCGGCGTGCAGGTCATGCCGGCCAATCACCAGACGATCTCGGGCCCCGACAACTGGGTCATCCTCAACAACGGCGCCGCCCGGGTCAACGCTTCGTGGACGTTCATCAAGTGGTTCACCGCCGCCAAGCAGCAGATGTACTACGACCTGCAGACCGGGGCGCTGCCGACCCGCCAGTCACAGCAGCAGCAGCCCGACTTTCAGACCTATCTCAGCAAGTACCCCGGCACGGACCTGTTCGTGAAGAACATGGGCAACGCCGTCAAGTCGCGGCCGACGATCCCCCAGTACTCCAAGATCTCGACGTTCCTCGGACAGGCGATCGTGTCGGTGATGCTCGGCAAGTCCGACGCCAAGACGGCGCTCGACCAGGCGGCGCAGCAGACCAACGCTCTCCTGGCCGTGCCCGGATCGTGATCGTCGAAGGCGCGTGACTTTGAGCCTCGCGCCCGACTCGAGGCTGCGCCGGGCGCTCGGCTCGGAGCATCTGGCCGGGTGGGCGTTCGCGCTGCCCGCTGTGGCGCTCATCGTGATCTTCGGGATCGTGCCCATCGTCTGGTCGGCGGTCATGTCGTTCCAGGCCAACGACCTGGTCTCGGCGCCGCACTGGGTGGGCGTCGCCAACTACCGGGCGCTGCTGCACGACCCGGCCTTTGCCGCCTCGGTGCGCCACACGCTGCTCTACACGGTGATCTTCGTGCCGCTCTCGGTGGCCGGCGCCATGCTGGTCGCCTGGGCTCTCAACCGCAAGCTGCACGGCGTGCGCTTCTACCGCCTGGCGGTGTTCGTGCCGGTGGTCACCTCGACCGTGGCGACCGGTATCATCTTCCTCTGGCTGCTCGACCCCGTCTTCGGTCTCGTCAACTTCTTTCTGAGCAAGCTCGGCATTCCGGCTCAGGGGTTTCTCAGCAATCCCAATCAGGCGCTTTACTGTATCGTCGCCATGACGATCTGGGGCTGGCTGGGCTTTGACGTGATCATCTACCTGGCGGCGCTCCAGGGCGTGCCGCACGAGCTCATCGAGGCGGCCGAGATTGACGGCGCCGGCAAATGGAGCTCGTTTCGCAGCGTCGTGCTGCCGTTCCTGCGGCCGGCGACGCTGTTTCTCGTGGTGTGGTCGACGATCAGCGCGCTGCAGCTCTTCGACGAGATCTACGTGACGACCCGCGGCGGCCCGCTGGGGTCGACCACGGTGGTCGTCTTCTACCTCTACCAGCAGGCGTTCCAGTTCTTCAACGGCGGCTATGCCGCCGCCATCGCCTACGTGCTGTTCCTGGCCATCCTGGTGATCACGATCATCCAGCTGAAGGTCGGCGGCCGGCGGATCTACAGCAACACATGAGGGCCGGGTGATGGCCACCCCTACACTCATCGGCGCCGACCGCCCGCTCGACTTCGAGGCCCTCCCCGACAAGCGCCCGCGGCACTGGCCGTTCAGCCCGTGGCACCTCTTCCTGATCCCGCTGTCGGCGGCCATGCTGCTGCCTCTCGTCTGGTCGGTGATCACCTCGCTCGAGACGTCCGCCGACGCCCAGCGCTTTCCGCCGGTCCTGCTGCCGAGCTCGCTGCACTTCGAGAACTACGTGCACGCCTGGAACTCGCTGCCCTTCGGCCACTTCTTTCTGAACAGCTTTCTGTACGCGGCGGCGACCGTGGCCGGCAACCTGCTGTTCTGCAGCCTCGCCGCCTACGCCTTCGCCCGGCTGCGCTTCTTCGGCAGCAACCTGGTCTTCGTGCTGCTGCTCGTCACCCTCATGGTGCCGTTCCAGGTCGTGATCATCCCGACCTTCCTCATCGTGCGCAAGCTCGGCCTCATCGACAGCGTCGGCGGCCTGATTGTGCCCAACCTGTGCGGGGTGTTCGGCATCTTCCTGCTGCGCCAGTTCTTTCTGTCGCTGCCCGTGCAGCTCGAAGAGGCGGCCCGCATAGACGGCGCCTCGCGCCTGGCGATCCTCTTCAAGATCGTCCTGCCGCTCTCGGCGCCCGTGCTGGCCACGCTGGCCATCATCCAGTTCATGTGGTCGTGGAACGACTTTCTGTGGCCGCTCATCATCATCACGACTCCCCAGCACGCGCCGCTGCAGCTCGGTCTCTCCATGTTTCAGGGCTCCCACGTGACCCAGTGGAACCTGCTGATGGCGGGCACGGTGATGAGCCAGATCCCCATGCTGGCGGTGTTCCTGTTCGCCCAGCGCTGGTTCATTCAGTCCATCGCCTACACGGGCATCAAGCAGTGAGCCTGCAGAAGGGATAGACGCATGGCCGACGTGTCCTTTCAGGACGTGACCAAACAGTTTGCCGAAGGGACGCTCGCCGTCAAGGGGCTGTCGCTGGCCATCCCCGACGGCGAGTTCATGATCCTCGTCGGGCCTTCGGGCTGCGGCAAGACGACCGCGCTGCGCCTGGTCGCCGGGCTCGAGACGGCCACCTCCGGCACGATCACCATCGCCGGCAGGGCGGTCACGCACCTGTCGCCGCGCGACCGCGACATCGCCATGGTGTTCCAGAACTACGCCCTGTATCCGCACATGTCGGTGCAGCGCAACCTCGCTTTTGGGCTGCGCCAGCGACACGTGCCCCGGGACGAGGTCGAGCGGCGCGTGGCCGCCATGAGCGCCATGCTGGGCCTCGATGAGCTGCTGCGACGCCGGCCGGCGCAGCTGTCGGGCGGGCAGCGCCAGCGCGTGGCCATGGGCAGGGCGCTCGTGCGCGAACCCAAGGCGTTCCTGCTCGACGAGCCGCTGTCCAACCTCGACGCGAAGCTCCGCGTGCAGATGCGCGCCGAGCTCAAGCGCATCCACCAGCGGCTGAACATCACCACAATCTACGTCACGCACGACCAGGTCGAGGCGATGACGCTGGGCGACCGGCTCGCGGTGATCTCGGGCGGCGAGCTGCAGCAGGTCGGCACGCCGCAGGATGTCTACGAGCACCCCGCCAACGTCTTCGTCGCGCACTTCATCGGCAGCCCCCCGATGAACCTGCTGCGCGCCACCGCGAGCGCCGGCCGGGCCCAGGCCGGCGATCTGTCGGTCGAGCTTGCCCACGTGCCGGATGGTCCCTGCGTGCTGGGCATCCGTCCCGAGTCGCTGTCGCTGATGGCGCCCGACGATCCCCGGCCGTCGCTTGATTTCGACATCGAGGTCGTCGAGCCGCTGGGCGGTGAGCTGCTGGCCCACGGATTCGTCAACGGCCGCCTGGCGTCGCCCGACGCCAGTGAGGAGACGCCGCTGTTTACCGGCGACTCCGAGTCGCGGGCCGAGGTCACGGTGAAGCTCGACGGGCGTCTGCGACTGAAGGCCGGCGAGCGCGTGCGCCTGGCCGTGCACGCGGGCGAGGTCTACGCCTTCGACGCGGCGAGCGGCGCTGCCCTGATAGGGTAATCCGATGCGCCAGGAAGAACGCATGGGCCTCATCCTCGAAGAGCTCGCCGCCGGCGGCTCGGTGGGCGTGGCCGAGATCGCCGCCAGGCTCGGCGTGTCCACGGCGTCCATCCGTCGCGACCTGCAACTGCTCGAGCAGCAGCGCCTGCTGTCGCGCACGCACGGCGGCGCCGTGGCCAACAGCACCGCCTACGAGCTGCCGCTGCGCTACCGGGGCGGCCGTCGTCGCGACGACAAGCGGCGCATCGCCGCCGCCGCCGCCGCCCGCGTCGGCGACGGCGTCGCCTCCGTGGGCCTCACCGGCGGCACCACGACTACCGAGGTCGCGCGCCGGCTGGCCGACCGCCGGGGGCTCACCATCGTCACCAACGCGCTCAACATCGCCGCCGAGCTCGCTCTGCGACCCGACCTCAAGCTCATCGTCACCGGCGGCGCCGCGCGCAGCGAGTCCTACGAGCTCGTAGGGCCGCTGGCCGAGGCCGCCCTCGAGGGTATGAACCTCGACCTCGCCGTGGTGGGCGTCGATGGCATCACGGTGGCCGGCGGCCTCACCACCCACCACGACATCGAGGCGCACACCAACCGGGTCCTCATCGGCCGCGCCCGGCATGTGATCGTCGTCGCCGACGGTTCCAAGGTCGGGCGCCTGGCCTTTGCCCGCATCTGCGAGGTGAGCTGTGTCCACGAGCTCATCACCGACGCTTCGGCCGCCGCGTCCGAGCTGCAACGTCTGGCCGACGCCGGCATCGCCATCACCACGGTCTAGCATGTGATCTGCCGGCATTGCCCTGGTGCGGAGCGTCACCGTGGTCAACCAAGACCAGGACGCGCCCTTCTTCGCCCGCGTCGCCTCCTCTGCGGTGTAGGGGCGCGCTGCTCCGGGTAGCAAGGCTAGCACCGACCGGCCGATCGGCCGGTCGGGCTCCTTGACTGGCCAGGTTCTCCGGCAGGGACGCAGCACCGTAGCGAGGGGGCGCGATGCGCGGACGATTTGGCAAATGGGTGCGGCGCGGCGTGGTCTCGGTGTGACCGCCGGCGCGCAGCGTGCCGCCGCGGCGACGCGGCCGGGCCTGGGACTGCCGGCTGCCATCTTCGACTTCTCGCGCGGCAAGCAGGCCCTGCTCACGATCGCCCAGCCGGCCCTGGGCGCCGTGCTGGCGCTCGCCGGTCTGCCTTCGTGGCGCGTGATCGCTATCGGCCTGCCGGCGGCCTGCGCCGCCTCGTTTGCCCTCTACGCCCTGAACGATCTGCTCGACCGCAAGGTCGACGCGCGCTCCCTGGCCGTCGGCAAGAGCGCGGTGCCCGAGCACGACCTCGACACGACCTTCGTGCGTCACCCCCTGGCTCGCGGGGTCCTCAGCCTGCCGGTCTCGATCGCCTGGATCGCGGGCCTCACCATCGTGGCTGTCGTGGGCACGGCCGTCCTGAACCCGCTCTCTCTGCTGTTCTTCGCCGCCGCGGTGGCGACTCAGTTCGTCTACTGCGCGCTGCGCTGCGTCACCTGCTGGAAGACCGTGCTGTCGGGAGTGATGGTGGGCTTCGGCGGTCTCGCCGGCTGGGCGGCGGTAGCGCCGCTACGACTCAGCGCTGCGGGCCTGTTCGTCTTTCTGGCCTGCTGGGAGATCGGCGGCCGTAACATCGTCAACGACCTGAGCGACCTCGACAGCGACGCGCGCGTCGGCATTCGGACCATCGCCAGCGTGCGCGGCGAGGCGGCCGCGGCGCGCGCCGCGGCCGCCGTGGCGGCCGCCTGCCTGGTGGCGACCGTGCTGCTGCCGATGCCCCCGACGTCGGTCGTGCTGGCGCTGGCGCTGGGAGCCTGGTCGCTGGCCTGGCCGGCGGCCAAGCTGCTGCGCCGGCCCACTCCGGCCCAGGCGGCCTCGTACTTCAACCACGGCAGCCTGTATCCCGATCTGGTCCTGCTCGCCGCGCTCGCGGGCCTGGCGCTGGGCGGATCCTGATGCCGGCCGCCGGCGATGGGAGTGGCGACCGGGCCCGCGGCGCCGCCCCGCGAGCGCGCGGCGCGACGCGGCGAGCGCGCGGCGCGACACCCGATCTGGAGCCGTCGCGCATCGCCGAGCTGTTCGACCGCAACGCGGCGACCTACGACCGCGTCAACACCATCATCACTTTTGGACGCGACGCGAGCTGGCGGCGCTGGGCCGCCGCACAGGCCGTGTCGCAGCCCGTCGGGGCGCAGGCGTCGGCTCCTCCTGCCTTGCCGCCAGCGCCCGCTTCCGCTATGCCGGCGCGCCCGCCACGGGTGCTCGATGCCTGCGCCGGCACGGGTCTCCTGGCGCTCGAGCTCGCTCGCCGCGGGGCGACGGTGACGGCGGCCGATGCGGCGCCGGGCATGCTGGCCGTGGCGCGCGCCCGTCTGTCCGCCGCCGGGCTGCCGCTGCGCACGGTCGCCGCCGACCTGGCGGACACGGCGGCGGCCGACAGGATCGGCGGCCCGTTCGACGTGGTGAGCCTGGGCTTTGGGCTGCGGTACTTCGCCGATCCCGGCGCGCTGCTGAGGCTCCTGGGCGGGCTGCTTGCGCCGGGCGGCTTCCTTGTGCTCCTGGAAGCGGTGCGTCCCGCGCAGGATCTGCTGGGGGCCGCGGCCGGCTTCTACTTCTTTGAGGTGGCGCCGCGACTGGGCGCGGCTCTTGCCGGTCGCGCCGAGCTCTACGACGTGCTCAGCACCTCGACGCGCGCTCTCGGCGCGGCCGGCGAGGTGGCCGCGCACCTGCGCGGTGCTGGGTTTGTCGTNNGGGGGGCACAGTGGCGCAACCTGCGGGGTTGGTCGCCGCGGCGCCACTGGCGAGGTCGCTCGCCGCGGCGCAGCATGCGAGACCGGTCAGTACTGCCGCAGCGTGTCCAGGCGCGCGGCCAGAAACTGGGCCGCGCCGCGCGCCTCGTCGAGCCCGAACAGATGCTCGTGCTCGAGGGGAGCGTCGGTGACGAGGGCCATGGCTTCGCCGGCGCCGCAGAGCGGCGCGTCGTGGCCGGCGTCGCGGCGGAAGATCTCGACCCGGTGCGGCGCCGTGGCCTTGTAGCCCTCGGCCACGACGAGATCGAAGCCGGCGAAGTAGCGCCGCGCGATGGCGGCCAGCGGCATCTCTTCGTCGACCCTGGCGATGTAGGCCAGGCGCTTGGGCGAGGAGATGACGTAGGCCTGCGCTCCGGACTGACCGTGGCGCCACGAGTCCTTGCCGGGGTGGTCGATCTCGAAGCTGTGGGCGTCGTGCTTGACGGTGCCGACCCGCAGACCGAGCCTGACGAGCTCGGGGACGAGCTTCTCGATCAGGGTCGTCTTGCCCGAGTCGCTCTTGCCGACCACCGCGACCAGGGCCGGGGCTGCGTCCGAGACGGCGTCGGGCCCGCCGGCTCGCTCGTCTTCGGCGACGGTCGCGGCCGACCCACCCTTGCTGTGCCGCGCGAGGTCGCGGGCGGCCTGGTATTCGTCGAGGGTGTTCACGCTGTGAAAGAGCGCGTCGGACTCGAACGGCACGGCGGCGACGCGCACCTTGGAAAAGACGTCGACGATGCGCTGTTCGCCGGCCTCGAGCATGGCCGTCATCGGCGCGAGGCACCCCGGGCCGTAGACTGCGAACAGCGGCTGGTGATGCCGGTCGATGGCCGGCACGGCGATGTCGTGACCGGGAAAGGCGGCCACCACCTGAGCGCCGGCCGCCCGGCTGGGAAAGGCGACATCGACCGCCAGAGCAAACAGCGGCGCCCGGTAGTGGGCCAGCGCCGTGGCGATCCCGGCCAGCGAGCATCCCGGCCAGGCGTCGTAGAGGATCTCGGTCTCGCCGAGCTGGGCGGCGTCGCCCAGGTCGAGCCGCTGGCCCTGCCCCAGTGAGACGGCCACGGTAGAAAACAGGCCGTGCAGGAACGCCAGGTTGCGCCGCAGCAGGGTCTGGCCCTCGAGGACCAGGAAGCGCTTGTCGACGCCGGCGCGGCGGCTGCCGCCGCCGGCGAGCAGCACACCGATCGTCACTTGCTTGTCGTCTGAGCCGGGCGCCATGGCGCACAACAGTCTACCAGCCTCACGGGCGACCGGGCGCCGGCGTTCTCTCGGCCCGCACCAGGCCGCCGCAGAAGAGGGTCAGGCCCCGCTTCGCGCTGCCGACCGGCGAGATCCCGTTCTGCTCCGTGCTGCGTTTGGGCGCAAGAACAGGGAGGGGCGGGGCGAAAGCCTGAAAGGCTTTCGCCCCGCCCCTCCTGAGCGGCATGTTCGCCCGACGTACGTGTGGCCCTGCCGGCTGACGTGCCGGCCGTTCAGGTCACGCCGCCCGTGCGGGCGCGACCTCTAGACCAGGTCGTAGGCCGCCTCGCCGAACTCGGTCTCGTCGAGACCCTTGAGCTCGACCGAGTCGGGCACGCGCACCGGGTCGAAGAGGTTGATCAGCTTGAGGATGAGATAGGTCGCAATGAAGGCATAGGCGGCCACCACGACGGCCGTCAGGACCTGCCAGCCGAAGAAGTGCCAGTGACCGGTGATCAGACCCTGACCGCCGGTCGGGTTGACCGTGAAGGTCGCAAACACGCCGAGCAGGATGATGCCCAGAGTGCCGCCGACGCCGTGGGCAGCCCAGACATCGAGGGCGTCGTCCCACTTGACCTTCCTGACGAACAGGACGGCGCAGTAGCACAGCGACCCGGCGCTCAGGCCGATGATGAACGCCGCCCAGGTGGGCACGTAGCCGGCGCACGGAGTGACGGTGGCGAGACCGGCCACGGCGCCGGTGAGGGCGCCCACCAGGCTGGGCTTGCCTTCGCGCCACCAACCCAGAGCGAGCCAGGTGCACATGGCGATCGAACCGGCGATGTCGGTGTTGACCCAGGCCTGGGCGGCGAAGCCGTTGGCGGCGTTTCCGTCGCCGCCGTTGAAGCCGAACCAGCCGAACCACAGCAGGCCGGTGCCCAGGGCGACGAAGGCCACGTTGTGGGGCAGGCTGCGCTCGCCGGGGGCGAACTTGCGCTTGCCCACCACGAACACCGAGGCCAGGGCCGCATACCCGGCGCTCATGTGGACCACAGCGCCGCCGGCCCAGTCACGCACGCCGTGCTCAGCGAGCCAACCGCCGCCCCAGATCCAATGGACGAACGGGATGTAGACGATGATGCTCCACAACACGAGGAACCAGAGGTAGCTCTTGAACTTGACGCGGTCGGCGAAGGCGCCGGTGATCAGNNTCTCCTGGTAGACGAAGTGCGCCTGCGCGGGGATGTTCGGAGCCCAGGGCCCGGGCATGTGGCCGACGTGGTCGAGCATCGCCCAGTGGAAGTTGCCGATGACGCCGCCGGCGCCCCCAGAGAAGGCCAGCGAGTACCCGAACAGCACCCAGATCGTGGTCACGATGCCCATCGAGATGAACGACTGCATCATGATCGCCAGGAAGTTCTTGCGGCGCACCAGGCCGCCGTAGAAGAACGCGAGAGCCGGCGTCATGAGCGCGACCAGCGCCGCGCAGATCAAGACGAACGCAGTATCTCCTGAGTTGATCTGCCCCACCATCCACTCCTCCTTGGAGTTCGCTCAGGGCGCGAAAAAGGGACCCCCCTTCTTCCCCATGAGCGTGTTGCGGGCGCGCGGGGGATCTGACCTCGACCCCGCGTTGCCCCGTGGAGCGATAGTCTGAGCTATTCCGGGCGAGCTCGCAAACCGAACTGCCCCCGCGCATCGCCAGACGCTGCGCGCCGAGGCGGCGTCGCACCCGCGTCACGACGCTGCCCTCCCTTCGGGGAATACCAAGAGACGGCAGGCGAACGGCCACCGGCAACAGCAAGGCCGCCCTCCCGGACGGCCCTCGGCGGGCGGCGGGTCGCGCGGCGGCGCGAGACCGTGGCCGGCGCGCGCTTTAGACCGCCGGGGGCCGGTCCTACGACACCAGGTAGCCGCCGGTCTCGCGGACTTCGGCGTGGATCTCGAGGGCGGCGAGCAGGCGGCTCAGGATCTTGTCGTCGCCGACAAGAAGCGCGCCGAGGTAGTCGCAACAGTCCAGCGCGCGCTCGACGGCGTCGGCGTTCTCCTCGTGGGTCATCCCGTCCCTCCCGCCGGCCCCGCGTGCCGGCCCTCTGGCCTTCCAAAGGTGATATCGGCAGCCGGCGTCACGGGGCGATAGACAACTGCCCAGATCGCGCGGAACGAAGACCTTCGCACGGCGACTCTCGGGGCGGAAGTGCAGGCTGAAGCGAGTCTGTCGCGAGTTCTCGAGGGGAGTGCGAATCCGTCGTCATCCAAGGCGACGCCGTAGTATTGGGCCAGCCGTGGGGCGGTCGGGAGCGCGACACGCCTCGCGCACGATAGAGTGGGTCAATGCACAGTGTCGGGTCAGGAGCGACCGAGAAATGGAGCTGAGCCTATGAAGCGCAATCTACAGGCGGGGGTGCGGCGTAGCGCCCTGCGCCTTGAGGTCTTCACCGAAGCGGACCTCGACGACATCCACCGCGCGACACTCGAGGTGCTCGAGCGCACCGGCGTGTTCGTCGAGAGCGACGAGGCACTCGACGTGATGGCCGATGGCGGCTGCCGGGTCGATCGCGAGACCAAGATCGTCAAGATCCCGCCGCACGTAGTCGAAGACGCCATCCGCTGGTCGCCGAGCACGGTGACGCTCTGCGGGCGCGTGCCCGAGAACGACGTGGTTCTCGAAGGCGGCCGCGTGGGCTTCACCAACTTCAGCGCCGGCATCATGGTCATCGACCCGCGTACCGACGAGTACCGCAAGTCGACCACGCAAGACGTCGCCGATCTCGCGCTCATCACCGACTATCTGAGCGAGATCGACACCTACGAGCACTCCGTCGAGGGCCGCGACGCGCCCGAAGAGACGCTGGCCGTGCGCGACACGGCGCTCGCCCTCAAGAACACGACCAAGTGCGTCG
>PLTW01000109.1:0-6771 GCA_003164655.1 Actinomycetota bacterium
CGGCGCCAGGTCGAAGAGCACGTTGGTGCGGGCGATCAGGTAGACGCCGGCGGTGACCATGGTGGCGGCGTGGATCAGGGCGCTGACCGGCGAGGGGCCGGCCATGGCGTCGGGCAGCCAGGTCTGCAGCGGGAGCTGGGCCGACTTGCCCACGGCGCCGCCCAGCAGCAGGAGGGCGGCGGCCACCGGCAGGGCGGAGCCCTGCGGCCAGGCCGCCGCCGCGCGCGCCATGAGCGGCTGGATCTGCAGCGTGCCGAGCTGCGTGAAGAGCAAGAAGAGGCCGACGATCATGGCCGTGTCGCCCACCCGGGTCACGACGAACGCCTTGCGGGCCGCGTAGCCGTTGTACCAGTGCTTGTACCAGAAGCCGATGAGCAGGTAGCTGCACAGGCCGACGCCCTCCCAGCCGAGGTACAGCAGCAGAAGGTTGTCGGCCAGCACGAGCACGAGCATGAAGCCGACGAACAGGTTCATGTAGGTAAAGAAGCGGGCGTAGCCGTCGTCGTGGCCCATGTGCTCGACCGAGTAGAGGTGAATGAGGAAGCCCACGAAGGTGACGATCAGGATGAAGCAGACCGCCAGCGGGTCGAGGTAGAGGGCGACCTGCACCTTGAGGCCGGCCACGGCGAACCAGGTCCACAGGACCTGGTCGAAGGCGTGGCCGGCCGGCGGACTCGCCATGAAGTCGAGCGCGACGGCGATGGCCAAAAGCGCGGCCAAGCCCACCGAGCCGGCGCCCACGGCGGCGACGCCGCCGTGCGACAGGCGCCGGCCGCCCAGCGCCAGCACGGCAAATCCGGCGAACGGCAGCAGGGGCACGAGAAAGAGCAGATGCAGCACGTCAGCCTCGCATCCTGCTGGCCTCGTCGATGTCGAGCGTGTCGAAGACTCGGCGGTACAGCAGCGCCAGGGCGAGTCCCACAGCCACTTCGGCGGCCGCCATCGAGAGGATGAAGATGAACATCACCTGGCCGTCGGGTCGCTCCCAGCGCGCACCGGCGACCACAAAGGCCAGGCCGGCGGCGTTCAGCATGATCTCGATCGAAGCCAGCACGAAGATCAGGTTGCGGCGCACAAGCACGCCGACCAGACCGATGAGAAACAGCACGGCCGCCAGGTAGAGCCCGTACTCGAAGGGCACGTGAGCCATCAGCGCCCGTCCGGCTCGCGGCGGCGCTGGCCCAGGTGGCGGGCGCCGATCAGGGCCGCCAGCAGCAGGGTCGAGGCGAGCTCGACACCGATCGCGTAGGGCCCGTAAAGGGCGACGCCGACCTCGCGCGGCTCGACCGCGCGGCCGCCGACGCGGGCGTTCGCGCCACTGGCGATGATCGCGACGAGTCCGACCAGCAGCACGGCGGCCAGCACGCCCGGCCCGATCCAGCTCGCCGGTCGCAGCCGGCGGCGTGCGTCGGGCCCTGCCTCGCCGCCGATGTTGAGCAGCATCACGGTGAACAGGAACAAGACGATGATCGCCCCGGCGTAGACGATCACTTCGAGGGCGGCCACGAACGGCGCCCCCAGCGTGTAGAAGACCACCGCCACGGCGAACAGCGAGACGACCAGATAGAGCAGGGCGTGGATCGTACTGCGGCGCGTGACGACGAGCAGCGTCGCGATCACCGCGACGGCTCCGGCTATGTAGAAGGCGACTGTCACAGATGCTCCCGGCGACCTAAGGCAGCAGCCGTTTGAGGTCGGCCGGCGGGGCCTCGCACTCGGCCTCGCCCTTGCCCTTGCCGTCGATCGCAAGACCGGCGACCCGGTAGAAGTTGTAGTCGTGGTATTTGCCGGTGCCGGCGATCTGCAGGTCTTCCTTTTCGTAGACCAGGCTGGGGCGCAGGTACTCGCTCATCTCGGCGTCGGGGGTGAGCTGGATGGCGTAGGTCGGGCAGGCCTCTTCGCAGAAGCCGCAGTAGATGCAGCGCGAGAAGTTGATGCGAAACCAGGCCGGGTAGCGGCGGCCGTCCTGGTCGGTCGTCGCCTGCAGGGCGATGCAGTCGACGGGGCAGGCCGCGGCGCACAGGTAGCAGGCCACGCAGCGTTCGCCGCCGTCGGGGTCGCGCGACAGGACGATGCGGCCGCGGTAGCGCGCCGGCAGGTAGTTCATCTGGGTGGGGTACTGGACCGTGTCCGAGCGCCGGAACAGGTGCAAGAAGACGATCCACAGACCGCGCAGGTAGCTCATCGCTGCACCGCCAGGATGATGGCTCCGGTGACCGCGAGGTTCACCAGGCAGAGCGGCAGCAGGATCTTCCAGCCCAGATCCATGAGCTGGTCGTAGCGCGGTCGCGGCAGCGTGGCGCGCACGAGAATGAAGAAGGCGATGAAGATGAAGATCTTGATGAGAAACCAGACGAAACCCGGCAGGCCCGGACCGAGCCAGCCGCCGAAGTAGATCGTCACGATCAGCGCCGAGATGAGCGTCATGCCGAGGTATTCGCCGACCAGGAACATGCCGGACTTCATGCCGGAGTACTCGGTCCGGTAGCCGGCCACGAGCTCGCTTTCGGCCTCGACCAGGTCGAACGGGATGCGGCGCATCTCGGCAAAGCCGGCCAGCAGAAAGACGAGAAAGCCCGGCAGCTGCGGCACCACGTACCACAGACCGCGCTGGCCGGCGACGATGCGGTTCAGGTCGAACGAGCCCGAGAGCAGCACGACGCCTGTGAGCGCGAGGCCCATGAACACCTCGTAGCTCATCATCTGGGCGGCCGCCCGCAGGCCGCCGATGACCGAGTACTTGCTGGCCGACGACCAGCCGGCGAGGGCCACGCTGTAGACGCCCAGCGACGACATCGCCAGAAAGAACAGCAGCCCGATGTTCAGGTCGGCGATCACGAACGAGCCGGTCACGGGCACGACCACGAACGCCAGCAGGACTGAGACGATGATGATCGCCGGCGCCAGGACGAACAGCGCCGGGTCGGCAAACGGTGGGATCCAGTCCTCTTTGAAGAACATCTTCACCATGTCGGCCAGGGGCTGCAGCAGGCCGGCCGGGCCTACTCGGTTGGGCCCCAGGCGGTCCTGAAAGAAGCTGAGCAGACGGCGCTCGAACCAGGTGAGGCCGGCGGCGATCGACAGCACGCCGACCAGCACGACCAGCACGATCACGAGGTCGTAGAGCACGGTTGCCCAGGCGGCCGTCGCGAGGGCACCGAAGCCGGCGAGGCCCAGGGCGTGGCAGGCGGCCTCAGACATGGCGGCTCTCGTGGTCGATCTCCAGCTCCGCCGGCAGGTCGAGGAAGGGCTGCCGCGGCAGTCCGACCGGCAGGCCGGCGACGCCCTCGGGCAGCGACGCGACGATGCGCAGCGGCAGGCTCAGGTGCAACTTTTCGGCGCCGTGCAGGAGCACCGGCAGCGGCGCCCCCTCGCGGCCGCCCCAGCGGGCGGCGTCGCCCGGGCTGAGGGCGAGGTACGGCTCAGGCGCGCGGCCGGCGACCGGCGGCGAGAGCATGCTGAGCTCCTCGGAGCCGTAGATGTGGTGGAGCGGCACGGCCAGCAGGCGGTCGGACGCCGGCCGGAAGGCCGGCGGCGCCGTAGGGACGGGCGGCGGCGGACCCGGCGCGGCGGGCGGCTCGATGAGCCGTACGCCGGGGTCGCCGCCGCGCAGCGGCCCGCCGATCTCCTCCTGGAACTTGTTGAGCGCCTGCACAGAGTTCCAGCGCGGGGCCTGATAGCGCGCGATCAGCGCTGCCGGCGGCTGCTCGCGGTAACCCTCCATCGAGAAGCTCATAGGGGTGTCGCGGTCGTCGGGCGGCGCGGCGTCGAACACCGAGACGTCGGCGTGCATGGCGGTGCGGCCGCTGTAGCGGGTCGGCTGGCGGGGGATCTTCATGGCCACGAAGCGCGCGTCGGCCGGCGGCGCGGCCAGCGCCGCCGGAGCCAGGTCGGGGCGCTCGCGGGCGAGCTCGTCGAGGACGTCGTCGAGCGTGAGCCAGTCCTGGCCGACCGGCAGACGGGCGGCGGCAGCCAGCGCCGAGAGCCAGCGCCAGGTGGGCTGGACCGGGCGCGGCGGCGCCAGCGCCGGGATCGAGCGTTGCGCCCTGCCCTCGTGACTGACGAAGGTGCCGGTGGTCTCGGCCCACGACGCGGCCGGCAGCACCGCCGCGGCGGCGGCCGTGGTGGCCGTCGTCACGTGATCGACGACGATCGCCGTGCCGCAGGCCCGCAGAAAGGCCGTCACCTGCGCGGCCGGCGCCCGCCGGTAGAGGTCGTTCTCGATCACCAGAGTGACCTCGACATCGCCTGCGACGGCCAGGCGGAATGCCTCCGACAGGCGCTCGCCACCGAGCAGCATCAGCCCCAGGGTGTTCACCTCGGGTACGACCAGGGCGAGCGGCGCGGCGCCGGCAGGCGGCGCTCCCGGCAGGGCTCGCGCCAGGGCGGCGGACGCCTCGAGCAGGGGCAGGCTGCCGCTGCTCACGCCCGAGATCACCACGGGGCGTTCGGCGGCGCGCAGCGCGGCGGCAAAACGCGCGACCGTGCGGGCGGCGCCCGCGTTCAGGCCCTTCGGCGGCCGCCGAAGGGCCTTGGGGTCGAGCGCCGCCACGAGGGCGAGCGTGAACCGGGCGAGGTCGTCGGGCGCCCCATGGAAGGTCTCGGCGGCGATCTCGTCGAGCTTGCCGGCTTGCGTGGCGGCAATCCACAACGCACTGGGCTCCTCTTTTTTGACCATGCCGATGCCGGCGTCGTTCCAGCGCGCGATGCCGAGGCGCTCCTCGTCGGCGGTCGGCCGCAGGCGCGCCCAGCGGCGCACCGAGAGATCGAGCATCGGCGCGGTGTTGGTCAGGTCTTCGCCGAGCACGATCACAAGGTCGGCGGCCTCGATGTCGCGCAGGCTGGGCGTGGGCGACGGACCGGCGCGCAGCAGCGCCACGGCGCGCTCGACCAACGTGTGCTCGCCGTCTGCCAGTCCGAGGAAGAAGCGGTCGTCGCCGACCAGCCGCTTGAGGGCGAAGTTGGCTTCGAGCGAAGCGCGCGGCGAGCCGATGCCCACGGGGCGCGGCCGCGCGACGCGCGGCCGCGCCCCGACGGCGACGCGGCGCTCGCCGAGGGCCGACTCGAGCCGCGCGCCGAGGCCGCGCACGAGTTCGCTTGCCGACAGGCCAGAGAGCCCGACGAGCGGCCGGCGGACCCGCTCGGGGCCGTTGACCGACTCGTAGGCAAAGCGCCCGCGGTCGCACAGAAAGTAGCCGTTCACGTCGCCGTTGAAGCGGTTCAGCACGCGGCGCAGCTCGCCGTAGCGGGCGCCGGCGATGGTGTTGCAGCCGCGCCCGCAGAACGGGCAGACGGTGGGCCCCGTCTGCAGGTCCCACTTGCGCGTGTAGTGCGCGGCGAAGGTCTTGTCGTCGAAGACCCCCACGGGGCAGACCTCTACCAAATTGCCGCTGAACTCGCTGTCGAGGGCGCCGTCGCGCAGGCGTCCGAAGTAGACCTCGTTGCGCAGGCCGAAGGCGGCGAAGTCGTGGCCGCCGGCGTAGTCGACGTAGAACCGCAGGCAGCGGTAGCACTGGATGCAGCGGTTCATCTCGTGGGTCACGAACGGGCCCAGGTCGTAGTTTTCGAAGGTGCGCTTGTCGAAAGCGTAGCGCCGGTAGACATGGCCGGTCATCACGGTCATGTCCTGCAGGTGGCACTCGCCGCCTTCGTCGCACACGGGACAGTCGTGGGGATGGCTCGTCATGAGCAGCTCGATGACCGCGGCCCGGAAGCGCAGCGCCTCGGGGTCGGAGATGGCCACGCGGTTGCCGGCGCGGGGTCGCGTCAGGCAGGACATGACGATCTCGCCCTGCTGGTCGTCGTCCCAGAAGAGCTTGACGGCGCACTGGCGGCAGGCGCCGATCGAACCCATCGCGGGGTGCCAGCAGAAGTAGGGCACGTCGTAGCCCAGCGACAGGCAGATGTCGAGCAGGTTGCGGCGGTCGTCGACCTCGTGCGGCACGCCCTCGATGGTGATGGCGACGGTGGCCATCAGCGCACCCGGTCCGGGGCGAGGCCGGGCAGGCCGCCCGCGGCCGGTCCGGGCCCGGGTCGCCGGTCGCCGGTCGCCGTTCCGCTCCCGGCGGGCCGCCCGCCCGCGGCGGAGCCCGCGCCGGTGATCGGGCCGCGCTCGCGGTAGCTGCAGCGGCCCTCCTCGATGTGGCGCTCGAACTCGCCGCGAAAGAGCTTGAGGGCGGTGCCGAGCGCCTTGGTGGCGCTCGGCGCCAGGTCGCAGAAGCACATCTGCTCACCCATGAACCACATCTGCTCGGCGAGCAGGTCGAGATGCTCGGGGCGCCCGCGGCCCTCCTCGATGTCGGCCAGCACGCCGACCATCCAGGGCAGACCGGCCCAGCAGGGCGTGCACCAGCCGCACGACTCCTGGGCGAAGAAGCGCACGAGATTGAGGCACAGGCCGACCGGGCAGACCGAGTCGTCGATGAGCAGCGCCGTGCCCGTCCCCAGGCCGTAGCCGGCCTGCTTCATGTGGTCGAAGTCCATGATCACATCGATGGCGTCGGCCGGCACGAGCGGCGTCGAGGCGCCGCCCGGCATCACGGCGCGCAGGGCAAAGCCCTCGCGCATGCCGCCGGCGTGGCGCTCGATCAGCTCGCGCATGGGCGTGCCGACGGGCAGCTCCCAGGCGCCCGTGCGCCGGGCGCGGCCCGAGACCCCGTACATGCGCGTGCCGCCCTCGTCGGTGAGGCCCAGGCTCCGCCAGCGCTCGGCCCCGAGCCTGACGATGGGCGCCACGCAGCACAGCGACTCGACGTTGTTGATCACGGTCGG
>PLTW01000109.1:6779-21220 GCA_003164655.1 Actinomycetota bacterium
AGGGCGTGGGGCTTGTCGTACTGGGCCCGCACGAAGATGTAGCCGGTCGTCGCCTGGATCGCATAGCAGGCCAGGGCCATGCCCTCGATCAGCAGGTGCGGGCTGCCCTCGATCAGAAAGCGGTCCTTGAAGCTGCCCGGCTCCATCTCGTCGCCGTTGCAGACCACGTGCTTGACGGCCGGCGCGTCGGCGCCCATCGGCACGAAGCTCCACTTGCGCCCGGTGGCATACCCGGCGCCGCCGCGGCCGCGCAGCCCGGCGTCGCTCACCAGCTGCGTGACTTCGACCGGCGTCATCTCGGCGAGGGCGGTGCGCAGCGCCGCGTAGCCGCCGGCCTCTTCGTATTCGTCGATGCCGAGCGCCTGCCCGTCGGTGCGAAACGCGCCGGTCAGGGGCCGCAAGTCGTGCGCCGCGATGCCGGTCTGTCGGTCATTCATAGCGTGCCAAAATCTCGTCGATGCGCTCGGGGGTGAGGTCGCCGTGAAAGTCGTCGTCGACCTGCATGGCCGGAGCGTGGTCGCACTGCGCCAGGCAGACGATGGGCAGGAACGTGAAGCGCCCGTCGGGAGTGGTCTGCCCGAGGCCGATCCCGAGTCGCGCGGAGATGTGGTCGCGCATCTGCTCGTAGGCCATGACGTAGCAGCAGTCGCTGTCGCAGATCAGTATCACGTGGCGCCCGACGGGGTGGCGGAAGAGCATGTTGGCGAAGGTCGCTCGCGAGTCGAGCTCTTCGACCGAGACGCCGAGAAAGGCGCCGATATCGGCCAGCGCCTCGTCAGAAAGAAAGCCGCGATGGCGCTGCACTATGCGCATCGCCCCGGACGCCGCCGAACGGCGGTGCGGGTAGTGGGCCAGCGTCGCCTCGATCTCGGTGCGTTCGCTGTCTGTCAGCATGAGGGGCTCACCGGTCGACGTCGGCCATCACGAAGTCGATGCTGCCGAGGATCGTGATGAGGTCGGGGACCATCAGGTGCTCGGCCATCAGCGGCAGGACCTGCAGGTGGGGAAACGACGGCGAGCGGATACGGCTGCGGTAGGCGCTTTCGGTGCCGTCGCTCACCAGGTAGTAGCCGTTGTTGCCCTTGGTCGCCTCGATGCCCAGGCAGGCCTCGCCCGGGGGGATGACCGGGCCCCAGCTCACCCCGAGGAAGTGGTCGATGAGGGTCTCGATGTGGTGCATCGTGCCGGGCTCCTTGATGGGCGGCGCGGCCAGCGGCTGGTGCGACTTGATGGGCCCGTCCGGCATCTGCTCGAGGCACTGGGCGATGATCCGCAGGCTCTGGCGGATCTCCTGGCTGCGCACCCAGACGCGGTCGTAGCTGTCGCCGCCGTCGGCGATCGGCACCTCGAACTCGAAGCGCTCGTAGCCCGAGTAGGGCCGCTTCTTGCGAAAGTCCCACTCCAGACCGCCGGCTCGCAGGTTGGGGCCGGTGACACCCCACTCGATCGCGGTGGCCGTGTCCAGGGCGCCGATGCCCTTGGTCCGCGCCCTGGTGATGCGGCTGCCCAGCACGAGGGCGTCGTACTCGTCGAGACGCGGCGTCAGATAGTCGATGAGGTCGCGGATGAGCTCCTGCCAGCCGTCGGGCAGGTCGTCGGCTACGCCGCCCAGGCGAAACCAGCCGGGGTGCATGCGGGCGCCGGTGATAGCGGTCGTTATGTCGTGGATGCGCTCGCGGTCGCTGAACATGTAGAAGACCGGCGAGAGGGCGCCGATGTCCTGGGCGAAGGTGCCGTAGAACAGCAGGTGGCTGTTGATGCGGTAGAGCTCCGAGAGCATGACGCGGATGACCTGGGCGCGCTCGGGCACCTCGAGTCCCGCCAGACGCTCGGCCGACATGAGGTAGGCGAGGTTGTTGACGACGCCGCCCAGGTAGTCGACACGGTCGGTATAGGGGATGAAGGTGTGCCAGGTCTGGCGCTCGCCCATCTTCTCGGCGGCGCGGTGGTGGTAGCCGATCTGCACGACGCACGAGACGATCTCCTCGCTGCGCAGGCCCACGGCGATGTGCACCACGCCGTGCGTACCGCCGTGCTGTGGACCGACGTTCAGGAACATCACCTCGGGGTCGGCGGCGAGCTCTTCGAGACCCCAGTCTTCGGGGCGGAAGGCGAGCATCTCCTGCCACTCGGCGGCGCGCTCGGACGACATCGTAAGGCGGCCCCGTTCGGTGCCGCGACCGGTTGACTCCTTGCGCAGCGGGTGGCCCTCCCACCAGGGCGGCATGAGCAGGCGCGGCCGTACGGGCAGACCGTCGAACCCCACGCCGAACAGGTCCCAGACCTCGCGCTCGTACCACGCGGCCGCCGGGAACACACCGGTGATCGTGGGCAGCGTGGGCGTCTCGCCCAGCAGGGCGACCTTGAGCCGCACGTCGCGGTTGTGCTCGAGCGAAAGCAGGTGGTAGACGACCGTGAAGTCGCTCGCCGGCTGGCCCTCACGATGGCTGCGCTCGCGCTCGTCGATGGCGGTGAGGTCGTAGAGCATCGGGTAGGTCATGGCGGCCTCGGTTTTTAAGTGGGCGATGACCTCGCGCGCCCGTTCGGCGGCGATCCAGAGGGTGGGGATCTCGTCGGCGGTCGGCTGCACGGTGAGCTCGAGGCCCGGGAACCGGGCCGCGAGCTCACCGACGACCTCGACCGCTTCTCTTGCCACGCCCACGGCTGCTACACCTCGTCCTGGGAGCGCAGCTCGGTCTCCTGGCTGCGCGACGCTCGCTTGAGGTCGCGCAGCGCGACGCGCGGCACGCGCTGCACGCCCTGCGGCCCGACCACCCACGACAGCGGGCGTTCCTCGGTGGCGACCGCCGCCTGCAGGAGCAGCAGGCCCTCCATGAAGGTGGTCGGCGACGGCGGGCAACCCGGCACGTACACATCGACCGGCAGGAACGAATCGACGCCCTGCACGACGCTGTAGACATCGTACATGCCGCCGGAGTTGGCACAGGAGCCCATCGAGATGACCCAGCGCGGCTCCATCATCTGCTCGTAGAGGCGCTGCACGATCGGCGCCATCTTCAGGAACACCGTGCCGGCGACCACCATGACGTCGGCCTCGCGCGGTGAGATGCGCAGGATCTCGGCGCCGAAGCGGGCCATGTCGTAGCGCGGCGTGACGGTCGTGGCGAGCTCCACGAAGCAGCACGAGAGGCCAAAGTTGAACGGCCACAGCGAGTTCTTGCGCCCCCAGGCGACGAGCGACTGCAGGCTGCCGAAGGCCGTCGCCGGACGTTCGCCGAGCAGGCCGGGCGCGGCCCCGGTGAGGCCGCTCAGGGCCAGGGCGGTCTGCGACGGCCCGGCGCTGCGCCGGGGGCTCATGCGGCGGCCCCCCGCGTCGTGGCGTGCGCTCGCACCGTCTGTGCGGTGAGCCGTCTCACAGCAGGTACACCACGACGAAGATCACGACCCAGACCGCGTCGACGAAGTGCCAGTAGTAGACGGCCGCCTCGACCATGCCCGGANNGCCCGGAAGAACAGGTAGCCGAGAAGCAGCAGGCCGGCGGTGACGTGGGCGCCGTGGAGGCCCGTCAGGGCGAAGAACGACTCCCCGGTGAGGCCGCTCGACAGACCGAAGCCGGCGTGCGTGTACTCCCATGCCTGACCGCCGAGGAACACGGCGCCCAGGACCATGGTCGCCACCAGGCAGAAGCGGAACCACGCCGTCCTGCCCTTGCGGTAGCTCGTCAGCGCGTAGTGGGCGGCGATGCCGCTCGTCATGAGGATGACCGTATTGACGATGGGCAGCGTGGTCGGCAGCCGGCCGTGGATGCCCAGCGTCAGGCCGCTGTGGATGCGCAGGTGCAGGTCGGCGCCGATGAGCGCGCCAAACAGGACCGTCTCCGATCCCAGAAACAGCAGCGTGCCGGCGCCGAGCGCCGTGAAGCGCTGTCGGGGCATGACCGGCGGTTCCGGCACCGTCCAGCGCGCCGACATCCACAAGCCGGCGAGGATCAGCAGGAGAGCGATGCCCAGCAGCGAGACCAGCAGGTTCGTAAGCAGGCCGATGCCCACGATCAGGATGGCGATCGCGGTGAGGAACGGCAGCTTGGTCCAGTGGTCGGCATGCGACGGCTCGGCGTGGAGGGCGGCCACCGCGGTCGCCGTGTCGTAAACGGGCTGCCGGTCGCTGGTGATGGGCGAGAGGCGCTCACCGGGGTGCTTGACGTCCCAGAGCGGCAGGTCGCTGCGCACCACCGGCAGGGTGGCGAAGTTGCCGTGCGCCGGAGGCGAGCTCGTCGCCCACTCGAGGGTCCAGCCGTCCCAGGGGTCGTCGCCGGCCGGCTCGCCGACCAGGAGGCTGCGCACGATGTTGACGACGAAGAGGATGATGCCGGCGCCGATGATGAAGGCGCCGATCCCCGAGATCAGTTCGGGCAGGCTCCAGCCGAGGCCGGCGGAGTAGGTGTACTGGTGGCGCGGCATGCCGAGCACGCCGAGCTCGTACATCGGCATGAAGGTCATGAGAAAGCCCACCAGGATGACCCAGAAGTGCCACTTGCCCAAGCGGTCGGAGAGCAGGCGGCCGGTGATCTTGGGGAACCAGTAGTAGACCGCCGCGAAGGCGATGAAGACGGTGCCGCCGAAGAGCACGTTGTGCAGGTGGGCGACGATGAACATCGTCTGGTTGACCTGCCAGTCGAAGGGCACCGAGGCCTGCAGCACGCCGCTGATGCCGCCGATCGTGAAGGTCGCGATCATCGCGCAGGCAAACAGCATCGCCGTCTTGAAGCGCAGGGCGCCGCCCCACATGGTCGCCAGCCAGTTGAAGATCTTCACGCCGGTCGGGATGGCGATCAGCATGCTGGTGGCCGACATGAAGGTGTTGAAGTAGGTCGGCAGACCGGCTGTGAACATGTGGTGGGCCCACACCAGAAAGCCGAGAAAGCCGATGACCAGGATGCTGATGACCATGGCCGTGCGACCGAACAGCGGCTTGCGCGAGAAGATCGGCACGATCTCGCTCATCATGCCGAAGGCAGGCAGTATGAGGATGTACACCTCGGGGTGGCCGAAGAACCAGAACAGGTGCTCCCAGATGATGGGGTCGCCGCCGCGGGCGGGGTTGTACCAGCCGGTGTGGTAGAAGCGGTCGAGGTAGAGCAGAGCGACCGCCACCGTGAGGCTGGGGAAGGCGAACAGGATGAGGAACGAGTTGACGAAGGTGGCCTGGCAGAAGAGCGGCATGCGCAGCCAGGTCATGCCCGGCGCCCGCAGCCGCATCATGGTCATGATGAAGTTGACCGCGCCGGCCACCGAGGAGATGCCGAGCAGGCTGATGGCCACGATCCAGACACTGACCCCGTCGTGCGGCGAGAAGGCGCGCTCGGTGAGCGGCGCGTAGCTGAACCAGCCGGTGTCGAGCACGCCGCCGTAGAGAAAGCCGGAGTACAGCAGAAGGCCGCCGAACAGGAACAGCCAGTAGCTCAGCGCGTTCAGGCGCGGGAAGGCCATGTCGCGGGCGCCGATCATGAGCGGCACGAGGTAGTTGGCAAAACCGATCAGGATCGGCATCGCAAACAGGAAGATCATGGTGGTGCCGTGGATCGAGAAGGCCCGGTTGTAGGCCTCGGGGGAAAGCACCTTCATACCCGGTCGGATCGTCTGCAGGCGCATGGTGATGGCGATGCTCGCGCCGATGCAGAAGAACACGAGCGCGGTCACCATGTACTGCAGGCCGACATGCTTGTGGTCGGTGCCCATCAGCCAGGCCGCCAGGCCGCGCGGCTCGCTGCGGGCGACGGCGAACTCCCGGGGCAGGGTGACGTCGGTCATTTCAGCTCATCCAGATAGGCAACGATCTCGTCGAGCGTCCGCGGGCTGACGGGCACGGTCGGCATGAGGACGCCCGGCTTGACTGCATTGGGGTCAGCGATCCAGCGCCGCAGGTTCGCCGGGGTGTTCGACAGGGTCACGGCGGCGATCGAGGTGCGGCTCGCCAGGTGGGTCAGGTCGGGACCGTACGTGCCGTTCAGACTGGTCCCGCGGATGGTGTGGCAGCTCGAGCACGGCAGGCCGGCCAGCGCGCCGGCGCCGGCGATCGCCTGGGTCCCCGTCGGGGTGACCGCGGGCTTCATCTGGTTGGTGAACCAGGCCTCGAACTGCGCCGGCGGCTGCACGATCAGCAGGAAGTGCATGTGGGCGTGCTGGACGCCGCAGAACTGGGCGCAGACGCCGAGGTAGGTGCCGGCGGTGATCGGCAGGAAGCTGATGTGGTTCACGGTGCCGGGGATCATCTGCACCTTGCCGGTGACCTGGGGGCACGAGAACTGATGGATGACGTCGGCCGACAGCAGGTCCGCCGTGATCGCCGTGCCGGCCGGCAGGTGGATCTCGTTGGCCGTCGCGACGTCTGCCCCGGCGTACTTGACCTGCCACCACCACTGATGTCCGATGACCGTAAGGCTGACGTTGTCGGGTCCGCCGATGAGCTTGCCGGTGGTCTGCATGGTGAGGACGAACAGGACGGCGACGATGACCGCGGGGATCGCCGTCCAGAGCACCTCGATCGTCGTGTTGCCCCTTGTGCGACTGGCCTCGGCCTCGGTGCGATGACGGAAGCGGATGATGACGTAGGCCAGCAACGACCAGACCGTGATGAGCACCAGGCTCAGGATGGCGAACATCGTGTAGGTGAGGACGGCGATGTCGTGGGCGCCGGCGCTGTGCGTCTGGAACATGCCGGGCGACTGCGAGGCGCAGCCGGCGAGGCCGACGGTGAGGGCGGCCAGAAACGCGGCGCGCAGCACGATCGAGCGGCGCGCGTGCCGGGAGATGCCCCTGGCGTCGCTCATCGGCGTGCCCTCCTGCCGCCGCTCATGAGTGCGCCAGCCGTTCGCTCACCATGGCCACGAGGAGCGCCGCCAGGTACGGTCCCGAGAGCTTGTACAGAAGATAGGCCACGGCGCGCCGTCGCCGCCGGGCGAGCTCGCCGGCGACGAGCAGGAAGGCCAGGCCGGCGGGGACCGTGATGAGCAGGAAGGCCGGACCGTAGAGGCCGGTGACGACCGGCGTCATGCTCAGGGCGACCAGGGCGACGGCGGCGGCGAGGATCATGCGCGCCGCCGCCGCCTCGCCCAGGACCACGGGCGGCGTGGGGATGCCCGAAGCCACATAGTCGTCCTGCAGGGCGAAGGCCAGCGCCCAGAAGTGGGGCGGCGACCAGACCGCGATCAGGGCGCACAGAAAGACGATCCGGCCCGCGAGCCCGCCGCCGGCCGCCGTCCAGCCGATCAGGGCGGGGAAGATGCCGGCCAGCCCCCCGGGCAGCGAGCTGTATGGTGTGCGCGGCTTGATGACCAGCGTGTAGACGACGACGTAGTAGGCGGCGCCGGCGGCCGCCCAGCCGGCGGCCGCGGGGCCGCCGCAGGCCCCCACCGCGGCCACGCCGCCGGCGGTCGCAATCAGTCCGAAGGCGAGCGCCGCGCGCGGCGACACCGTGCCGTCTGCGGTCGGCCGCCGGCGCGTGCGCGCCATGCGGGCGTCGAGCTCGCGTTCGAGGTAGTTGTTGAGCGCCGCGGCGCCGCCGACCGTGAGCGCCGACGAAGCCACGATGGCGACGGTCAGCGCCGGACCGACGGGACCGGCCAGCACGGTCGCCGCCAGCACGGTCAGGGCGAAAAGCGCGACGATCCGGGGCTTGGCGACCCGTCCCAGAGCCACGAGCCAGGCCGCGGCGCAGCGAGCGGAGTCGCGCCCCCGACCCAGTGCCGGGGCGCGACCGTCGGCCACCCAGCTCATGGGGTCGCCTCGCCGGCGACGACCGGCTGCCGGCGGCGGAAGACCGCGTACACGAGCAGGCCCACGACGAACGGCAGGCCGATGGTCAGGGCCTGCATGACGGCCAGCAGCGTCGGCAGGCTCCAGTGAAAGGCGGCCGCGAACACGTCGTCGCCGCCGGCCAGCAGCAGCATGGTGAAGAAGGTCAGCAGGCCGGCGCCGATGGCCGTCCTGCCCGGTCGCTCGCGCGGCGCCTGCAGCACGTTGTGCAGCTCGTCGTCGCGCGTGACCAGCGCGTCGAGCCACGGCCACATGAAGAGCAGGCCGGCGACCAGGCCGGGCAGCAGGGCGGCCGGCCAGAACAGGCCGGGCAGCAGAAAGCCGCCGATGTGAATGTCCCAGGCGGGGGTCATGCGGACCGCGCCTTCGAGCCAGCCGGTGTACCAGTCGGGCTGGGCGAAGCTCGTCGAGTCCCACGGCCGGTAGGGCCCGTAGAGCCAGACCGGGTTGATCTGAAAGAACCCGCCCAGCGCCGTGAGCAGCCCGGCGAGGAGCAGCAGGTAGCCGGTCGTGCGCAGCGCGTAGGCGGGCACCATGGGCGTGCCGACGATGGTGCGGTCGTCACGCCGGCGCCCAGGGTACTGCGTGTGACGCTGGATCCACAGCAGGCCCATGTGGGCGCCGAGCAGCCCGGCGATGGCGCCCGGCACGAGCAGGATGTGCACGGCGTAGATGCGCGGGATGAGGCCCGTCGTGGGAAAGTCGCCGCCGAACAGCAGCGAGGCGAGGTTGGGGCCGATGAGCGGTATCGACTGGGTGATCGAGTAGGCGATGCGCAGGCCGGTGCCCGACAGCAGGTCGTCGGGCAGCGAGTAGCCGAACACGCCGTTGACGAACACGAGGCTCAGCAGGCTGAGCCCGATGACCCAGTTGATTCGCCGCGGTCGGCGGTAGGCGCCGGTGAAGAACATGCGGAACAGGTGGGCGACGAGCGCCGCGGCGAACACCAGGGCGGCCCAGTGGTGGACCTGGCGGATGACGAGGCCGGCCCGCACGTCGAAGCTCAGATGCAGCACCGAGGCGTAGGCCTCGGACATGCGCACCCCGTGCAGCGGGGCGTAGCGCCCGAGGTAGACGGTCGTGGCGGCTGAAGCCCTGAAGAACAAGCACATGTACACGCCGGTGATCACCAGCACGACGAAGCAGTACAGGGCGATCTCGCCAAAGAAGAACGACCAGTCGTCGGGAAAGATGTGGCGCAGCTCCTGGCGGATGAGGCCGCCGCCGCCAGTGGTGGAGTCGAGCCAGCGGGCCACGCGACGATACCGGTCGCGCGGCAGGCGAAAGGCGTGGGTCAGCGAGCGCTGAAGGCGGTCGTCACGCATAGAGATTCCAGAATCCGGGACCGATGGGTTGCGCGAAATCGCGCTGGGCGACCAGGTAGCCGCTGCCGTCGATGGCCAGCGGCAGCTGGGGCAGCGGCCGCGCCGCCGGGCCGGCGACCGGCCGGGCGCCGTTGCGCAGGTCGAAGGTCGACTGATGGCAGGGGCACACGAGCATCTGGGCTTCGTCTTCGTATTGGGCCACGGCACAGCCCGCGTGCGTGCAGACCCGCGAATAGGCAAAAAAGCCTTCCGGGCTCCAGGACTCGCGCCCGGACAGCGGCGCGATTGCGGCCAGGTGCAGCAGGGCCACCTGCGAGTCGGCGGCGTCGGTGTGGCCTTCGGGGAAGGCCACGATCACGCCGCCGCCGGGCAGCGCGTCGCGGGTGATGGGCACGCCGTCGACGGTCACCAGGCGGGCGCCGGGTCGCCAGGCCGTCGAGAACAGGCCCCGCGATTTGGGCCCGAGCGTAGCCGCCAGGGCGAGCTGGCTGAGCCCCAGCAGGCCGGCGGCGCCGACCAGGAGCGTCGTCAGGAACCGCCGCCGGGTGAACACCCCGGCGCTGCTGGCAAGCTCGTCGCCGAGCGCCGCGCCCACGTCGCTCACGGTGCCCTGCGGCCCCGCGGCGGCGGGCTCGGGAGGCAATGGGTAGCGGCCCACCTCGACCTCGTCGCTCGTCAGGTCGCGGCCCCAGTAGGCGAGGGCGAAACCCAAGCCGAGCAAGCCGGCCGCCAGTGTGCCGCCGAGCTTCTGGGCGTTGTCGCCGGCGATGAAGACGGCGACAAAGCCGACGGCGCCGGCGATGGCGACGATCAGCCCCAGCGCGGCCGGCCAGCCTGGGGCGGGGCGCTGCTTCGCGGCCGTCGCGACCGATCCCGCGGCCGTCCCGGCCGGCTCCGCGGCCGGCGCGGCTTTTGCCGCGCCCTTGCCCCAGGCAAGCCACACGGCGAGCAGGATCAGCAGTCCGAGGCCGGCAAAAGCGGCCAGCCCCTCGGTGACCGGCCCGATGTAACCCAGTCCCCAGCCGCCCGGCGACGGTGGCGCCTGGAGCGTCTGCACGTAGAGCGCGACCGCGGCCTGCTCGCGCACGTCGAGGGCCGCGCCGGCGAAGACCGGCATGTTGCCGCGGCCCAGGATCATGGCCGCCAGCGCCTCGGCCGCGGGGTAGTCGGCCAGCGAGGGCGCGTTGCGGCCCTGGCTCAGCGCGCCGCCGCGCCCGGTCGAGCTGTGGCAGCCCGAACAGTACAGGCGGAACAGCTCTCCGCCCTGGGCGACGGTCGCGGTACGGGCGGCGGGCGCGGCGATCTGCGTGGCGACGAAGAGCGAGACGGCCGCGACCTGGGCCGGCGAAAGCTGGGGAAAGGCGGGCATGGAGATGCCGCCGCGCGTGACCATGGCAGCCACCAGGCTGGGAAACGCGGCGGCCTGCTGACTCGGGCCAAAGCCCCCCTGGCCGCGATCACCGTGGCAGCCCGAGCAGTTGGCGGTAAAGACGGCGGCGCCGGATCCGGCGATCGGAGTCGCGGAGGCCGTCGTGTTCGGCGTCGCCGCGGGGCCGGCCGCCGCCGAACCCGACGCCGAACCCGACGCCGCGGGCGTCGCCGAAGCTGCGGGCGTCGCCGAAGCGCTCGAGGCGGACGCTCTGACGGCCGCCGGCAGCACGATCGCCGCGGCCACCGCGGCGACGAGCAGCACGGCCGGCAGGGGTGCGCAGCGGGGCAGGCGCGGCATCATGGTCCCAGGCGCCGCCGGCGCCGCAGCCGGGAGCTGGTGCCCCAGTCGAGTGCTCCCAGCCGCCACAGGTAGACCAGGCCGGCCAGCAGCAGCGCGATGAAGGTGAGCGCTTCGGCGTAGCCGCGCCAGCCCGACTCGCGCAGGCCGACCGCCCAGGCGAAGATGAACACCGCCTCGAGGTCGAAGATCACGAAGAACACGGCGATCTGGTAGAACTCGATCGAGAAACGCTGCGGCAGTGGGCCGGCCGGCGGCAGGCCGGATTCGTAGCGGGTGGCCGTCGTCAGGTCACGATGCCGCTGGCCCAGGACGGCGGCCAGGCCGATCATGCCCGCGGCCACCACCACGGCGAGCACGGCGTAGACGAGCAGCGGCCACCCGGCTCCGCCGATGGCCTCGACCACACTCGACCCCACGCTCGACCCCCTGTATGCCAGACACGGCTCTGGCCACCCGCGTTCGTGCCTGCAGAGACCAGTTCACGCCATTCTCTGCAGATAGTGAGTAGAAGACAACAGGCTCGCAGCGCCTTCGTCCAGTGTTGCGCCGGGCGGACCGGCCGTGTGGCGGCGGCCGTGCCGGCCGGTACGGCCGTTTGCGGGGCCGGAATTAGGAACTGTCTTTAGAGGGTAAGAGCCCTCAAAATCCTGAAGCGGGAGCGGGTCCGCCCAGAAAGGCGGGACGCGCCTCCCGGCTTTCGACTCCTAGGTCACTCACGCGGAGGGCTCATGTTCGCCATAGACCGCCGGCTCAAGCTGACGACCTTGTTCACCATGTGTTTCGCCCTGTTCATGGCCATGCTCGACAACACGGTCGTGAACGTGGCGCTGCCCACCATCCAGCGCGACTTCGGCTCCGGGGTGTCGGGTCTGCAATGGATCATCTCGGCCTACACGCTCTTCTTCGCCGCGCTGATGCTGACCGGCGGCACGCTCGGCGACCTGTACGGTCGCAAGCGCGTGTTCCTCGCCGGGCTCGTCGTGTTCACGAGCGGTTCCCTGCTCTGCGGCCTCGCGCCGTCGCTGCACTGGCTGGTGGTGGGGCGCGCCGTTCAGGGCATCGGCGCGGCCGCCCTGCTGCCGGGCACGCTGTCGATCCTCATCACCACGTTCCCCGACCCCCGGGAGCGGGCCCAGGCGATCGGTCTGTGGGCCGGCGTCTCGGGTCTCGCCCTCGCCGCCGGTCCGGTGATCGGCGGCCTGCTCGTCGACTCGCTGGGCTGGCAGAGCGTGTTCTTCATGAACGTGCCGATCGGCATCGTCGCCTTGGCCGTGGCGCTGCGCACCCTGCGCGAGTCGTCCAATCCCGAGGGGCGCTCGCTCGACGTGCCCGGCCAGGTCCTCGCCGTGATCTCGCTCGGTACGCTGGTCTACGCGCTGATCGAAGCCAACAACTACGGCTGGACGTCGCCGCTGATCCTCACGCTGTTCGCCGTGGGCGCCGTCAGTCAGCTCGCCTTTCTCTACGTCGAGACTCACTCGCCGAGCCCCATGCTGCCGCTGCGCTTCTTTGCCAACCCGACCTTCGCCGCCGGGTCGGTGGTCGCCGGGCTGATCAGTTTCGGCATGTTCGGCATCTTCTTCTTCCTGACGCTGTACTGGCAGAATATCCAGGGCTACTCGGCGCTGCAGATGGGCCTGCGCGTCCTGCCGCTGACGGCGGCCATCATCGTCACCGCGCCGCTCGCTGGGCAGGTCGCCGGGCGCATCGGGGCGCGCTGGCCCATGACGGTCGGCATGGCGCTCGCCGGCACGGGGATCCTGCTCCTCGAGCGCATCACGCCGACGACGGCATATGGCGCACTCTGGTGGAACATGCTCATGCTGGGTGTCGGCATGGGCATGGTGATGGCGCCGATGACGGCCGCGGTGACCTCGACCGTGCCGCGCGCGCGGGCGGGCATGGCGTCGGGCACGACCAACGCGACTCGCGAGGTCGGCGGCGTGTTCGGCATCGCCCTGCTGGGGGCGATCGTCACGCACTGGTTCTCCGCCCACCTGGCCGGCTCGCTGGCCCGATTCCCGCTGCCCGCGGCCGCCAAGGCCCAGATCGTGGCGCTGGCCAGCCACGGCGGCGGCACGACGGCCGGCAGTGTGCCGGCGACCATCGATCCGGCGCTCATCCACCGCACGATCGACAACTCGTTCGTCCACGGCATCCATGTGGCGCTCGGTGTGTCGGCTGCGGCTCTGCTGTGTGGCGCCGTATTGTCGGCGGTGTTTGTCGGCAGGGGGGCGGTCGCCCAGGATGAGACCGTCGGGTCTTCGCCGCCGGCCGAGGCTGCGGCCCTGGTGGCCATGGGCGACGTCGGCGAGGGAGAGGCGGCCTGAAGCGGCGCGGCGGGGGCGGGCGTCACGCCCGCCCCCGCCGCGCGGAGGGCGCCGGCCTTCAGCGCAACGAATCGATGAGCGGCGCCGGCGGTGGGCCGACGGTGGTCCAGTCGAACTCCTCGCCGATGCGCCGCAGCCGGGCGCGCGTCTCGGCGTCGCACAGCGCTCCGGCCACGCCGTTTTCGAAGACCCAGCGCGGTTCGGCGCCCAGGTGCGCCGCCATCGCGTAGTCGAGACTCAGGTCGGTGGCAAACAGCGCGGGATCGTCGGTCGAGATGGAACAGCGCACGCCGGCGGCTCTGAGGGCCCGCAGCGGATGCTCGTCGAGCGCCGCCACCACCCGGGTGCGCAGGTTGGAGACGGGGGTCACGTCGAGTACGATGCCACGCTCGGCGAGCTCGACCACCAGCGCCGGGTCCTCGACGGCGCGAATGCCGTGACGGATGCGGTCGGCGTGCAGGGCGTTGAGTGCGCCGCGAATCGAGGCCGGGCCGGCGGCCTCTCCGGCGTGTGGCACGGATCCGAGGCCCAGCGCGCGGGCGAGACCAAAGGCCGTGGCAAACGGTTCGGGCGGATTCTCGGGCCCGCCGAGCCCGACGGCCACCACGCCGCGATCGCGATAGCGGGCGCACCAGGAGACGGTCTCCTCGGCGATCTTCGGGCTGAAAGCGCGGGTGATGTCGGGCGTCAGATTGACCTCGACCCCGAGGCGCTCGCGGGCCTCCTGGGCGCCGTCGCAATAGCCCTCGAAGACCGCCTCCCAGGCGATGCCACGAGCGGCCGGCTCGGCCGGCGAGAAGATGCCCTCGATGTACACGGCGCCGAGCCCGGCGGCCTCGGCCGCGTAGTCGACGACGACCTGGCGAAAGTCGTCGGCGGTCTGCAGGGCGGGGGTCGTGACCATCCAGATCGACAGGAAATGGGCAAAATCGCGGAACCGGCAAACGGCGGCCAGACCCTCGACGCTGTCGGCCGGCAGACGGTAGCCGTTGCGGCGCGCGACGGCCAGCAGCGTCGCCGGCCGGACGGTGGCCTCGAGGTGCACGTGGAGCTCGATCTTGGGAAACGCCGGCGCGGCCGCCGGCTGGCCGGCCGGCGCGCCGGCCGGCCGGCTGCCGATGGCTGATGACACGCTTTCCCCCTTCGCCGTTGCCTAAGTAGCTTAGCGCGTGGGCGGCCTGACCTGCGACCGCCGCCCTTCAGTTCCGCTGGATCGGGCGGAAGCGATAGCATGGACCGCGATATGCCCGCTGACGACACGGCACCCGGCGACCCCCG
>PLTW01000058.1 GCA_003164655.1 Actinomycetota bacterium
GCCGACCTGTTCGAGACCTACGCCGTGACTGCCGTCGCTGCCATGCTGCTGGCCTACCTCTTCTGGCCGCACGCCGGTTCGGCCGTCATCACCTACCCGCTGGTGCTGGGCGGCGTGTCGATCATCGCCAGCATCATCGGCACGTTCTTCGTGCGCCTCGGCCGCGGCTCGAACCCGAGCATCATGAACGCCCTGTACAGGGGCCTCGGCGTGGCGGCCGTCATCGCCATCATCGCCTTCTACCCGGTCACCAACTGGATGCTGGGCGCCGCCAAGTACCGTCTCGCCGGCGTGCCTAGCGTGGGCCGCCTCTTCCTGTGCGCCGTCACCGGCATCGTCGTGACCGCGCTCATCGTGGTCATCACCGAGTACTTCACCGCGACGCGCTACAACCCGGTCAAGAGCATCGCCAAGGCGAGCATCACCGGCCACGCCACGAACATCATCCAGGGCCTCGCCGTGTCGATGCAGTCGACCGCCCTGCCGGCGCTGGTCATCGCCGCCGGCATTCTGGCCAGCTACGTGTCGGCCGGCGGCGGCAACGGCGGCCTGTACGGCATCGCCGTGGCGGTCATGGCCATGCTCTCGATGACCGGCATCATCGTGGCCATCGACGCCTACGGGCCGATCACCGACAATGCCGGCGGCATCGCCGAGATGGCCAACCTGCCCGAAGCGGTGCGCAACACCACCGACCCGCTCGACGCGGTGGGCAACACCACCAAGGCGATCACCAAGGGCTACGCCATCGGCTCGGCCGGTTTTGCCGCCCTGATCCTGTTCGTGTCCTACACCAACGACCTCAAGGCGGGCTTCGGGCCCGGCGTCGTCAACCTCTTCCGCGTCAACGAGCCGTGGGTGCTGGCCGGCCTGCTGATCGGCGGCATGCTGCCGTATCTGTTCGCCTCGCTGTGCATGCAGGCGGTGGGCCGCGCCGGCGGCAAGGTGGTCGAAGAGGTGCGCCGCCAGTTCCGTGAGGTCGAGGGCATCATGGAAGGGACGGGCAAGCCCGAGTACGGCAAGGCCGTCGACATCGTCACCCGCTCGGCCATCCGCGAGATGATGCTGCCTGCCGCCATTCCCGTGCTCACCCCGATCATCATCGCTCTGGTCTTCTGGAACAAGGCCTACCTGGTGCTCGGCGGCGTGCTCATGGGCTCGATCATCACCGGCCTGTTCCTGGCCATCTCGATGACCAGCGGCGGCGGCGCCTGGGACAACGCCAAGAAGCTGATCGAGGACGGCGCCTTCGGCGGCAAGGGTTCCGACGCCCACGCCGCGGCGGTCACCGGCGACACGGTCGGCGACCCCTACAAAGACACGGCTGGGCCGGCGATCAACCCGATGATCAAGGTCATCAACATCGTCGCCCTGCTCGTGATCCCGTTCCTGGTTCACTGACGCAAAACGCGCGCCGGGCGGGGCGGGCGGCTGGCAGCCGCCCGCCCCGCCGCACGGGCTCGTCTCGACCTCCGATTTGAGCCTCTCGCTTTACTCGTCGCCGCCCGCCCGGATGTGCTACGGTATCGAGGCTGCCCCGTCTCGCGACGGGGCGTCGGTATGAGAAGAGCGCATCAGATCCTGGCAATCGTCTTTGGCGTCGTGGGTGCGGCGCTGGTCGTGCGGGGGGCTGTGGGCGGGTTGTGGCCCGTCTCGTTGCAGCTTCTGGCGGGGATACTTCTGCTCTTTTTGGCGGTGCTGCGCTGGGTCTACGCCTAGGGCAGTCCGCCCACACGGGGGCGAGGGTCGCGGCGATCCTCCGGTCGGCAACGTGAGCGTGTAAGTGGCGCGACGTAAAAAGCGAGAGGGTCACCTTCACAAGGTGCTGGGCGTCCCGGCCCTGTTCAGCACCGCCTACGGCAACGTCGGTTCGTCGATCTACTACGCCCTCGGCGTGGTCGCCCTCTACGCGCTCGGGCTCACGCCGCTGGTCTTCATGCTCACCGGCCTGCTGTTCGTCATGACGGCCTTCTCGTATGCCGAGGCCACCACGATCTTTCCCGAGGCCGGCGGCTCGTCGAGCTTTGCCCGCCACACCTTCAACGAGTTCGTGAGCTTCGGCGCCGGCTGGGCGCTGATGCTCGACTACATCATCACGATCGCCATCTCGGCCTTCTTTGTGCCCAACTACCTGGCGGCGTTCTGGCCCATCCTCAAGACCTGGCCCTACAACTCGATGGGCGGCATCGCCGTCATCGTGTTTCTGGTGGTCATCAACATCTTCGGCATCAAAGAGGCGGCGCGCCTCAATATCATCCTCGCCATCGCCGACCTCTCCACCCAGGTGCTGCTGGCCATCGTCGGCCTCTTCGTCTTTTTGTCACCGCGGCTGCTGATCACCCAGATCCACTTCGGCACGGCGCCGACGGCGAACCAGTTCATCTACGGCATCTCGATCGGTACGGTGGCCTACACCGGCATCGAGACGATCTCCAACATGGCCGAAGAATCGGCCAACCCGGGCCGCGACGTGCCGCGCGCCGTCAAGTTCGTGCTGCTCGCCGTGCTGGGCGTGTACTTTGCGATCTCGATGGTCGGCCTGTCGGCCATGCCGGTGCACTCCAACGTCGTGCCGGTCAATGCGACGACCCACAAGACGATCCCGCAAGCCATCGTGCCCGAGCCGGGCAAACAGGTGAAGGGCGGGCCTTGGCGCTTTGCGGCTCCCCCGTACGACAAGGTCTACATGCTGCCGAACCCGAGCGGCACGGCGACGCTCTCAGTGAAGGCAACCGGACCCATCTACCTGCAGAACGGCCAGTACGTCACCAGGATCTGGGGCACGCAGCTCGCGACCGTCTACGAGGCCGACCCGCTACAGGGTATCGTCCAGAACCTGCCTCACGGCCTGGCCTGGATGCGCATCATCCTGGCGCCCTGGATCGCCCTGTTGGCGGCCACCATCCTGATAATCGGCACCAACGCCGGCATCATCGGCTCGTCGCGCCTGGCCTACTCGATGGCCGGTCACAAACAGCTCCCGCCCATTCTGAGCCGTGTGCACCCGACGCGCTTCACGCCGTATGTGTCGATCGCCCTGTTCGGCACCATCGCCTCGATCCTCATTCTGCCGGGCAGGATCGGCCTGCTGGCCGACCTCTACGCCTTCGGTGCGATGATCTCGTTCACGGTGGCGCACGTCTGCGTGGTGGCGCTGCGCTTCAAGGCGCCCGACATCGAACGGCCCTGGCGGGCGCCGCTCAACATCCGCGTCGGCAAGGCTACGGTGCCGCTGACCTCGGTGGTCGGTGCCCTGGGCACGGCTACTGTCTGGGTCGTGGTCGTACTGACGCACGCCGACGGGCGTGTCGTGGGCTTTACCTGGATGGCCCTCGGCTTTGTCATCTACATCCTCTACCGCAGGCACAAAGGCTACTCGCTGACCAAAACGGTCAAGGCCGTGCCGCTGCCCGAGTCGGTCCAGGCCGACATCGACTACGACCAGCTCCTGGTGCCGATCGTGGGCTCGCGCATCACCGACGAGATGATGGTGCTGGCCTGCCAGCTGGCCACCGAGAAGCAGTCGGCGGTCGACGCCCTCTACGTCATCGAGGTGCCGTTCAACCTGCCGCTCGACGCGCGCCTGCCTCAGGAGCGCGAGAATGCCAAGGCGCTGCTCGAGCAGGCGGCCGTGATCGCCGACCAGTTCGGAGTGACGATGACACCGATCGTGGTGACCGCCCGAGCCGCCGGCCGGGCGATCGTCGACGAGGCCAAGGAACGCCGCTCCGAGGTGATCATTCTGGGCGCCACCCGTAAGCGCCGCTTCACCGACCGCGCCTTCGGCGGCACGATCGACTACGTGCTGCAGCACGCGCCCTGCGAGGTGCTGGTCAACCTGGTGCCGCTCGAGGGCGTCTACGCCGAGGGCGAAGCCGCGGCCGGCAAGACCGGAGGCGGCGATGCTGGTGGCGGCCAGGCGGGCGGCGATGGCGGCGGCGACGCCGGAGGTGCACCCGCGCCGCACGTTTGAGACGGCCGCGGTTCGCAGTATGCTCCTGTGTAGAAACGCGCCGTTGGGCCGCCTGGCGCGGCCGGCGCGCCACGACCCGGGGCGCTCGTGCGACGGGCGCCCGTGTGAGGTGAAGACGATGTATATCGTGATCGCGGGCTGCGGGCGGGTCGGCTCCAGCTTGGCCCGGCAGCTCCTCGGCGAGGGCCATGAGGTCTGCGTCATCGACGAGAGCCCCGAAGCGCTCTCACTGCTCGGCGACGACTTTGCGGGCAGGTTCGTCATTGGCCAGGCGATCGACTGGGAGACGCTGCACGAGGCGCGCGTCGGCGAAGCCGACGCCTACGTCACCGCGACCGACGGCGACAACACCAACATCGTCTCGGCTCAGATCGCTCGCGAGCATTTTGGCGTGCGCTGCTCGGTGGCCCGGGTGTTCGACCCGCTGCGCGCCGACCTGTTCGAACAGACCGGCATACGCACGGTCTGCCCCACAAAAGACGCCCAGGAGCTGCTGCACGAGGCCGTCGGCTCGTGTCTGCTGTAGGAGGCCAGAAGCAATGTTCATCGTGATCGTGGGCTGCGGCAAGGTAGGCGTCAACACCGCCCGCAGCCTATTGCACATGGGCCACGAAGTGATCGTCATCGAGCAGCGCAAGTCGCGCTACGACCTGCTGGTCGAAGAGCTCGGCGAGAGCCTCATGTTCGGCGACGGCACTGAGATCTGGGTCCTCGAGAAGGCCGGCATCGCGCGCGCCGACCTGGTGGTCGCCGTGACCGGCGACGACGAAGACAACATCATCATCTCGCAGATAGCCAGGCTCAAGTTCTCGGCGCCGAAGGTCGTGGCGCGCGTCAACAACCCGTTCAACCAGCCCACCTTCGACGTGCTCGGCATCGACGCCACCATCTGCGCCGCCGCCAACATGCTGCGGCTCATCATGCACGAGCTGCCGGCCCACAAGTTCGTGCCGCTGCTCACGCTCAAGCGCGAGAACATCGAGGTCGTCGAGCTCGAGGTGGGGGAGACCTCGCCGCTGGCCAACCGCCGTATTGCCGACCTCGTGCTGCCCGACGGCGTCCTGCTGTCGGCCGTCCTGCGCGACGGCAAGGCGCTGCTGCCCGCCCAGGCCGCCGAGATCGTGCCGGGAGACTACGTCATCTGTCTGCTCGAGCCCGGCAGCGAGACCGAGCTCATTCACGCCTTCCTGCCCGATGAGAGCGTTGCGGCCGTGCAGGCCGAGGGCGAGATCGAGTTCTACGGCGGCGAGTGAGGCCGCACGCCGGCGGCGCTGCCTGACGACACCTACTACCCGCGAGTCGACGCCGCCCGCATCGCTGGCGCGCTGTCGATCTGCTTTTTGCATACCTCCGGAGCAGTCGGGGCGCGGATCGGCGGCCTGTCCGCGCCCCAGCTCGCCCTGCACGACCTGTCGATCTGGGCGCTGCCGTTCTTCTTGGCGACGGCGGGCTACTTTCACGCCGCCGGGGCGCCGGCGGGCGGGCGCCCGGCGTCGTGGCTGGGGCGGCGGCTGGCGCGGCTGGCGGTACCGTTCCTGGCCTTCACGGCCCTCTACCGGGCCTACGCGCTGCAGCACTTCCACGAACGCTACTCGTGGTTTCTGCTGCGCCACGATCTGATCTACGGCACGGCGTCGGCGCACCTGTGGTTTCTGCCGGTGCTGATCTGGTGCTCCGTCATCGTCTGGCTTGTCGAACGGACCGAGTGGAACGGCGCCCGCGGGGCGCTGCTGGGGGTCTCGGCGGCGGGGGCCGTCGCCTACATGGTGATCGCTGCGGACGCCGCGCCGGGGGCGGCCTACGGATACTACCTCTACCGCACGCCGCTCTTCTGGCTGCTGTTCTACGTGCTCGGCTGGGAACTGGCGCGGCGCGGCGAGAACGCCGGGCAGTCCGGCGGGCGACCTGCGGTGCGCGGCGCAGCGCCGGCCGACGGGCGACCCGCGGCGCGGGTCGCGCCGCCGGCCCCAAGCGCTGCGCGATTCGCGGAGCGCGCGAGCGCGGTCTGGACCTGGCTGGCGCTGGCCGCCGGCGCGGCGTGTCTGGTCGCCTCACGCCTGCCCGGACCGGCGCAGGTGGTGGCGCTGTACTACGTGGGCGCCGGCCTGGCAGGCGTCGCGGCGGCGGCGCTGGCGGTGAGGCGGCCAGGCCGCAGGCTCGGCCGCCTCGTGCGCACGCTGGCCGCCGCGACCCTGGGCTTCTATCTGCTGCACTTCTTCGTGCTCGACCTGTTTCTGACGTACGTGCCCCTGAGCGGCTGGCGCTACGGCAGTGGCCTCTACGAGCTCATCGCGTTTGCCGCAGTGGCGCTCGTGACCGCGGGCGTCGTGGTTGCGGCGCGCTGCTGGCGACCACTGCGCTGGGTGTTCGGCTAGAGCGTCACACTCCGGTCTCGGCGCTGAGCCGCCCCTTGTTCACGGCGGTGACGAAGGTCGCGTAGTCGCGCTCGTTCTGGTCGGCGTAGGCGACCGAGAAGTCGGCGATCGCGCGGTCGAAGGTGTCGCCCTTGCCCAGGTACGAGGCGATCGCGATGCGGTCGCCCAGACGCGCGTGGGCCCGGGCCAGGGTAGCCGCGCACATGCGGCCGTAGAGCATGGCCCCCGGCACGCGCAGGGTCTCCACCTCGATGCCGCCCTTCCAGTCGTGGAGCTGGCGCACGTAGTAGTCGCGAGGCTTGCCGTCGACGCCCGTCACGCGCAGAAAGCCCAGGAAGATGTCGCTGGCGGCCTGCATGAGGCGCTGGCCCACCACCACGCGCTGGCCGTGGTTGGCATAGGGGCTCTTGCCGACGAAGCGTTCCAGAACGGATGCCTGAGCTTCTTTGGATTGCAGGAACAACGGGTCTTCGTCGTCGCGGCCCACGAAGAGATGGATCCAGGCGCGGGTCCCGACGCTGCCCACGCCGACCACCTTGCGCGCCGTGTGCAGGTAGCGAAACTCCTCGATAGGGTGACGGCGACGCATGAGCGTCTGGCGGTACGACTGGATGAACCCGTCGAAGACCGCACGCACGTCCTCCCATCCCATGTCGGGGATGATGAGGTCTTCGATGGGCACGACCAGTGGGGGCTCGGCGACGATCTGCAGCTCGTCGTCGACCACACCGGTGCGCTTTGAGAAGACGCGCATGCTGTCGCGGGTCCGGGCCTTGGCGATGTCCTGGGTCGCCTCTCTGGCCTCTTTCTTGCCCAGGCGCCGCTCACGCACTTCGGTGCGCATCAGGGCCATCACGTCGTCGGCGTTCATGTGCGCATACCAGACGTCGAGCGTGGGCATTTCGGCCGCCTGACGCATCAGTTCGCGGTACTCGCGGACCGCCGTGACGACGATGTCGCGCCGCTCGTCGGGGGCAAAGCCGAGGTCGCGGCCGGCGATCTCGAGGCTCGCCGTCAGGCGCTTGAGATCCCACTCCCACGGCCCGGGCAGCGTCTCGTCGAAATCGTTGATATCGAAGATGATCTGGCGCTCCGGCGAGCCGAACAGCCCGAAGTTCGACAGATGCGCGTCGCCGCAGAGCTGCACCGTGATGCCGGACTGCGGAGTCGGCGCCAGATCGGCCGCCATGATCAGCGCGGCGCCGCGGAAGAACGTGAACGGGCTGACGAGCATGCGCCCGTAGCGGATGGGCACCAGCTCGGGCACGCGGCTCTCGGCCTGCTCCTCGAGCAGCGCGATCGGGTCGGGCCGGTCCGGCGCCGGCCGCCACTTGCCGTGGCTGGACCGCGGCGCATCGCGGCGCGCGGCCCTGCCCACAACGACGCGCTTGCCGACGCTGAGACGCACGAACTCCGGCCGAGGCTCTGGCGGCAGGACAGCGGGCGCCGGCGAGTGCGGCGCGCCGGCGCTCGCCGCGGCCGGTAGCGAGGCGGCGCGCCGCGTGGCCGTTCGGCGCGCAGTCCGCTTGGGCCGGCCGGGTTCTCGGGAACCGGTGGCGTCTCTGCTCGTGGGCATCGTGACCTCCTCACTAGAGGCATCGTTTCTACCCGGATGCCGCCGGAGTCGAGCATGGGGGGGAGGGGCGGAGCGCGGCGGCTGTCGCGGGAACGGCCGGGGAACGGTGCGAGCGCGGCGACGCCGGGGGTGCGGGCGCGGCGACGCCGGGTGCGGGCCCGGCAACTCCGGGGGTGCGGGCGGGCAGCTGAAGGCCTTGCCTGCTGTGCCCCTGGCGGTTGACCGCCACCGGCCTCGTCACTACGATAGAGCGCGCTCTACGGAGCCCTCATATCGGTGGCGAGGTAGCTCAGTTGGTAGAGCACATGACTGAAAATCATGGTGTC
>PLTW01000199.1 GCA_003164655.1 Actinomycetota bacterium
CCTGAGCAGGGATACCCAGTCGATGTAGGCGCAACGCCAAAGGCCGTCGAGCACGCTCTGTTCGCAGTCGAACAGGCTCATGCGTCATCCCCTGCACCGTCGGTCAACCCCTGGTCTCACCGAGTTGGCGTCGCACCGCCGAGCGGGGCGACCTCGCCGATACCCTCAACGCCTCTACGATCGCCGAGCAACGAGAGCCGGTCGCCGACCATGATCACGGTGTCGCCCGAGGGCAGCACGACCTCGCCCCCTCGCGTGATCGAGGTGACGATCACCCCCTTGGGCAGCCCGGCGGCACGCAGCGTCTTGCCGGCTACCGGAGAGTCGGCTGCGATTTTCACCTCGAGACCGGCGCTTCCCGGGACGAGGTCACTCAGGCGTGCGACACTCGCCAGCAGCTCGCGGCGATAGGCGCGCATGAGATCCGAAAGGGAGAGCGTACCGACCACCCGACGGTCGCCGTCGAGCACCGGGACCCACGACAACGATGCCTCGGTCAAGGCCTCCAAAGCCAGGTCGAGATGGCTCGAGACGGGCACGGTTTGGGCCCCGGGATCCGCGAGCTCGTCGAGTGAGCGATTGTGGCCGGCCCCCGAGGCGAGTCCCGCTCTTGCGACGGTGCCCTCAAAGCGACGGGCCTCGTCGATCACCGGCGCGCCGCTGATGCCGGCTCGCTCCAGCTCCGAAAGGGCCTCTTCGACGCTCAATCGTGCTGGCAGCACCAGACGCGGCGCGGCCATCGCTCGAGCCGTGGGGATGGCAGTGAGCAGGGGCAGGCCGGCCAGCAATCGCGCCGCAGGTGCGTCTGCCCGGCTCTTGAGCTGGCTGCGGTAGATCGTGTCGTCGCTGCGTCGCACGATCAGCCAGGCAAGGCCCACGGCGATCATGGCGGGTGCCAGCATCGAGAGGCTTCCGGTCATCTCGGCCACCATGAGCATGATGGCAAGGGGCGCCCGTGAGATGCCGCCAAAACAGCACATCATGCCGATGACCACGTAGGGCGCCGGGTTGTGGCCCATGGAGGGCACCAGAGGCTCGAAGACCCGCCAGACCCCAGCCCCGAGAAACGCCCCGATGACCATGCCCGGGCCGAAGATGCCGCCGGAACCGCCCGAACCGATGGACAGCGAGGTGGCCAGGATCTTGGCAAACGGCAGGATGAGCACGATCCACAGCGGGATCGTCAGCAGCTCGGGGCCGAGGCCCTTCTGCACCCAGCCGTAGCCGGTACCCAGAATCTCGGGAATGACGAGCGCCATGAGGCCGACCAGCAGACCGCCGATCGCCGGTCCGGCCCATCGCGGTAGTGGCGAGCGGGCAAAGAGGCCGACCATGCCGTAGAAGCCCTTGGCATAGAGCAACCCGAGCAGGCCGCCGAGAATGCCGATCAAGGCAAACCAGCCCAGCTGCGAGGAATCGGAGAAGCGGTAACCGCCGACGTAGCCGAACAGCGGCGAGAACCCTTCGACGGCTCCGAACACCACCGAGCTGACCGCCGAGGCGATGAAACAGGGCAGCAAGGCCGTGGGATCGAAGTCGTCGCGGTAAAGGATCTCGGCGGCCAGCACGGCGCCGCCCAGGGGCGCGCCGAAGATCGCGCCGATGCCCGAGCCGATGCCGGTGGCCACCATCACGCGGCTGTCGGCCGGTTCCAGGTCCAGCACCCGGGAAAGCAGTGACCCGAAGCCGGCGCTGATCTGCGCGGTGGGCCCCTCGCGGCCGCCCGAGCCGCCCGAGCCGATGGTCAGAGCCGACGCCACGATCTTCACGGCCACCGCGCGAAGGCGCAGCCCCCGTGGGTTGTGGTGGACGGCGGAGATCGCCGCGTCGGTGCCATGGCCTTGGGCCTCGGGGGCAAATCCAAAGACGAGCAGCCCCCCCAGCAAAGCTCCGAACCCGACGACCAGCGGCAGCAGCCAGGGGCGGGCAAATGAGGCCGACCCGAAAAGTCCGCCCTCCCCCGCCGGCGTAGGCACCCGATAGCCGACGAGCACACCGAGGAAGAGGTGCGTGCAGAGGGCAAGGGCCTCATAGAAGACGATCGCTCCGAGCCCGGCGACGACACCGATGAGCACGCTGAGCACGATCCACTTCTTGAGATACGACGTCGAGGAGAGCCAGCGGCCGGCGCGAGCGCCAGCGGCGCGAACCCGCGTGGCGACGTCTAGAGAGGGGGCCGGGCCCTCATCGCTCAGAGATCCCACCCGCTGCTCCAGTCGCGCTCGGGCACCTCGCCGGCGCCTGCGGACAGCCGGCGCAGAGCGGCGACCACCGAGCGTTGATCGTCGGTGGGGATCGCGGCAAGCAAATCGACGATCTCCTGCCGGCGGCGGACAGTCACGGTATCAACCAGACTGCGCCCGGACTCGGTCAGCGCGATGCGCACCTGGCGTCGGTCGTTGCGATCGGTACGCCTATGCACCAACCCTTTTCGCACGAGGCGCTCGCAGAGCCGCGAGACGGTCGGCGGAGTGACAGCCAGGGCTTCGGCCAGGGCCGCCAGGTTCTGGGGCCCGCGTGAAGCAAGGAGGACGAGCGCCCGGTACTGGGTGAGGGTGACATCCTCGCCGGCATCGGCCAGTGAGCGGGCGGCGATCGCCACCAGCACGCGGCTGGCGGTGAGTACGGCATCGACCATGGAGTCGCGGTCGACCGGGGGCGTGGAGTCAATATCGTGCATGGGCAATCATTGCATACGGTTGGTTCTCAAGATTCGAAACGGCGCGACCGATAAGAGAGGAGCTGAAGGAACGACCCGGCCGCCATCGAGACGACTCCCGTGGCGCTGACTGGACAGAGAGGGTGATTCACGTGAACACGCGACGGTTTGCCAGAAGCCAGGGCGGCTTCACACTCATTGAGCTGCTCATCGTGATCATCATCATCGGCATTCTAGCCGCAATCGCCATACCGATGTTCCTGAACCAGCGCAACAAGGCCAAGGATGCCGCAGTCAAGGAGGGCATCCACAGCCTCCAGATCGGCGTCCAGAGCTACGCTGTCGACCACAACGACACGTATCCGACAGGCATCCTGACCAGCGCCGCGCTGGTCGACTCGAGCAGCAAGCCGTACGTCGACAACTGGCCGAAGAACCCGTTCACGACCAGCCCCATGGTCGACGGCACCGCGCAGGGCAACTACACGTACTCGATCCCTGCGAGTAACACGTTCCGTTTGATCGGTCACACGTCCAACGGCGTCGACTTCACCGTGCCCTGACCACCTTCGCCCCAGGCGTGACTGCGACACGGGCGGTTGCCAGGCTCGGGGGTAGATGGACAGCACGATCGCAGAGTAGACGAGCAGCGCCCCAGCCACCGCAGTCACGGCGATACGCACGCCCCTGATCTTGAAGCGTTGACCGACCGCGATCAGGACCAGTGCGCCAGGAGAGGGGCGTGGAAGCGAGTCGTGTAGGCCACGCTTGCGCAATCCAAACAAAGCCGGCGCTCTTCTTTTGCTCAGTGAGCGGGAGGGGGAGCGGCCGCAGAGGCGGGGTCGGTCTGCGTCAGGATCCGCCCGAAAGTTCGCCCGGTCGTGCGGCGATAGACAACCTCAAACAAGAAGCTCCCCACCAGCGTGACACCGAGAGCAATCGCTGATGTCGGGGCCGTGGCGATCATGTGGTAGAGCAGGACGACGAACAGGGCAAGACAACTGACCGCCGCCGCCACGACCGGCCACGCCTTGGCGCTCGTCTGCCTGCGAATCCTCAGGTGACCTATGTTGACCGCCGAGTACACCAGCAGGAACGCTGCGCTTCCCATGGAGGCGACGGCGCTCAGGGGAAAGAGCAGGACGAACACCAGCACCAGGCCGGACGTGATGAACAGTCCTTCAACATCACGCCCCCACAGTTTGCGGTCAAACGCCGGTGGCAGACCGCCGTTCTTGGCGATCTGATAGGCGATGTTCGTAGAGCCGAACAGTGTGGCGTTCACTGCTGAGGCGGTCGAGAGCAGCGCCGCCATGGCCATCAACCTGAATCCTGTTTGGCCCAACGAGGGTTTGGCCGCGAAGGCCAGGGCGGAATCCCCAAGTCCTTTCAGGATGTTGAGCGGCACATTGGTCACCACACCGCTGGCGACCAGCACGTAGATCACGAGCGCAATAGCCACGCTGCCGTAGATCGCGCGTGGCAACTCACGCTTCGGCTTAGCCATGTTGGCCGCGGCATTGGTGACCAGACCGAAGCCCTCGTAGCCAACGAACAGCAGCGCCGCCCCGGTGAAGATCGCCAGTGGACCCGGCCAGGTCGCAGGCGACAGCCGAGCGGACCCCTTTCCGGTGAGGGCAAGGAAGGCGGCCACAATGAAGACGATGAGGATGGCCACCTTGATGATCACGATCACGGACTCTGCTCGGCCCATGATGCGGCTACCGAGGAAGTTGATCGCCGTAAAGGCGAGCACGACACCCACGGCCCACACCTTGGAAGGGAGATGGACGAACGTCATCGCATAGGCAGCGAACCCGGTGGCGTACAGGGCGATCGTGATGATGTAGCTGAAGTACTGGAAGAGGTTTAGTGAACCTGAGGCCACGCCCTCACCGTAGCCGCGAACCAGGAAGGTGACAGCGCCCCCGACGCTCGGGAACGTCTTGCCGAGCGCCACGTAGCTGTAGGCAGCGAGGCCGGCAACGACCCCGCCGATCGCGAAGGAAAGGGGCATGGCAGAGCCTGAGATGCCTGCCACCACTCCGAGAATAGAGAAGATTCCGGCACCGATCATGGCGCCGACGCCGATACTGAGGGCGGCGACCAGTCCGATATCAGACTGCTTCGCTGAGTCTGCTCTCGGCTCGCTGTTGCGCCGGACGCTCTTCACCGTAGTCGAGCACCTCGGAAGCCAGGCCGCCCACTCTCAGAACGAGAGTCAGCAGAACGCGGTAATCTAGAACGCCGGCGACAAGACCTCCCGGCGACGCGAGAGCAATCTGCGGGTGCGGATCTGGCCAAGTGTGACCGGCGCGACGCTCGAGTCTCGAACCGACGCGGGCTCAGGCCCTGGGGTAGATGACGAGCAGAATCGCGCAGTAAAGAAGCAACATCCCGGCTATAGAGATGACCGCGACCCGTACCCCTTTGAGCCTGAAACGCTGGCCGATCGCAACCAGGAACAGCGCGGCGGCCAGAATGACGGTGAGCCGCACGTACTCGTCGGCGTTCTCCCTGGCGTTTGCTGCGGCGGTGTACGCCTGGGTCGCCTGGTTGCCGAGTGCCGTAGCCTGAGCGGCGAGCGGGTCGCGGTACTGGGGCATGTAGCGCGGCCCCACGGGCGCCTTGGGATTGGTGAGGGGATCGGTAAACAGCCAAAAGCGGAAGGCGACGGCGTAGCCGGGCGTGAAGCGCCGGGCGAGAATGGCGGCGAGCTTCGTGTCGCCCGACGTCTCGGCCTGCAGCCAGGCGGTGAGGTNNGAGGTCGCGTAGCCGCCGGCGCTGACCCCGTCCCACTTGGCGGCCTGGTAGCCGCTCAGCGCGGTGCTCAGGACGACGATCGCCAGCAGGATGGCCTCGATGATCTCGACCAGCTCGATGTGGAATCGGCTCGGGCCCTCCTGACCTTGATGATCGCCATCGTGGCCGTGTTCGCGCAGGTGACCCGCGATCTCGGCGTTCATGTTGCCTTCCGGCACGGGTCTCTCCTGGCCGATTCCATCGTGCGTTGCGTGCGCGTCGCGCTGCGTCCTGCATATTGAGCGTACACCACGCGGCGGGGACATCGGCGGGCTTCAGCACTCCCTGCTGGCCGCCGCGCGACGCGCCCGAGCCGCTCAAGTGCCCGGGCGAAATCGCGGCGCTCGGTACATGGTGAGGCAAGGCTGCTCGTTGGGTCTCTCAGAAGCCGAGGAGCCTATCCGTTGCCGACACGATGCTGACCGAACAAGACGCCTCGTCACGACTGACTACAGCGCACCACAATGGGGCACGCGTCAGTGCCACGGCGCGGAGCCCACAGGGCGCCGAGCCGGTGAGCGTGCCGGCAGCGCTCGCCAGCAGTGCTGATCGCGTCGCGTTGTCAGTTCCGGCTACATGCACATCTGGCACAACGCCTCCCGCCTTGACCGCCTGCGACCTCCGGTGTAAGCAGCACACACACGAGATCGACGAGACACGCACCACCATGGTAGTGAGGACGCCCTGATCGGCCGGCTGCCGTCGCGGTCGCCTGTTCACCCGGCGAGTAGCGACTGGTGGGACCGGCCTCAAAGGAGAGGGTGGACCGACCAGTGGGGTGCGGTCACAAGAAGCGCTGCACAGGCGACGCACAGGTCCGATCCGAGGGAGGCAGTCATGCGCGATGTCGTTGGACGAAGGGCGGGCAGGACGGCCCTCGGCGCGGGTCTCGGCGCGGCGCTTATCGTCGCCATTGCCCTGCTCTGCTCGGCGGGAGCGGCCGGGGCCAGCGCGCCGGCCGCCGCGGCGCCCGCGGGCGCCACATCGGCGCACCTCGGCCTCATCGTCCCGGCGTCGGGCAGTATCGTCGTGGTGCGCCGCAGCGCCGGCCAGGATTCGCTGTGGAGCGTCGATCCGGTCACCGCGACACCCACCCAGCTCGTCAACCTGCCGTTCCGCCCGACGCGCGTCGAACAGTCGCCCGGAGGCCGGCGCCTGGCGTATCTGCCAAGCACCGCGGGGCCCAAGGTGTACGTCTACGACACCCGCACCGGCACGCTGGTGAGACGCTCGTTGGCCGCGCGCGGCGTGAAAGTCGTCGACTCGCTCACCTGGCTGTCGTCGACGAAGCTGCTGGTCGCCGGCAAGTCGACGCGAGGCGTTGCGTTCTATCCGTTCGCCGACCGCCTCTACGTGCTCAATGCGGTGACCGGCGCCTCGGCCCGCTACCGGGCCCTCTCAGGCACCGAGCCGTCGGTCGCACCGGCGGCAGGGCGACTCGTGTACGTGCACTTCAGCGAAGGCGGTCGTGTGGCGAGCGGGTCGTCCGCACGCTGGATCACCGAGCGGCTCTACAGGATCAAGCTCGCCGCCGGCGCCAAGCCCCACCTGCTCGCCTCGGTGAAGTACGCCGACGACGTGGGCATCCGACTCTTTCACGATCCGCGCCTCTCGCCCAGCGGCGCCTACGTGATCACCTCGACCACGGGCTCCGACATCTCGGTGAACTACAGGGTGCGCTCGGCGGCGACCGGCAAGGTGCGCCGCACGGTCAGTACGGAGCTCCTCGGAAACGACGTCACCGCCTGGAGCAATCAGGGCGACCGCGTCGCACTCTGGAGCATGCCGCTCGCCGACAACACGAACACCACGCAGCTCCTCGTCTACAACCCTGCGGGCAACGTTCTGCGCGGCTCCGCCAAGCTGTCGAAGGTCGTGGTCACCGGCCTCGCCTGGTCGTCGAACGGCGACGTGCTCGCCTGCAGCGTCCGCGGTTTCACCAGCCCAGACGACGCTGCCGAGCTCTGGACGATCGCTCCGGCGTCGCTGTCGTCGTCGGTGCCGACCGACCTCGGCGCCGGCAGCATGCCCGTCTTCGTGCCGTAGGCGACCAGCAGCACAGCGGCGATCTTTTCGGCGGCCTCGCGCCCGGCTTGAGGGAGCACGTGTGAGTAGACGTCGAGTGTCGGCGCCACCGTCGAATGCCCGAGTCGGCCCGCGACAATCCGGGAGTTGACGCCGGCCGCCAGGGCATGACGGCAATTAAGAGGCGCATAAGTGTTTATGCTTCTACGTGCTGGCGGGCTCGTTTGCGCTGCGTCTCGAGAACGGCGGCGAAGAGGCCTTCGAGGCGGGCGACGCTGGTCTTGTGCCGAGCGGCGAGATGACCGCCCACAAGGCCTCGTAGGTTCGCCCGGGCCGGTCCGCCTGCTGGTCTTCGAGGTGGAGTGACGCGCCGGTCATGCTCGTCGACGCCCACGCCCACATCGACAGGTTCGGCGACCGCCTCGCGGTCGGCAACGGCGACAGGAGCAGCCGTCAACCGCGGCCCACCGGTCAGCTCCGTCACACTCAGTCGGCGCTGCACCGGCCGATGTCGTCGCTTGTGGAGGTGAACGGTGAGCCGCACCCGAACCCGACCAGCCGCGGCGCCCCCATGCCATCACCGCTGGCCCGCTCAGCAGCCCTGTTCCTCGGGGTCTTCACCGCCTTCGCCCTGCTGGGCAGTCTGCACGAGCACGGCTTCAGCCCCAGAATCTGGCTGACAACCTGCCGAGACGCCGACACGGGTTGCGGGTAGCGACCCAGAGCTTTCCGGCGCCCGGAGGGCTTGTCGCTCTCCCGTCGCCGACAGGAGGGCTGAAGGAGCTCTCAGAGAGCTACCGGCAAGCTCACAGCCGACGTCAAGGCCCATTTCCGATAATCGTCGAGACGACTTCTTCACGGGCGGCCGCGGCAGGACTTTCGCCAACGACGCCTCGCGGGAACTACGATCGGTTGAGAGCCGGGAAAAAGGAGAGACCATGTCGCGTCGCCCAGTGCGAGTCTGTATGGCCGTTGTCCTGATGGGCGTTCCTCTTGCCCTGGGGGCCTGCGGGTCAAAGGCGGCCAGCTCGGCATCCCCCACGGCGTCGCACAGCGCCGGGCCGGCGGCCAACGGCGCCAAGAGCGGCACGCCCCCGTCCGGCAAGCCGCCGACCGGGACGGCCCCCTCCGGCGCTCCCTCCGGCGCTCCCCCCGGCGGTCAGTCCGGCGGTCAGTCCGGCGGCGCCGGCGGCACGACCGCCGCCTACACGGCCACGGGCACCTACACGCTGAGCGGCGGCAGCGCCACGAAGTCTGGCGTGGCCATCTCGGCCACGGTTGCCGACCGATCCGCGGTGCTCGTCAAGAAGTCCGGCTCCCTGAAGCTGGTGAAGACCACGATCAAGAAGTCCGGTGATTCGAAGTCGCTCGATGGGAGCAGCTTCTACGGTCTGAACGCGGGCATCCTGGCAGAATCAGCCGCCAAGATCGTCATCTCGGGCGGTTCGGTGACCACGACGGGCGCGGGCGCCAACGGCGTCTTCGCCTACGGCAGCGGCGCTTCGATCGTCATGGCCGATGCCACCATCAAAGCGACCGCCCAGGGCGGCCACGGCGCGATGGCCAGCGGCGGTGGCTCGATCTCTCTCAAGAACGTCAACATCAACACCGCCGGCGCCGCCGGCGCCGCCCTGGCCACCGATCGCGGCGGCGGCACAGTCACCGCCGCCGGTGGCACGATCCGTACCTCGGGCATGAACTCCCCGGGCATCTACTCGACCGGCGTCATCAAGGTCAGCGGGGCGAAGATCACCGCGAGTGGGGCCGAGGCCGTCGTGATCGAGGGGTCCAACTCCGTTGTTTTGAAGAACACCAGCGCATCGGGTGCCAAGAACCGCGGCGTGATGATCTATCAGAGCATGTCGGGCGACGCCGCCGGCGCCAAGGGCACCTTCACCATGACCGGCGGTGCACTCTCGGCGGCGGCCGGTCCCCTCTTCTACGTGACCAACTCGACCGGCATCATCACGCTCGCGAACGTGACCCTTACCGCTCACTCGGGGACGCTGATCGACGCCGCCCCCGGAGCCTGGGGCACGAGCGGATCGAACGGCGGCGTCGTCAAGTTCACGGCGACCGACGAGAAGCTGACGGGCGACGTGCTGACCGGCACGTCGAGCTCGATCTCGTTGAACCTGAAGCACGCATCGACCCTGAAGGGCAAGATCGACAAAGCCGCGCTGACACTCGACGCCACGAGCCGCTGGACCGTGACGGCCAACTCCACCCTCAGTGCCCTGAGCGACACGAGCGGCATCTCAGGCGACGTGATCAGCAACATCATCGGCAACGGCCACACCGTCACCTACGACGCGAGTCTGGCCGCCAACAGGCTTCTCGGTGGCAAGACCTACTCGCTGGCAAACGGCGGGAGGCTGATGCCGAGTTGACTTGACGGCCTGCACTGCGCCGGCGTCGCGCCCGGCGGTGGGGAGCGCTCTTCACAGCGACCGCGACCAGTCCCGCTGAGGAGCGTCTGAGGGCAACCTCGCGGTTCCCTGAGAGTCGCTGGCTTCCTCGGTTCGCTCGTAGGTATCTTACTGGCAGCCAGCAAGGTGCTGGAAAGCGAAAGGGAATCGAGGCGGGACAGATGAGTTCCCATCCGCTCAGGCACATGGCGCCGGCGTTGCCTGTCTCCGCCGTCGCAGTCGTGCTCACCTTGGGCGTCGATATCGCCCAGGCAGCCGTTACCAGCGGCCGCGATTCGGGGATCGGCGTGCCGGCCGCAGGTACCGGTGCAACAAATGTTGGTTTCGCCGTCGCCGGCGTCGTGGTTCTGGCGCTCGTTCTCGGCGGCCTTGTCTATGCCGTGGTCGCCGATCGGCGGCAGCTGAGCCCGGCGAGCACTGCCGCTGAGCCGACGCGGCTGCCCACAGACAGAAACCAAGAAGAACAAGAGCGCAAAGCCGCCTGACTCGCGGTGAGCGGCAAAGCCCGGCATGCCGGGCCGCGGGCGCCCGCAGATCGAGGCTTCCAGCGAGGGGGCTCACTGCGGAGGGACCGGCGGCCCGGCGCGCGAAAGGCCGATCGGGGAGTCTCATCCGGTCGCGACTGTCGGGCCCGCCGAGTAGCCGCCGTGGCTACCGGTTCAGGCCACTGATCGCGTTGCTTGTGGACGGCCGTTCGTTGGAGAGCGGCCGTCTTTACAGCCGCCGCCGCCATCTTGCTGACGGGATACGCCACCACTGCCGGGCACATTCCAGCATCAGACCGCTCGTAGACAGACGTACTCCTGTCAGCATGCGGGCGACTGGAGTATCCTATTTTTTCGATTCACACGACGGTTCTCGAAGCGAGCGCCAGGACGGGGGGGTCCAACCGTGTCACCGAAGACCAGTGGTTCGGGTCACGACTCGAGCCAATCCGATCAAGGCAGACGGTTTGGGGTCGACGCGCGGCTCCAGCGTCGACGGAGGCAACCATTGAAACTGAAGCTTCTCCTTATCGCCGCTTTGGCCATCACGGCGCTGGCGGCGCCCGCGGCGGCCTCTGCCCGCACCTACGGGCTCGGTCTTAAAGTGTCGCAGAACGCAGAGCGTCACCCGGCGAGGCTCGCCGGACTGCTCGCGACGCTGCCGGCGAGCTACAGCCTGCAGCAGTACGCCCCGATCCCCGGCGACCAGGGTGACGTGGGTTCCTGCGCCGCCTGGGGCACCGCCTACACCGCCATGGGCGTGCTCGAAAACATGGACCAATACCAGGGCTTCTGGGATAACCCGTTCAACAGCCTGCCGGGCGGCGGCGGTTCGGCGATGTACGTCTACTCGCAGACCTGCGGCGGCGTGGATCAGGGCAGCCGCATCGACGACGATGTGGCGATCGAGACCTCCCAGGGCGACGACGAAGACGCCGACTACGCGCAGGGCGAGTTGGACTATTGGGATTGGCCAACCGCGCAGGAGACGGCCAACGCGCAGAACTGGCTTCTGGCCACGGGCCAGGACATCGGCACCGACCAGTACAGCATCGAGCAGGCGATCTCCAACAACGAGCCGGTCGTGATCGGGATCGAGGTGACGCAGGCGTTTCAGCACAACACGAGCGGCAACTACCCGGACCCGTACAACAGCTACGATGACTGGACCTCGCTCGGCGGCCACGCTCCGGCCGCGGTCGGCTACGACTCAGACGGGCTGATCGTCGAGAACAGCTGGGGGCCGTCCTGGGACAACGGCGGCTACGTTCACATCAGCTGGGACTGGCTCGAGAGCACCAACCAGGACTCCACTTATCCCGATCTCACCCAGGCGGTCGCGATGGTGGCCATGACCCACGTCGCCCCGGCGCTGACGCTCACGAGCCTCAACCCGACCTCCGGCCCCGTGGGCACCGTGGTGACCATCGGCGGCAGCGACCTGACCGGCGCCACCGCTGTCACGTTCAACGGCCTCGCCGCAGCCACGCTCGGCGTGCTCAGCGACACGCAGCTCAAGGCCACCGTCCCGGCCGGAGCCACCAGCGGCCCCATCACCGTCACCACCCCCGGCGGCACGGCCACGAGCACGACGCGCTTCATCGTTACGGCGCCGGCGCCGACGCTCACGAGGCTCACGCCGACCTCCGGCCCCGTGGGCACAGTGGTGACCGTCAGCGGCAGCGGCCTGACCGGCGCCACCTCCGTCACGTTCAACGGCCTCGCCGCAGCCAGGCTGGCCGTACTCAGCGACACGCAGCTCAAGGCCACCGTTCCGGCCGGGGCCACCAGCGGCCCTATCACCGTCACCACCCCCGGCGGCACGGTCACGAGCACGACGCGCTTCATCGTTACGGCGCGGGCGCCCAAGATCGGCAAGCTCAGTCTCGCCTCCGGCAAGCGCGGGGCCACCGTCACGATCACAGGCAAGGCCTTCGGCAGCAAGCGCGGCGCCGGCACTGTGAGGTTCGGCGCCAAGGCGGTCACCAGGTACCTCTTGTGGAGTACGACCCGCATCACGTGCCGGGTGCCGGCGAAGGCCAAGTTCGGCAAGCTCAAGGTGACGGTGAAGACAAAGGCCGGCACGAGCAACGCCAAGGCCTTCAGGGTGAAGCGGTAGCAGCCTGCGGAGCAGGACCGTCCTTAGTGGAGGGCGGTTGCCGGCCGGAGCGGCGCCTGCAACGGCGTGCCGGCCTTCTTTGCCACAAGGCCGGCCCCCGGGTTCGCCCCGGGGCCGGCCTTTTCGTGCGGGGTGGGGCCTACCGGCCAGAGAACGACCACACGCAAGACCCGATCTGAGAAGCGATCAGCGGTCGGTCGTTCGTCGACGGTCCTTGCTCTGAACTGGCGATCGCGATTCCTGGCGACTCCCTGGCGGCGGCGCCTCGAGAGCCTGGTCTAAGTCGCGCAGCAGGTCGCCGGCGTCCTCGGTGCCCACCGAGAGTCGCAGCGTGTGCTCGAACACGCCGGCGCGCTCCTGCAAGGCCACCACGAACGCGCACGCCGACGATCGCTCCGGTGCCGCGTGGGCAGTACTTCGCCGCAAGCGCGTGGTACGGACGCGAAGGCAACGAAGAATATGACACCTCGAGCACGGCCGGATGGCTCTCCAGCCGTTGAGATCCGGGTTATCATCGGGTACCGGTGCGCGGACCCAGCATGATCGAAGGACCGATGAAGCGCTCGAACCTGCAGATGGGCGATCTTCGGCCAAGCCTGCGCCGCAGGCTGGCCGCCGAAGTCGACACGAGAATCGATAAGGCGCGTGAGCAAGGAGAGCTCTACCTCGTACGCCCCTATGAAGGGGTGCTGGGCCTGATCGCCGACGACGCGTGCCCTGTCACCGAGCTGATCTGCGGGCTTCTGCCGAACGGACACGAGTTCATCTCGCTCAGCCTGGTCGACGAGCTCCTGGTCGAGGCCAGCCTCGAGACCCGGCCCGACTGGGACCGCACGCAGGTTCAGGACATCCTGGCGAAGGTCGGCAGGGCCAACATCCTCGACAATCGTCGGATCAACGCCCTCGGCGCCTGCCGGCGCTACACCGATCCCCGGCCACGCTACGCCCGACGCCAGACCCACATGGTCTCCGCCGATGAGTACGTGGTCTTCCTCGAAGTGACCGAGACGGCGGAAGGAAAGTGGACCTACGCCACCCGCGCCGACCGGCTCGCCCACGGGCTCGGCCTCAGAAAGGTGACGAGCATTCAGCCATGGCTCGAGGCGGGCACGCCCATCACGGTGGCCCCCAGCGAAAGCTACTACGATCGCAAGGCCAAGCGCCTGCTGATCCAGGCCGGGCACGCCGAGTACGCCGCTCTCGATCTGCGCCAATGCCTGGTCTCGGTCGACTGCGCCGCTCACCCCTACATTCAGGCGATGAAGCAAGCGCACATCGTCTGGGTGTAGAAACCCGACCGCCGCAGGGCCGGGTCGTAGCCTCGCGCGGTGCGCTTTTCATTGCGCGCGCATGCCACGAACCGGCGGTCTCGGGGGCCGAACCTCTTGCCGGGGCACGGTGCACGCCGGGACGGGCGGCTCCCAGAGCGAGCGCACGCCGGCGCGGATGGCGGCGCTGGTAAGAGGCTCGAAGGGCGCCCCGTCACTCGCGGCCGGCGCGGGCCCGGCCTGCACCCGGTCGAAGTGCGCGAGCACGGCATCGGTAAGAAAGCGTGACGGCTGTGCGTAGCCGTGCGTGTCGGCCTTGGCCCAGGGCTGGGTGTAGTAGCGCAGGGGGTGGCTGACGTAGAGCTGCTCGCGGGCGCGCGTGCAGGCGACGTAGAACAGGCGGCGCTCCTCCTCGATCTCGGCGNNGACAGCACCAGGTAGTCCTCGTCGAGCAGCGGCGGGCCGGCGAGCTCCTGCGTGTAGGACGGCGGGTCGAGGGCCAGCTCGACCAGGAACTGAGAGCGGTTCTGGGCGCGGCCGGCCAGCGCCTCGATCTGTTCGAGGTCGCGCAGTCGCGCCTGGGCGTTGTCGTAGCGGCGTTCGAGCAACGGTCCGTAGAGGCTGCGCACGGCGTGGACCTGGGCCGGCACGTCGCCGGGACCGGCGGCGGCGAGCGTCGCGAAGAGCTCGACGACGGCGGGCCAGACGGCGCGGGCGGGCTCGGGAACGCGGGCCCCAGCCCAGGACGCGAAATCGCCGCCGGCGGCGCCCAGCGTGGCGATGAGCGTCGCCGCCGTCCTGGGCCCGACGCCCGGTACCAGCCCGAGCACGCGCAACCCCGCCGTGGCGTCGCGCGGGTTCTCGGCCAGGCGCAGAAAGCAGACCAGGTCCTTGACATGAGCCATCTCGACAAAGCGCAGGCCGCCGTACTTGTGAAAGGGGATGTTGCGCCGTGAGAGCTCCATCTCGAGGGCCATCGAGTGATGCTGGGCACGAAACAGTACGGCCTGACGCTTGAGCTCGATGCCCTGCTCGCGATGCTCGAGGATGCGCTCGCAGAGCCACTGGGTCTGCTCGTCCTCGTCTCGGCAGGTGGCAAGTACCGGGCGGCCGCCGTCGTGGCGCTCGGTCCACAACTGCTTGTCGCGGCGCTCGGCAGCTTCGGCGATGAGGGCGTTGGTGGCCGCCAGGATGGGCGCCGTGGAGCGGTAGTTGCGGGTGAGCGTGCGCACCTGGGCGCCGGCAAAGCGCTGCTCGAAGTCGAGGATGTTGCGCACCGTGGCGGCACGAAACCCGTAGATGGCCTGAGCGTCGTCGCCGACACAGGTGACGCCGCTGCCGTCGGGGCGCAGCCGCGAGACGATCTCGGCCTGCAGGACGTTGGTGTCCTGATACTCGTCGACCAGCACGTGATCGAAGCGCTCGCGCACGCGCGCGCCGGCCGCCGGGTCGGCCAGCAGCCCATGCCAGAAGAGCAGCAGGTCGTCGTAGTCGAGCACCTGCTGCTCTTCCTTGGCATCGGTGTAGCGGGCAAAGAGCCGCGCCAGCCCTTCGTGGGCCGGCTCGCACCAGGGAAAGGACGCCCGCAGTACGTCGGGCAGCGGCGACTGAGCGTTGACGCAGCGCGAGTAGATGTCGAGGCAGGTCGACTTTTGGGGAAAGCGCGCGCCGTCGTGGCCCAGTCCGAGCGCGGTGCGCTCGACGTGCAGGAGATCTTCGCAGTCGCCGCGGTCGAGGATGGTGAAGTCGGGCTGCAGGCCGATGTCGCGGGCGTGGATGCGCAGCAGACGCGCCGCTACGGCGTGGAAGGTGCCGCCCCAGACGCGCCCCGAGACGGCGCCCGGGCCGGTCCCACGCGCCGCCAGGAGGGCATCGACGCGGCGCAGCATCTCGGCCGAGGCGCGACGCGTGAAGGTGAGCAGCAGGATGCGCCGCGGGTCGACACCGCGTGAGACGAGGTGGGCCACGCGGTGGGCCAGCGTGGCCGTCTTGCCGGTGCCGGCGCCGGCGACGATGAGCAGCGGGCCGTCGCCGTGCGCTGCCGCGGCCATTTGTTCGGGGTTGAGCTCGACAAGCACGGGCGGACTCCTCTCGATGCGGTGCTCGCAAGGTAGCACCGATCGGAGACGGATGCGAACTTGTGTTCGTTTCTCGCGCCCCGGCGATCGACCATTGAGCCTCGGCGCTCGGAGTCGGCAGCCGTCGAGCGACTAGGGCTCAGAAGTTCAGATCGCGCTGCCCCTGCTCGATCGCCGCCAGACGGGCGAGCAGCTCACTCTTGCCCGCATCTTCGGGCAGCTTGGCAAGCTCGGCGGCGATCACCGCGGCGCCCTTCTCGCGGAGCGCGGGCGAGCCGTAGTCGCTCAAGTACTCCTGCAGCGTGAGCAGGGCGTTGGGCGTGCAGAAGCGCTTGATGAAGCCGGGAATGGCGAACTCCATGAAATGCTCGCCGGTGCGCCCCCTGCGGTAGCAGGCGGTGCACCACGAGGGAATCTCGCCGGCCTCGAGCAGCTCACCGACGACCTCGTCGAGCGGCCGGCAGTCGCCCAGACGAAACTGCTCCTTGTCGAGGTCCTGCTCGGCGCTCGCCTCGCTGTAGCCGCCGAGCTCGATGCGTGAGCCGGCGTCGATCTGCGAGCAGCCAAAGGCCAGCAGCCGGCGACGCAGCGCCGCCGGCTCACGAGCGGTCAGGATCATGCCGGTGTAGGGCACCGCCAGGCGCAGGATCGCGATCAGGCGGGCGAACTCCTCGTCGCTCACCGCGTAAGCCGGATCGAGCGCCCGGTTGCTGGCGTCCTTGATACGCGGAAACGAGAAGGTGTGCGGCCCCACGCCGAAGGCCTCCTCCAGGTGGATCGCGTGGGCCAGCAGCGCCAGAGCCTCGAATCGCCAGTCGTAGAGACCGAAGAGCGCCCCCAGGCCGACGTCGTCGCAGCCGCCCTCCATGGCGCGATCCTGGCCGTAGAGGCGCCAGAGAAAGTCGGCCTTGTCGCCGCGTGGATGCATGGCCGCGTAGCTCGGCCGGTGATAGGTCTCCTGGAAGATCTGGTAGGTGCCGATGCCCACCGCCTTCATGAGCCGATAGCCCTCGACGTCGAGTGGCGCGCAATTGACGTTGACACGGCGGATCTCGCCGTTGCCCGCCTTGGTGGCGTAGATCGTCTCGACGGCGTGGGCGATCACTTCGGCCGAGTAGTCGGGATGCTCGCCGTAGTCGATCACGATTCGCTTGTGGCCCTTGGCGATCAGCGCCAGCACCTCGGCGCGCAGCTCGTCGTCGGACAGCGTGCGCCGCACGACCTGGCGGTTCTCCGCGCGAAAGCCGCAGTAGACACAAGAGTTGGTGCACTTGTTGCCGATGTAGAGCGGCGCGAAGAGCACGATGCGGTTGCCGTAGACGGTCTTCTTGAGGGTGCAGGCGGCCGCGAAGAGCTCCTCCTGCAGGGCGGGGTCGCTCACCGAGAGCAGGGCAGCCATCTCAGCCAGCTCGAGGCGCCGCTTGGCAAGCGACTTGGCGAGGATCTCGCGGACCTCGGCCGGCGTGGCCGGCGCGCGGTCGAGGAGCTCTTGGATGCGCTCGGCGGGGATGAAGTCGGTCAGGCCGTCACTGCTGGGATGCGTCATCGTGGGCAGCTCCTTGTGCGGGGGTCTTGGCCATCAGGGATCTGACCTGGACTCCCGGGAGCTTGCCGAGCTTGCCGGTGAGCGCGCTCAGGCGCTCGACAGAGGTATCGGTGATCAGCGTGATGACGTTCACGCCGCGCTCGGGGTAAGGCAACCCCAGCCGGCCGATGACGTCGTCGCCGAACTGCGAGATCAGTTCATTGATGGCGGCCACCGGGGCGAGCTGCCGTGCCACGATGATGGAGATGGTACCGAGCCTCTTTTCCACCGGACGAAAGTCTCCCGTGAATCAGATCGCCGCTGATGCGGATACTCTCCATGGTAGCGGATGGGCGAGGCGACGGGCAAGCGCCCATGCCCGCGTCCGACAACCCCCACGGGTCAGCGACCCGGGTGTCGCCATCGCGAAACGGCCGCCCCTTGCTGCGCCATGCAGCCAAGGCGGGCGAGGTCGTCGGCAACCGCCGGATGAGCGACCTTCGGCATATACTCCTCTGATAGCAGGTCTGCCTTGCCAGGCCGGTGAGTCGCCACCCGCTCACGCAGGTCTACGAGCAGCTACAAGAAGAGGCGCCGCCCGGCCGACACGGTTCACGTGAACTGCGGTCGACGACCCGAGGTTGGAGGGCCCATGATCTGCCCACAGTGCGGCAAGCAGGCCACCGGTAACTTCTGCTCGGAGTGCGGCGCGGGGCTGCCGCAGGAACCACCGGCGAACGCGCCGGCCGCGCCGGCCGCGCCCGCAGCTTCGGTCGCACCGGCCGCGTCCGCACCTTCGGCGGCGCCGGTCGCCAGACCCGCCTCACCGCTGCTTGCCCGGTTCGGCCTGGTCTGTCCGGTCTGCGCCGCTCAGGCCATGCACGAGACCGACGTCAAGGGACTCTTTCACACCAGGCGCGAGCTGGTCTGCGGCCGCTGCGGCTCAGTCTTTGTCGACCACGAGGGCAGAGGCGAGCGCTTCGAGCTCACCGACACGCGCAACCCGGCTTGGGGTTGACCCCCTCTGATAGACATCCAAGATAGGGCGCGACAGTGCCCAGAAAGGATGTCGAAGCATGGAGCAGCGAAGACGAGAGCGACGGTCGTTCACCGACCAGCACAAGGCCGAGATCGTCGCCCTCTGCCAGACGAGCGGCAAGTCGATCCGCGAGATCAGCCGCGACCTCGATCTGACCGAGTCCTCGGTGCGCCGCTGGGTGGCGCAGGCCGAGATCGACGCCGGCGAGCGCGAGGGCCTCACCAGCGTCGAGCGCGAGGAGCTCACCAGCCTGCGCCGCGAGAACCGGGTGCTGCGCGAGGAGCGCGACATCTTGAAACGAGCCACGGCTTTCTTCGCCAAGGAGACCCGGTGAACGTCTATCCGTTCATCGAGGCGGAAAAGCAAGGCCAGGCGTGCGTCCGTCGGGCGTGCGTCCTGCTCAGCGTCTCCCGCGCCGCCTACTACGCCTGGTCTGCCGCCGACCCCGAGAAGCGCCGCCGCGCAGACGACGAGCTGCTGCAAGCGATCAAGGACGCCCACAAGGCCTCTCGCGGTACCTACGGCGCGCCGCGCATCACGAGGGCGCTACGCAAGCAGGGCCGGCGTGTCAGCCGCAAGCGCGTCGCCCGCCTGATGAGGCAGCGTGGCATCGTGGGGCGTGCTCGCCGCCGCCGCAAGCGCACCACCATCGCCGACCCCGCCGCGGCCAAGGCGGCTGACCTCCTGCAGCGCAACTTCACCCCTGCAGCGCACGCCATCGACACCGCCTGGTGCTCCGACATCAGTTACGTGCGCACCTGGGAGGGCTGGACCTACCTGGCCACCGTGATCGACCTCTCCAGCCGGCGCGTCGTCGGGCTGGCCATGGCCGATCACCTCAGGACCTCGCTCGTGAGTGAGGCGCTCGCCATGGCAGTTGCCCAGCGCCGCCCAGCTCTGGGTCTCATCTTCCATACCGACCGCGGCTGCCAATACACCTCGCACGACTTCCGTGAGCTGCTCGCAAGGCACGGCATCGTGCAGTCGCTCTCGCGTCCGGGACAGTGCTGGGACAACGCCGTCGCCGAGAGCTTCTTCGCGACGCTGAAGGAGGAGCTCATCTACCGCGGCAGCTGGCCGACACGAGCCGCTGCTCGCCGCGCGATCTTCGAGTACGTCGAGGTCTTCTACAACCGCCAGCGTATGCACTCCGCCCTCGGCTACCTCTCACCGGTAGACTACGAAGCAAGACAGAGGGATCTCACAGAGGCCCGGGCAGCGTAAGGAATGTGTCTGTCGGAGCGGGGCAACCCCACCCGCCTGACGCTGGCGGCCGTCGCCGCGCACAAGAGACGAAGTCCAAAGTACGCGTGCCGCTCGAGCGTGGCGGATGGCGACCGACACGCCGGGCCGCACCGGCGCGGGTGAACTCTGGAGGCGGCACCAGGAGTCGAACCTGGGGTCGAGGTCTTGCAAACCTCCGCCTTACCACTTGGCCATGCCGCCTCGCCGCCGTGCCGACCTGTGCGCTGGATGGCCCAGGCCGACAGCCTGAGAAGTATACCCGACTGGTCGGCCCCCACCCTCACTGCGGCGCCGAGCGGTGGAGCCTCGGCATGCCGGCCACCGTGGTCGAGTCGATCACGCTCTAGTCCAGCCCCACGCTACCTTCGCACCGTCGCAAGCTCGGCGCGTGGGCGCGTGCGTTCGCAGGCATCTTGACAGACGCAATCCGACCGCTTATACAGACTCGATACGCATCGTGCGCGTCACACACGCCGATGGCGCTGATTTTCATGGGGATTCAGCGGGTTTTAGCGAAACATTATTCGCTCTGGCTACGTACCGCGTGCTATCGAGGGAGATGGGGGCTCAATGGCTACCGACCAGGTCACACAGGCGACCGACGAACAAATCCTGCAGACATTCGGATATCGCCAGCAGCTCAGGCGTTCGCTCAAACCACTGGCCGTCCTGGGGATCTCGTTTTCGTTCATGTCGATCACGACGAGCGTGTACGTCAATTTCGGGTTCGGCCTGGGCAAGTTCGGCACCGCCAGCATCTGGTTCTGGCCGCTGGTGCTTTTGGGTCAGCTCTTCGTCGCCTTCGTGATCGCCGAACTGGGCTCGCGCATTCCCCTAGCCGGCTACTCCTACCAATGGGGCTCCCGTCTGGTCAACGCCGGATATGGCTGGTTCATCGCCATCTTCGTGTTCGTCTACCTGCTCACGTGCGTGGCGACGATCAGCTATGTGCTCGTGGCGCCCTTCCTGGGCGTCATCTTCGGCTGGACGCTGAGCAATATCGACCTGCTTCTGATCGCGATAGCGACCGTAGTCGTGCTGACGCTGGTGAACCTCGTTGGCGTCCGGCTCTTTGCCCGCGTCAACAACGTGGCCGTCTTCTGTGAGATCGTCTCGACTCTGGTGATCGCCCTCATCGTCGCCATCGCCGCTCTTGCCAAGCCGGCCAGTCACACGGTCTCTCTCTTTGACACCAACGGCGTACACGGATCGGCCGTGTGGGGCGCCGTCGTCGGAGCGATGGTCATGGGCTTCTTTGCCCTCACCGGTTTTGAGGCGGCTGCCGACATGTCCGAAGAAAGCGTCGGCGCCCGGCGCGCCGTCCCGCGGGCCGTCATCTGGTCACTGGTCGGCACCGGCCTGTTCGGCATGATCGCCCTCATCTGCTTTGCCTCCGCCGTACCCACCGGTCACATGGCCGCCGTGGCCGGCTCCTACACGCCGGTCTACGATGTGGTGTCCTACTGGCTCGGCAGCGCCGGCGCCCGGGTCGCTCTTGCCTTCCCGCTGGTCGCCGTGCTGGGCACCTGCCTGTCGGTGATCGCCGTGATGGGCAGGCTGATCTTCGCCCTGTCGCGCGACAACGTCATTCCGTTCTCACGGCAGCTACGCAGCGTGAACGGCAGGTCGAAGGTACCGACCGCCGCGCTGGTCATCGGCTCGCTGCTGGCCGTCGCGATGCTCATCTACGCCTACTACCAGGTCAGCACGTTCGACGTGCTCGTCGGGGCGACGTCCATCCTGCCGTTCGTCTACTATCTGCTGATCGTGGTCGCCTATGCGGTTAAGCGCCGCGAGCTCGAGGCCTTCCATGTGCCTGGCATGTTCACGCTCGGAAAGTGGTCCCGGGTCGTCTTCGGTATCGCCTTTGTCTGGCTGATCGCCGCCCTTCTGATGCTGACGCTGCAGCCGATGTTCCACCAGGCCGACATCGCCGTCCTGGGCACGCTGGGAGTGGGCGTCCTGTGGTATGCCGCGGCACTGCACTGGCGGATCAAGTCGGGCAAGGCCGGTGTGCCCGAAGGCAGCTCGGACGGCGCGGCCACGGTCGGGGCGGCCAAGTAGGCAGGGCAGGCGCTTGCAGGAGACCGGGGCACGGTGGCCTGGACGGTCGGCATCATCGAGGTCGGGACGCTTCCCGACACGTCCCTGGGCGCGTACGTGTGCGGCGCGCTCGACGACGTCATGCTCGACGTTCCCTGCTACTGCTGGCTGCTGCGCGACGGACGCACGTCGCTGCTGGTCGACACCGGTCCCGACCTCGAGCAGTCTGCCGACGTCGGTTATGAAGTCGGCGGCGAGCCGCGCGCAAGCCTCCTGGCGGCCCTGCGGCGAAGCGGCGTGTCACCGGCAGAGATCGACCTGATCATCCACACGCACCTGCATCAGGATCACATTCAGAACGACGACCTCTTCCCCGGGGCGCGGGTGCTTGTCCAGCGTGAGGAACTGCAGTCGGCGCTCAAGGCCGAGGCCTCCTGTGCGCTGCTGTCAGACGCCGATCGCGCCACTCTCGCGGCGGGACCGTATGCCCGGTCGCAGGCGGCGGGAGTCTGGTACCGAGGGATCGGGCGTTTTCGAGAAGCGGTCGGTGAGCGCTGGCGTCTGGTGCACGGTGAACAGGAGATCCTGCCGGGGATCACGGTAGTGCCCAACGGCGGCCACACGTCGGGTCACCAGAGCGTTCTCGTGGCCACCGCCGAAGGCCCGGTCTGTCTGTGCGGCGACATTGTCTCGCTGGCCATCAACCGCGACGTCGTCGGACCGATGACCCCCGACCACGAGGCCACCCGAGTCTTTCTCAGGCGGCTGCGCTCAGAGACCTGGGAGGCGATCCCGGCTCACGAGCCGGCCATGCGCGCCCACCGCTGGTTCATCGGGTAAGCGGCGGTAGTCGGGGCGCGTCCCGAGAGCCCGGCATCCGGGCCCCGCAGGCGCGCCGCTACCCGACGGGCTGGACCCGGTCGGCGAGCGGTCGCTGCAGGAATGCGTCGGCCGCCTGCAGGATGGCCACAACGTCGCGTCCGAAGCTCGCGTCGCAAGGGTGTCGCCACCGACCAGGCTGCTCCGTCAGCAACGTAGAGATGCACGCGCCCATCGCCGCCGCCGGAGTGGTCGTTGCTTCGGGCATGGACGTCTGGCGATGCTCTCCGAACAGCTGCCAGGTGCTGCCGAGGCTGCCGGGCGGGGCGGTCAGGCTGAGCGACATGGTGCTGGCGGCGCCGGACCGGTGGTGCAGAACGATCGTCACCGTGTCGCCCTGGCCACGGTCGGCAAGGACGTGGGTCACCGGTCCGAGCGCCGCCACCAGAACGGACAGGGCGTGCGGGCCTATGTCCCACAAGGCCCCGCGGGCACGGCGCCACGCGGATGTGCCGTAGGGATTGCCGGGCTCGAAGATCGAGCCGTACATGCGAACGTAGCCGGAGTTCCAGGCGGGCTCCTGCTGGACGCCGGTCAACCAGTCGGCCTGATTGGCGGTGAATCTACTGGTAAAGAAGACCAGCGAACGGACACCGGCGCCCTCCACCGCCTCGACGATCCGATCGGCTGCCGCGGTGCTGAAGGCCATCGGCTTGTCCAGCAGCAGATGGCAGCCACGTGTCGCGGCCCGGACGGCGAGGTCGGCCTGAACATTCGGGGGCACCGCGAAGGCCACGGCATCGACATCGGCAAACATGTCGTCGGCGCGTTCGTAGGGCCGCGCGCCAAAGGCCTGGGCCAGTTCAGCGGCGCGGGTAAACGAGCGTCCCCATACGCCGACCAGGTCGACATCGGGATGCGCGGCCAGTGCTGTCGCATGTGTCTCGCGGGCCCAAAAACCGGTTCCTACGACGGCAAAGCGCATGCCCATTTCGTGCCTCCTCGACGCGGCGCACCGCGCAGCGAACCACCGGTAGAGTCGTCAGCGCCCCATTATCGACCCGCCGCACAACAGTGGACTTTCGCACACTGTGATGGTGAAGTGCCAGTACGGCGTGAGTAGACGCAGACCATCGTCTACCGCCACCAACCCAGGGAGCTGCGTTATGAAGGCCCGTCTAATCGTCGTCGTCGTCGCAGTTCTTGCGGTGGCCACCACCGCCGCGTGCGGGAGCTCGTCCAGCAGCTCCTCGAGCAGCTCGGGGTCGAGCAAGACCCTGACCTACTGGGCCAGCAACCAGGGCACCAGCCTCCAGAACGATCAGGCCGTGCTGACCCCCGAACTGGCGAAGTTCGAGAAGCAGACCGGCATCAAGGTGAACCTCCAGGTCATCGGGTGGCCTGACCTGCTCAACAAGATCCTCGGCGCGACGACCAGCGGCCAGGGTCCTGACGTGCTCAACATCGGCAACACCTGGGCCGCATCGTTGCAGGCCACCGGAGCGTTCATGCCGTTCGACGCCGCGGCCTTGACGGCCATCGGGGGTCAGGCCAAGTTCGTCCCGGCCTCGTTCGCCACCGGCGGGGCGGTCGGCAAGCCGCCGACCTCGGTGCCGCTCTACGGGCTGGTCTACGGCCTGTACTACAACAAGCAGATGTTCGCCGCCGCCGGCCTGCAGCCGCCGACGACGTGGCAGCAGCTGACGACCGACGCCGTCAAGCTCACCAATCCGGCGAAGAAGCAGTACGGCATGGTACTCGAGGGCGGCAGCTACACCGAGAGCGTGCACTTCGCGTTCATCTTTGGCCTGCAGAACGGTGGAGAGCCGTTCGACT
>PLTW01000051.1 GCA_003164655.1 Actinomycetota bacterium
GCTTTGTTCCGCAGCCTGCTAGGGCTCTTGCGCCGGGCGCCGCCCCGGCTCCTCAAAGGCTTACGTCGCGCGGTTGCGGGGCACGTTGCGAGCATCCTGCCGGCGACCTCGAGGTAGACGATGAGATTACGCGGATTGCTCGCCTGGGCCGCGATCTGTCTGGCGGCCGGCGGCGCCGTGGCGGCCCTGGTGCTGGTCTCGGCGAGCGCCGGCAGCCGCGCCGCGGCGCAGAACCCGATCCGCCGGACGCCGAGCCACAGACTACAGGCCGTGACCGTGCCGACCGTCAGGCTCCGCCTCGTCGCGAAGAACCTGTCGCAGCCCCTCGGCGTGACCGCGCCGCCCGGCGACATCCACCGGCTGTTCGTGGTCGAGAAGACCGGCGCCATCCGCGTGATCCAGAACGGCAAGCTGCTGGCCACACCGTTTCTGCGCATCCGCGGTCTCGTCTCGGGCGGCAGCGAGCAGGGCCTTCTCTCGCTGGCCTTCGACCCCCATTACGCCGCCAACGGACGCTTCTACATCTACTACACCGACGTCGCGGGCGACATAAGGGTCGTTCGTTACGTGGTCAGCTCCGGCAATCCCGGTCTGGCCGACCCCGCCTCGGCCACGGTGCTGTGGGCCGTCGCCCACCACGCTCATCCCAATCACAACGGCGGCCAGCTCGCCTTTGGCCGCGACGGCTTGCTCTACATCGGCGTCGGCGACGGCGGCGGCGCGGGCGACCCCAACGACAACGGCCAGAACCTGAAGGTCCCTTACGCCAAGATCTGGCGCCTCAACGTCGCTGCGGCCGGCTCCAGGCCCGTCCTTTTCGCCTACGGCCTGCGCAACCCGTGGCGATTCTCTTTTGACCGCAAGACCGGCAACCTGTGGATCGGCGACGTCGGCCAGAACAAGTGGGAGGAGATCGACTATCTCAAGGCCGGCGCCAAGCCGGGCGCCAACTTCGGCTGGAGCTACTACGAGGGCCGCCACATCTACAAGCCGCAGCCCATCGTGCGCACGCATCTCGTCGCACCGGTCGCGGAGTACTCGCACAGTCTCGGCTGCGCGGTCATCGGCGGCTACGTGTATCGCGGCGCCGCCATCCCGGCCCTGCGCGGCTACTACCTGTTCGCCGACTACTGCAGCGGCCGCGTCTGGTTCAAGGCCGGCCCCGGGGGCGCCGCGCACATCCTCACCGGCATCTCGCAGAAGCTGACGAACGTCACCTCGTTCGGGCAGGATGCCGGCGGCGAGCTCTACCTGTCGAGCCTCAACGGGGGCAAGGTCTACGGGCTCGGGGCCTGACGCCCTACGACGCCCGGCCGACCACCACCCAGCTCACGTGATCGTGCGGCGCGCCCGCGAGACGCTCTTCGCGGTAGGCGATCTCGTCGAGACGTTCGAGGCGCAGAAAGTCAAAGTCGCCGGCGAGCTCCGCGCGGTGGCAGAGGTGCAGGTACGTGCGTTCCACGAAGGAGCCCGGCTCGCCGCGCACCGGTCGGCCCTTACCCGCGTGCTGGGGGTCACGGGTCGACAGCGTGCTCAGAAAGAACAGGCCGCCCGGCGCGAGCTGGTCGCGTACGGTCACGCGCAAGGCGGCGCGTTCCGCCGGCCCGAGAAGCTGGTAGACGTTCGAGCAGTACACCGCGTCGAAGCGGGGGCGACCGGCCCCGGCGCAGGCTGAGTCGGCAAGATTCGCGCAACGGTACTCGATGCGTGCTCCGGTCGGGAGGGCGGCGCGCGCCATCTCGATGGCGCGCGCCGCCCCATCGACGCCCACGATCGCGAGCCCCAGCGCGTGCCACAGGGCGACGGCGTCGCGGCCGTAGCCGCAGCCCAGATCGAGCAGGGTCAGGTTCGCGGCCGCGGGCCCCCGCGTTCGCAGGCGCTCGACGGCCACCGCCACCAGCTCGCTCGGCGTGCCGCCCCAGATCTCGCCGCCCGCGCGGTACAGGCCGTCCCAGTGAGCCGCGGTGTCGCGGCCGAGCGCGGCCGCCGGATCCGGGCCCGTCACGCGCCGCTTGCCGGCGACAGCTCCGACGTGCACTGCGGGCAGCGCCGGGCGCCGAGGGGGATCTCGCTCAGGCACTGCGGGCACTCTCTGGTCGTCGGGTCCTGGCCCCTGGCGCGCCGCGCGGCGATCGCGTTCATCGGGGCCACGACGACGAAGTAGACGGCGGCCGCGATCAGCACGAAGGCGACGACGGCGTTGATGAACTGGCCGTACAGAAACGTGCTGCTGTTGATCGTAAACGACAGCGTCGAGAAGTCGGGCTTGCCGAAGACGGCGGCGATCAGCGGAGTGATCAGATCTTTGACGAAGGCCGTCACGACCGCCCCAAAGGCGGCGCCGATGACAACGGCCACGGCCAGGTCGACGACGTTGCCGCGCAAGATAAACTCCTTGAACCCCTTCAGCATGACGCTCCCTCCTTTTTGTGAGCAGATACCGGCCGGCGGGGCCGTGCGCTTACGGCGTGTGACTCGCCGCCGGGGTCGGCCTGGGCGACGTGGCCGGCGACGCCATGGGCGAGGCGGCCGGCGAGGCGGCCGGCGGCGACGGCGGCGAAGCCCCGACGGCCAGTGGAGTCGAGCGCGGCGTGACGCCGTGCCGGCCGGTGGCGAGGGCGTCGCCCACGCCCCTCACGTACCACAGAAACGCCTGGCCGAGCTGCACCCCCACGGGCGCCGTCGCAACGCCGTCGGCGTCGAGCCAGCGCCCAACACCGCGCGCGCCGCCGATGGAGAGGCGCAGCGCCGGCCCGCTGGAGCGCATGATCGTCACCACCGTGGTCACCGGCACCGCCTGATCGCTCGAATCCTTCTCCATGCTGCTGATCCAGCCGGCCAGCTCCACCGGTGGACGGGCGATGTACCCCGACACCACGGCGCCGGACGCGGTGGAGCGATACGAAAGACCGGTGATCTCGCTCGCGGTGATCTGAAACGGGTAATCGTCGCGCACGTAGTACCAGATGCCCAGCGCGACCAGCACGATGGTCAGCGCCACGCCCGTCCAGAACATCACTCGTCTGATGGCCAATGCCTTCGACCCTCTCCGCAGCCGCGCCCCGGTACCTCTTGAGCCTACGCCCTGTCGGTGAGGCGCCGCCACGCCTCGGCGTACTTGGCCGCCGTCCTGTCGACGATCGCGGGCGGCAGCTCGGGCCCGGGGGCCTGCTTGTTCCAGTCGAGCGTCTCGAGGTAGTCGCGCACGAACTGCTTGTCGAAGCTCGGCTGGGCGCGCCCCGGCTCGTAGCCGTCGACCGGCCAGAATCGCGACGAGTCGGGGGTGAGCGCCTCGTCGATCAGGATGAGCTCGCCGTCCAGCAGGCCGAACTCGAACTTCGTGTCGGCGATAATGATGCCGCGCTCCAGGGCAAACGCGGCGCCGAACTCATACAGGGCGATGGCCGCGTCGCGCACCTGCCCCCCCAGGTCGGCGCCGATCAGGTCGCAGACGGCCGCGAACGAGATGTTCTGGTCGTGCGCGCCCCCCGCCGCCTTGGTCGAGGGCGCGAAGATCGTCGACGGCAGCCGGCTGCCGTCGACCAGGCCGGGCGGCAGCGCGATACCGCAGACCATGCCGCTGCGCTCGTAGTCCTTGAGGCCTGAGCCGGTGAGATAGCCGCGCACGATGGCCTCGACCGGCAGCGCCGCGCAGCGGCGGACCGCCACGGAACGGCCTTGCAAATGCTCCTTGGCGGGGCGGTTGGCGAACGGTTCGGGGTCGACCACGTGGTTGGCGATGATGTCGCGGGTGCGTTCGAACCAGAAGTTCGAGAGCTGGGTGAGCACCTCGCCCTTACCGGGGATGGGCGTCGGCAGAATCACATCGAAAGCCGAGATGCGGTCGGTGGCGACGATCACCAGCGTGTCGTGGCCGAGGGCGTAGACGTCGCGGACCTTGCCCCGACTGACGAGCTGCAGGTCGGTCTCGTTGGTCTCGTAGAGCGCCTTCACGTGCGTGCCCTTCCTTTCGTGGTCCTAAGCGATCAGTTCGAGCAGGGCCGCGGCGGCGGCGCGCGGTCCCTCGCCGGCAAACCCCGGCAGACCGAGCCTGGTGCGCAGCTGCCCGACATACGCGCCGCCGGCAAAGGCCGCCGCGAAGGCGCGCTCGGCGAGGGCGTCGTGCTGGGCCGGCCGCTGAGCCGGGCCAAAGATGTTAGCGAAATAGTTGGCCACGAGACCGCTCGCGGCGGTCGTGCCCCGCGACAGGGCGCGGCCCTCGCGAAAGACGGCGAGGGCCGCGGCCGGGTCGGCGAAGCGCTCGATGATCGGGTGCTCGTCGTCGACCGGCTCGAAGTTGTTGGCGTACAGCAGCACGTCGACCGGCTCGCCGCGCTGCACTTCGTCGAGAGTGGTCACCGGCAGCACCACCCGGGCGTTGATCTTCTGCGGGCTCATGATGATCGCCCGGTCGATCTGGCCGATGGCGTAGCCCTGCTGCAGGTCGTCCAGGCGCACGAAGGCGCCGATCTCGGTGCCGTAGCCCAGCAGCGCCGGCCGGCCCTCGCGCTCGACTACCTCGAGGACGCCCATGTCGTCGGCGACGATGCGCAACTCCGCCACTCTGCCGCCGGCGGCCAGGCGCAGCGCCTCGAGGGTCTCGGACTTGCCGGTCGCCGTGTCGCCGACCAGCAGCACGCCCGCCGCGGCGCCGCCCCGCAGCAGCAGCCTGGTAAAGGCGCCGTGGTACGGCATGAGGCCGCGCTTCATGGCGGCCACGTTATGCAGCGTGAGGATCATCTTCTTGAGGTAGCCGAAGTAGGCGAAGCCGTCGTCGAGCGGCAGCGCCCCGACCAGCAGGCCGTGCAGCGCGTCGTCGAAGAACACGGCGGGTCGCTGGCCGAAGCGCGCCAGGGCGCCGGCGGGGACGCCGTAGAGCAGCACAGCGTCGGGCCCGGCGGCCACCTGCTCGTCGTCGGCGAGCTCGAACAGGTTGGCCAACGACAGGCCAAGGCCAAAGAAGCGCTGCTCGATGTAGACGAACACCACGAGACGTCCGACGACCGCCGGGTAGCACAGCCAGCGATCGGCATCGAGCTCCAGGCCGGCCAGCGGGTCGTCGGCCACCTCAGTGAAGCTGCCGGCGCGCGTGTTGGCCGGCGGATCGAGGATCAGCGGCGGGTACATGACGACGCGGGTCACGAACGGGATGTCGCCCAGCAGAGCGCCGTACCCAGCCGCGGCCGGCCAGCGTCGCGGCGCGACGATGACGCCGAGCTCGGCGCCGGCGTGCACCTGACGGTAGACGAGCGGGTGGGCGCCGCTCACGTTCTCGGCGACGTCGCGATACAGGTCGCGCACGAGCGCCGCCAGCGCTTCGAGACTGCCGCTGAAGGTCCGGTAGGCGGCGCTGCCGCGGCCGCCCGACCCGGGGCCGACATGATCGACGAGAAAGCGGTCGAAGCGCCGCCAGAAGTCGTAGAGTCCCTCGACGAAGCGCTGCAGCGCCGGGCGCCGTTCAAGCAGCGGCGCACCCTCGGCTGATCCCCGGGCGACACGCTCGAGAGGGTTGTGCGCCAGCAGGCGGAGCAGATCGACGAGCGCCGCGCGGGCCACCGCGTCGACGGCGTCGACGCCGAGCGCCTCGAGCAGCGGCGCATCGTGAGCGGCCAGGTGGGCCAGGTAGAGGGCGACGAGACGTTCGAACGGTGCGCTGTCGACCACCTCGCGCGTGCTCGTGCAGACGGCGCCCTGAGCGTGCAGGACGAGCTGGCCGGGGTCTTCGTCGAGGCGCAGCAGCGGCACGCCGGTCCCTTTCCTGACTACCCTGGGGGCGAGCCCCCCCCGTCCGCAGACACTACCACGCACCCGCCGGGCGGCCGCGCCTGCGGCGCGGCCGCCCGGCAGTGCGCAAGAGGGCAGCCGGGCCACCCGCGGCGCCTGCGCGAGCCCGACCGCCCGTTGGCTCGGCCCTAGCCGGCGAGGTTGCGCGCCGCGAAGTCCCAGTTGACCAGGCTGTCGAAGAAGGCCTGCACGAAGTCGGGACGGCGGTTCTGAAAGTCGAGGTAGTAGGCGTGCTCCCACACGTCGCAGGTGAGCAGCGGCTTGACCGGCGGCGCCGGCATCTCGGCATTGGGCGTCGTGACGATCTTGAGCGCGCCCGCGTCGGCGACCAGCCAGGCCCAGCCGCTGCCGAACCGTCCGCCGGCCGCCGCCTTGAACTGCTCGACAAGGCCGGCGAGGCCGCCGAACGTGGCCGCGATCTGGTCGGCCAGCGGGCCGCTCGGAGCGCCGCCGCCGCCCGGCTTTTGCGACTGCCAGAAGAACGTGTGGTTCCAGACCTGCGCGGCGTTGTTGAACACCCCCACCTTGGCCGGGTCGCCGGCGACCGCGGCGATCACTTCTTCGAGGCTGCGGCTCTCAAGGTCGGTGCCGGCCACCAGCTTGTTCAGGTTGTCGACGTAGGCGCGGTGGTGCTTGCCGTAGTGAAAGCCGATGGTACGGGCCGATGTGACCGGCTCCAGCGCATCCTCGGCCCAGGGCAGAGGCGGCAGTTCGAACGCCATGCTCTTCCTCCTTGTCGGTTGCTTGATGAACGCCCGCCGGCCACGTACGCGCCGGCGGGTGGGCGCCGCAAAAAGCCGGCGGCGAGCTCTAGAGGTCGACCTCGATGCTCTCGCCGGTCACCCGGACCGGCCAGGTGGCGAGGCCGTCGACGCGGATCTTGCGCTGCAGCCGCTGCTCGACGTCGAGCACGTGCCGGGCGGCCGCCGGCAATGGCTCCGCGCCGAAGTACCGGTCGAGCGGATAGGCCAGCACCGTGCCATCGCGCACGTCGAACTGGGCATAGTGCAGCGGGCAGGTGAGCACGAAGCCCGCCAGCGTGCCCTGGTCGAGCGGCGCGTTCATGTGGCCGCAGCGCCGACCGACGGCGAAGAACGTGCCGTCGCAGTTGGCCAGCGCCGCCTGGGCGCCGCCGAGCTTGACGAACTTCAGGCCGCCGGCGGCGATGTCGCCCACCTTGGCCACCTCAGTCCACACGGCGCCTCACCCCTCGATCCCGAGCTCGCTCGCGGCGATCTGCGGAAGGTCGCCGGGGTCGGTCACGTCCCGGTGGACGAACAGCCCGCACCAGCAGCGCCGCATGGCGTCGAAGTGGGCTCGATGATAGGGGATGCACGGACAGACGATCGTCATGTCGTGCTCGCGCCGGTGCGTACGCACCTGGCAGGGGCAGTACGGCGCCCCCTTGGTCTCCTCGAGCACCGCCTCCTGTTCGAGCAGAAAGTCGGCCAGCTCCTGGTCCGGCGTGAACTTGTAGCCGAGCGCCCCGACCAGCGGCGCAAAGAGCTCGCGCAGCGCGGCCGACCGCGCCTCGTGAGCCATCAGGTCGCGATCCCCAGCAGTTGGGCGTAGCGCTCCGGCGCATAGCCGACGATCACCTCGGCGCCGATCTTCACCACGGGGTAGGCGCGCGAGCCGGAGAGCGTGAAGGCCTCGTCGGCCAGCCGGTCGCTCTCGTCGTCTGCCAGCAGGTCGACGTCGACGGCCTCGAAGACGACGTCGTTCTCTTCGAAGTACTGCTTGGCCTTGCGGCACCACGGACAGGTGCTCAGGGCGTAGACGAACACGGGGTCGTTCACGCTTCCTCCTTGCTAAAGCTCGACGAAGACCTCGCCACCGGCCACCCGCACGGGATAGGTGGGGATGGAGATCTCGGGCGCCTCGACGAAGGCGCCGGTGCGCACATCGAACCGCCAGTCGTGGCAGGGGCAGGTGATGACGAATCCGTCGCAAGCGCCGGCCTCGAGCGGACAGGCCATGTGAGCGCAGCGGTTGGCCACCGCATAGACGGTCCCGCCGGCCTTGACGAGCAGCAGGCCGAGCCCGCACGGGTACACGGCCAGCAGTCCACCGTCGGCCACCGCGCCCTCGTCTGCGACTTTGATCCAGGAGTCTGTCAAGAGGCTCTCCTCGCCGGCCTGCCCTCACCCCGGCGCACCCTGTAGGGCAAAAACGACCTTACCACGCCCCAACGGGCACGCGGCGCCGTTCGCCGCAGCCCGCCGGCGCCTTAGCGGCGGTGTGAGGAGCTCGCAGCGGCGGCTGCCGGCGCGCGCGGCCGAGACGTGCCGGCTGGCGACCCGCGCTACCAGCGCTCGCGATGGACGCGCGCCGGGTCGTAGCGGTCCGCCGGCCTCTTGTTCTCCGCGGGATGACCGACCGCCACCACGGCGAAGGGGATCACGTCGTCGGGCATGCCTAGCAGCCGGCGCAGGCCCTGTACGCGCTCGTCGAGCGGGTACACGCCGAGCCAGACGGCGCCCAGGTCGAGCTGCACCGCCTCGATGAGCAGGTTCTCGACCGCGGCGGCGCAGTCCTGGACCCAGTACTGCGGCCAGCGCTGGCCCTCCTCGACACCACACACCACAATGGCCAGCGGCGCGTGCTCGAGCATGCGGGAGTAGGGATGCACCAAAGGGATCGCGGCCAGGGTGGCGCGCTCGGTGACGACCACGAACCGCCACGGCTGCTGGTTACCGGCCGAGGGCGCCGCCATGGCCGCCCGCAGCAGAGATTCGACCTGGTCGCCGGTCACCGGCTCGGCAGTGTAGGCGCGGATGCTGCGGCGCGCAAGCACGGGATCGTCCATGAGCTCTTTCTACTCGAGGTGGCCGGACGGCAATCGTATCAGCCTCGCGGCGCAGCGCGGGCGAAGCGGCGGCGCGCGGCCCGCCCGACCGCGGCGCCATTTGAGTTCGAGCGCGGGAGGCCTTACTATCTCCGAAAGGGAAGTCCCTTCTCTTTTTGTCTCCCCCCGCCGCCACAGTGGATCCGACACTCACACACTACGATTGCGTCATCGCCGGGGCCGGCCCAGCCGGCATCTTCGCCGCGCTCGAGCTCGTACGCCGCAACGGCAGCTCCGTCCTGCTGCTCGAACAGGGCCCCGACATCGACCGACGCACATGCCCGGCGCGCGACACAGGCGTGTGCGCCAACTGCTCGCCGTGCGACGTCACCTGCGGCTGGGGCGGCGCCGGGGCCTTCTCCGACGGCAAGCTCACCCTGTCGCCCGAGGTCGGCGGCTGGCTCGACGAGTTCGTGCCCGACCAGGAGCTGGCCGACCTCGTGCACTACGTCGACGACATCTGGCTGTCCTACGGCGCGCCGGCCGAAGTCCACGGAGCCATGAGCCCCAACGTCGAAGCCATCCGCCGCCAGGCGCTGGTGCACGGCATGACCCTGGTGGCCTCGCCGGTGCGCCACATGGGCAGCGACCGGGCGGCCGGCATCCTCAAGGCCATGCGCGTCGACCTCGAGCCGCGCGTCGCGGTACGCACCGCCACGACGGTCGCGAGCATCACTGTGCGCGACGGCGCGGCCACCGGCGTGACCTGCACCGACGGCAGCCGCATCAGCGCCGACGCCGTGATCCTGGCGCCCGGGCGCCAGGGAGCGGCCTGGCTCGTCGAGGAGTGCCGTCGACTCGGCATCGCCGTGCGCACCAACCCGGTCGACATCGGCGTGCGGGTCGAGGTGCCGGCCGTCGTCATGGAGCCCCTGACGAGCGTGCTCTACGAGAGCAAGCTCATCTACTACGCTCACACCTTCGACGACCCGGTACGAACGTTCTGCATGAACCCACAGGGCGTCGTGTCGGTCGAGAACTACGGCGACGTCGTTACCGTCAACGGCCACAGTTACGCCGATCGCAAGACCGAGTACACCAACTTCGCGCTGCTCGTCTCGACCGACTTCACCCAGCCGTTCAACGACCCCATCGCCTACGGCAAGTCGATCGCCCGCCTGGCCAACCTGCTCGGTGAAGACATCATCGTGCAGCGGCTGGGCGACCTGCTGGCCGGCCACCGCTCGACTGCCGCGCGCCTGCGGCGCAGCACCGTGCAGCCCACGCTCACCGGCGCGACCCCGGGCGACCTGTCGTTCGTGCTGCCCTTCCGTCACCTGCGCGATATCCTCGACATGCTCGAGGCGCTCGACGCGCTGGCCCCCGGCGTGAACGCGCGCGACACGCTGCTCTACGGCGTCGAGGTCAAGTTCTACTCGGCCCGGCCACAGCTCGACAAAGGGCTGCAGACCGAGGTCCAGAATCTCTACGCGATCGGCGACGGGGCGGGCGTCACCCGGGGGCTCGTCCAGGCGAGCGCCTCCGGCGTGCTCGCCGCCCGATCCATCCTCAACGGGGGGGCAAGCTGATGCCGGCGACCATCGTGATCGGCGCCCAGTGGGGCGACGAAGGCAAGGGCAAGATCACCGACCTGCTGGCCGAGCGGGCCGACGTCGTCTGCCGCTTCCAGGGTGGCAACAACGCCGGCCACACGATCGTGCGCGACGGCGAGGAGTTCAAGTTTCACCTCATCCCGTCGGGCATCCTCTACGAGGCCAAGACGTGTGTGATCGGCAACGGCGTCGTCATCGACCCGCACATCCTGTTCGGCGAGATCGACGCCTTGCGGGCGCGCGGCATCGGCGCCGACAACCTGCGCGTCTCGGCCAACGCCCACCTCATCATGCCCTACCACCTGCTGCTCGACGGCGCCGCCGAGCGCCAGCTCGGCAAGTTCAAGATCGGCACCACCGGGCGCGGCATCGGGCCCTGCTACATCGACAAGGTGGCTCGCGTCGGCGTGCGGGTGCAGGACCTCCTCGACGAGAAGATCCTGCGCCGCAAGGTGCGCGTGGCGCTCGACGAAAAGAACCAGCTGCTGCAGCTCTACGACATCGGCACGCTCGACCCCGACCAGGTGACCGACGAGGTGCTGGCCTACCGCGAGCGCTTCGAACCCCACATCTGCGACGCCTCACTGCTCGTCAACAAGGCGTTGGACGACGGCCGCGAAGTGCTGTTCGAGGGCGCCCAGGGCACGCTGCTCGACATCGACTTCGGCACGTATCCGTTCGTCACGAGCTCCAACCCGATCGCCGGCGGCGCCTGCGTCGGTGCCGGCGTCGGGCCCACCCGCATCGACAACGTGGTCGGCGTGGCCAAGGCCTACACCACCCGGGTCGGCGAAGGACCGTTCCCGACCGAGCTGTTCGACGACGCCGGCGCCGCCCTTTGCGAGGTGGGCCAGGAGTTCGGCACGACGACCGGCCGCCAGCGCCGCTGCGGCTGGCTCGACCTGGTGGCGTTGCGCTACGCGGTGCGTGTGAGCGGCATCACTCACCTGGCCATCACCAAGCTCGACGTCCTTACCGGCCTGCCGGTGCTCAAGGTCTGCACCCGCTACAAGGCCGGCCGCAAGATGCACGACGAGTTCCCCCTGCTGCAGACCGACTTCCACCACGCCAAGCCGGTGCTCGAAGAGCTGCCCGGCTGGACCGACGACCTGCGCCACTGCGAGGAGTGGGCCGACCTGCCCGAAACCGCCCGCGACTACGTACAGTTCATCGCCGACTTCACCAAGACGCGCGTCAAGTTCATCGCCGTGGGCCCCGGGCGCGAGGAGACCATCGTGCTGCCGCGCTCCATCGGCCGCGGCGGCGCGGTGTGACCGCTTAAGCGGTGGACGACGATCGCCGCCACCTGCTGACCATCGGTCGGTTCGCGGGGATGACCGGCATCGCCGCCAAGCGGCTGCGACACTACGACGCCGTCGGACTGCTCTGCCCGGCGGTCACCGATCAGGAGACGGGCTACCGCCTGTACAGCCTCGACCAGCTCGACACCGGCGTTCTGGTCGGACTCCTGCATGACCTCGAGGTCCCGCTCGCCGAGATCGCGGTGCTGATCGGCCCGGGCGCGGCCGAGCGCACGCGCGACGTCCTGCGGGAACACCGCCGGCACATCCTGGAACGGCGCGCCGAGACCGACCGCATCCTGGCGCGCATCGACAGGGCTCTCGAGGTCGACCACGGCCTGCTGCCCTATGCCGGCGAGCTCGTCACGCTCGACCCGATCTGGGTCGTCAGCGTCAGAACGACGACGCCGCAGCCGGAGATCGACCCGAACTACGCCCGCTGTCTGGGCGAGCTCCGGCAGCGGCTGGCCGGCCTCGGCGTCGCGGCGTCGGGCCGCGAGATCGTGCTGTACCACAACCCGCTGCAATGGTACGAGGGCCTGGAGATGGAGGTCTGTCTGCCGATCGCCCCGTCCGACGCCGCGGCGGCCGGCGCCTGGCAGCTCCCCGGTGGGGCGGCGGCCCGCACACTGTGCCTCGGACCATACACTGACATCTGGCGCGCCCTGGCCACGCTGCTGGCCTGGGCCGCGCAGCGTGATCACGTGGTCTGCGGTCCGGTGCGCGAGTTCTATGTCGTCGACGAGCGCGACACCGACGATCCCGCGGGCTTTGTCACCGAGCTCACGCTGCCCGTCCGGAGCCGTAAGGACAGCGGCTCGTGAGGTCGGCGCGGGGCGCGGGCACAGGCCCGCGCCCCGCGCCGACCCGGCCCCTTGACCTTCCCGTCAGGGAAGGTTCTAGACTCGCCGCAAGCTGGCGCGTCCGCCGCCCGGCCGACAAGGGGGTCTCATGACTGCGACGGATCTGCACTACCTGAGCGCCACGGCGGCCGGCGCCCTGTTTGCCGCCCGGGAGCTGTCGCCGGTCGAGCTCATGGCGGCGACGATCGCCCGTATCGAAGACCTCGACGCCGTCGTGAACGCCCTGCCCATCCGCTTCTTCGACCAGGCCGTGCAGGCCGCCCGGCTGGCCGAGGAGCGCTTCGCCGGCAGGCACGGCGGCCCGCGCCCGCTCGAAGGCATCCCGGTCGCCGTCAAAGATGAGGTCGAGGTCGCCGGACAGCCGTGCACCGCCGGCTCGCTGGTCTTCAAGGACACGATCGCCGAGGTCACCGCCGCCAGCGTGCAGCGCATCATCGACGCCGGCGCCATCATCCACGCGCGCTCGGCGACCCCCGAGTTCTGCTGCGCGGCGATCACCGAATCCCGGCTGTGGGGCGTCACCCGCAACCCCTGGAACCCGGCCTTCAGCCCCGGCGGCTCCTCGGGCGGCTCCGCCGCGGCGCTGGCGGCCGGCATGGCTACCCTGGCGACCGGCTCCGACATCGGTGGCTCGATCCGCATCCCGGCGTCGTTCTGCGGCGTCGTCGGGTTCAAGCCGCCGTACGGCAGGGTGCCTCAGATGCCGCCCTTCAACCTCGACCACTATTGCCACGAAGGCCCGATGGCGCGCACCGTCGACGACTGTCGCCTGCTCGAGAACGTCATGGCCGGACCGCACCCCGAGGACATCGTCTCGCTGCGGCCCAAGCTCACGATCCCCGCCGAGCTGCCGCCGGTCGCCGGCATGACCGTCGCCTGCAGCGTCGACCTCGGCGGCTTCGACGTCGACGACGAAGTCGTCGCCACCGTCCGCGAGGCCGCCAAGACGTTCCGCGCGCTCGGCGCGACGGTCACTGAGGTCGAGCTGGGCTGGTCGCTCGAAGCCATGCGCGAGGCTGCCCGCGCCCACTTCGCGGCCATATTCGGGAGCTGGATCGGCACGATCCTCGAAGAGCATCGCGAGCTGCTCACACCGTACGCCGTCGCGTTCGCCGAAGACGCCGTCAAGCGCCCGAACGTCGGCTTGCTGGCCTCGCTCGAGATCGAAGGCGAGACCTACGGCCACCTGGCCGCGCTGTTCGAACGCTACGACCTCCTGATCAGCCCGGTCTTCACTCAGCCGGCGCTGGCGGCCGCCGGCGACTACGACATTGACGTCGTCTTCGACCGCGCGCTGACGTTCCCGTTCAACATGTGCAGCCGCTGCCCAGTAATGGTGATTCCGGCGGCGCGCGCTGCCTGCGGCGTACCGATCGGCCTGCAGATCGTGGGGCGCACCTACGACGACACGACCGTCTTTGCCGCCGCCGACGCCTTCGCACGCGCCCATCCCTGGTATGAGACCAACGCGGACCGGCCGGACCGACCAAGGAGGACGACATGAAGCGCAACTCGACCACCCGCCGGCTCCTGCTGCTCGTCGCGCTGGTGCTGGTCGCGGGCCTGGTCTGGGGCCTCGCCGGCGCCCTGGCGGCGAGCTCGTCGCCATCGCCGGCGCCCGGCAAAGTCGTGCTCAAGATCGGCTGGACCGCGGAGCCCGACAACCTGAACCCGTTCGTGGGCTGGGCAAACTCCACGTACGAGATCTGGGCGATCAACTATGACTTCCTCTTCGGCTTTGGCCTTAGCGGCGGCCAGCCGACGCTCGACCTCGCTGCGCAGTTTCCGACAAAGCAGAACGGCGGCCTCTCGCCGGACGGCAAGGTCTGGACCATCCACTTGCGGCCCAACGTGAAATGGTCGGACGGCCGGCCGCTGACCGCGGCCGACGTGGCCTTTACCTACAACTACGTCGTCAAGAACAACATGGCCAACCTGGCTCTGGCCACCGTCGGCATCACGGGAGCCAAAGAGATCGATCCGACGACGGTGCAGATCACCTGCTCGCAGCCCAAGGCCGACATGGAGCACATCTTCCTGCCGATCCTCCCCCAGCACATCTGGGAGCACGTCTCACCACAGGTCGCGGCGACGACGTACGCCAACAAGCCACCGATCGTCGGCAGCGGCCCGTTCTACACGGTGGCCTTCAAGAAGGGCTCCTACGTCGAGATGGCCCGCAACCCCTACTACTGGGGCAAGAGACCGACCGTCGACCAGATCTTCTTCGAGATGTACCAGGACGCCGACACCATGGTCTCCGATCTGAAGTCGGGGACCCTCGACGCCGCCTGGGGCATTCCCGAAGCCGAGTTCAAGCTGCTCCCCCCGCAGGCCGGCATCCACACTATCGCCTACAACTTCTTCAACTGGGACTACGTCGACCTCAACTGCTCTTCGTCGCCCGACTCGACCGGCAACCCCGTGCTCCGCGACGCGCGCTTTCGCGACGCCCTGAACTACGCGATCGACCGCAGCAAGCTCTGTCAGATCGCCTACGTCGGTCTCGCAGCGCCGGCAACGTCGATCATGCCGCCGAACACCTGGGCCGACCCCGACTACCACTGGCAGCCGCCGGCCGGCCAGGCCTACACGTTCGACCTCGCCAAGGCCGACCAGCTCCTCGATGCGGCCGGCTACACGCTCTCGCCGAGCGGGCTGCGCCTCTCCAAGGGCAAGCCGATCACCCTGCGCCTATGGAGCGCGACCGACTTCCCCGAGTCCCAGATCGAGGCCAAGCTGATCGCCGGCTGGCTGCAACAGCTCGGCCTCAAGGTCACCCTCTCGGTGCTCGACCGCGGCACCGTCGAGGCCAGCCTCTTCAACTTTAAGGGCAAGACCTTCGCCCCCGACTACGACCTCTATGTCGACGACTGGGCAGGCTACGGAGACCCCGGTCAGACGCTCACCGCCTTTACGACCGCGCAGATCGGCGCCACCAACGAACCGGCCTGGTCGAACGCCGCCTTCGACAAGTTGAACGCCCAGCAGGCGACCGCGCTCGATCCCACCACACGCATGACCCGCATCCGGCAGATGCAGCAGATCTTCTACCAGCAGTCGCCGCAGATCGTGCTCGTCTACCCGCAGTACCTGGAGGCCTGTAACACCTCGCGCTGGACCGGCTGGACGCCGATGTTCAACGGTCGGGGGCCGGTTTTCATGACGACCGGCGGCGTCGAATCGTATGTCAACCTGCGACCGGTCAGCAGCGGTTCGGGCGGCGGCGGCGGCGCCAAAGGCGCGACCATCGCCGTCGCGATCGTCGTCGTGCTCGTCGTCGGGGGCGCCGCGATCTGGTTTGCGCGCCGGCGGCGCCGCATTCAGACGGAGGAGGCGTGAGCCCCACGCCGGACGCGGGGCACAGCGCCGCCCGCCCGGCCGACAGCGCCCTGCTGAACGGGGTCGTCTACACCGCCGACGCTGCCCACACGGTCGCCCAGGCCGTGGCCGTCACCGACGGCCGCATCGCCGCCGTGGGCAGCGACGACGACGTGCGCCGCCTCTGCGACCCGGCCACGCGAGTCATCGACCTTGACGGGCGCCTCGTGCTGCCAGGGTTCATCGACAGCCACGCCCACGCCAGCGAGACCGTCGGCGAGGTCTTCGGCGTCGGGTTAAAGGGTCTGGGCTCGCTCGAGGCCTACGTGGCGGCGGTGCGCGCCTTCGCCGCCGACCACCCCGAGCTGCCCGCCATCCGCGGCTGGGGCTGGAGCAACGTCGTGACGCCCGGTCACGGTCCCACGGCGGCCGCGCTCGACGCCGCCGTCGCCGACCGGCCGGCTCTGCTGCACTCCGAAGACGGCCACTCCCTCTGGGCCAACAGCCTCGCCCTGCGACTCGCCGGCGTGGGGATCGACACGCCCGACCCGCCGAACGGCCTCATCGAACGCGACCCCGCGACCGGGGCGCCGTCGGGCACGCTACGCGAGGGGGCGCAGCAGCTGGTCGACGGGGCGGCGGCGCCGTTCTCGAGCGACCAGTGCGCGGCCGGCTTGCGCCACTTTCAGCGCGCGGTCGCCGGCCCCCTGGGCATCACGTCGGTGTTCGACCCCATGCTCGTCGCCGGCGGGCCGATCTTCGACGCCTTCGAGGCTCTGCAGCGCGCCGGCGAGCTGACCGTGCGCTTTCGGGCGGGCTTCTGGCTGCGATCCGACCTGCCGCTCGACGAGCAGTTGCGCACGGCGGCGGCCGAGCGCGCCCGACACCACGGCGCGCTGTTTCAGGCCGACACCGTCAAGCTGTTCGCCGACGGCGTCATCGAAAGCCACACGGCCTTCCTCGACGAACCCTACGCCGACACCCCCGGCGACCGCGGCTTTCCCGAATGGCCGCCCGCGGCCCTGAACGCGGCCTCGGTGGCGGCCGCCGGCGCGGGGTTCGAGCTCCACTACCACGCCATCGGCGACGCCGCCACGGCGATGGCGCTCGACGCCATCGCCGCCGCGCGCGCCGCCGGCCACGCCGGCGGTCGGCCGGCGATCACGCACGTCCAGCTCACGCGGCCAGGCGACATCGAACGCTTCGCCGAGCTCGGCGTCACGGCCGTCCTCAACCCGTACTGGTTCCTCAGGGACGACTACTTCTACGACCTTCAGGTTCCCTGCCTCGGCTTGTCGCGAGCCGAGCGCGAGTACCCGATGGCGAGCTTCTTCGCGGCCGGCGTGCCGGTCGCCGCGGCCAGCGACTTTCCGGTGACGGTGCCGCCCGACCCGCTGGCCGGCATCCAGGTAGGCGTGATGCGCTGGTTTGCCGGCGAGGCCGCTGCCGGCGACGTGCTGTGGCCCGCGGAGCGGGTCGGCGTCGAGCAGATGATCGACAGCTTCACCATCGCCGGCGCCCGCGCCCACGGCCTCGACTCCGAGACCGGATCGCTCGAGGCCGGCAAGTCGGCCGACCTGATCGTGGTCGACACGAACATCCTCGCCGTGCCCGCCGCGGAGATCGGCTCGGCCAAGGTGCTGCTTACCGTCTTTGGCGGCGACGAGGTCTACCGCGCCGCCCAGTTCACCGCGTAGCGCCGGTTGAGACCGCAGCCGCGCGACGGGGCGCGGCGACGGGGGCGCGGCGACGGGGGCGCGTTTACGCGCCCCCGTCGCCGCGCGTACACTCTCGTGAATGACTTGACGCGCCCTGGCCTGCCGCCGCAGTTTCGCGGCGGTGGCCGACACGGATGGCGCGTCCTCACGGCGAGGAGGCCACATGCGCGTTCTGGTTGTCGGCGGCGGCGGTCGCGAACACGCCCTCGTTCATGCCTTCTGTGCCTCGCCGCTGGCCACCCAGGTGTTCTGCGCGCCGGGCAACGCCGGCATCGAGCAGGAGGCCGACCCGGTCGCCATCGCAGCCGACGATCTCGCCGGCCTGCTGGCCTTCGCCCGCCGCGAGAAGATCGATCTGACCGTCGTCGGCCCCGAAGCCCCTCTGGTCGCCGGCATCGCCGATCTGTTCACCGAGAACGGCCTGCTCGTGTTCGGCCCGCGCCGCGCCGCCGCCCGGCTCGAGGGCAGCAAGGCCTTCGCCAAGGAAATCATGGACGAAGCCCGCGTGGCGACGGGGCGCTACACGCGTCACGGCGATCTCGCCGGCGCGCTGGCCGATCTCGAGACCCGGGAGTCGTTTCCGCTCGTGGTCAAGGCCGACGGCCTGGCCGCCGGCAAGGGCGTGCTCATCTGTCAGGACGCCGGCGAGGCGCGCGCGGCGGTCCGGCTCTGCCTCGCCGACCGGGCCTTCGGCGAGGCCGGCGGCACGGTGCTGATCGAGGAGTTCCTGAGCGGTCCCGAAGTGTCGCTGCTGGCCTTATGCGACGGCACTCGCGTCGTGCCCATGGCCCCGGCCCAGGACTACAAGCGCATCTTCGCCCTCGACCTGGGTCCGAACACCGGCGGCATGGGCAGTTACTGCCCCGTGCCCGGTTTCGACGCCGGCGTCGCCGAGACGGTGGCCGACGACCTCTTCCGGCCGGTGCTCGCCGCGCTGGCCCGGCGCGGCACGGAGTATCGCGGCGTGCTCTACGGCGGCCTCATCGTCACAGAGCATGGCGTCAAGCTGCTCGAGTTCAACTGCCGCTTCGGCGATCCCGAGACCCAGGCCATTCTGCCGCGGCTCGACAGCGACCTGCTCGAAGCCTGCCTGGCGACGGCTCATGGCGAGCTCGACACGGTCGATCTGCGCTGGAAGCCCGAGGCCTGCGTGTCGGTCGTTGTGGCCTCGCGCGGCTACCCGGCGTCGACCTCGAAGGGCGACGTGATCAGCGGCCTGTCCGAGGCGGCCGTGCTGCCCGACGTCACCGTCTACCACGCCGCCACGGCCGTTCACGGCCACGACATCGTGACGGCCGGCGGACGGGTGCTGGCGGTCAGCGCCCTGGGAACCCACTTCGCCGCCGCGCGCGAGCGCGCCTACGGCGCCCTCGCGCGCATCTCCTTTGCCGGCATGCAGTCGCGCCCCGACATCGCCGACCGGGCCGTGCGGGCCGAGGCCGGCGAGACATCCCTCTTCCCCGTCGATTGGGCCGACTGAGCCCTTATGGTCCTCCGCCGCTCCGACCGCGCGTTCTACGTTGCGGTCGCCGTACTCGTGGCCGTGGCCGGACTTGCCTTCGCGTTCACCCCGGGACCGTCCGCGCCGCGTAATCTCGACGACTGGTATGTCGGGTCGTGGCGCATCGCCGCACCCATGGTCGGTATGCAGCAGGGCCGCCTCGCCCAGCGGGCGGCGGCGCCGGCCGGCCTGATCCAGGTGAGCCTCGATAAGCACGGGCTGAGCCTCTCGATGCACGGCTTCCCGGGGGTGTCGAGCGCCGTCGTGCGGGGCCAGCGTTCTCCGCTGGCCGTCATCTTTGAGACTCCCAACGCCGGCCAGGGAGAGGGCAACTGGGCCCTGGCCCTGCGCAGCCCCTCGGTCGGCATGCTGTCGTTCTACGACCCGTACACCGACCACTGGTCAGACCAGATAGTGCTCGCCAGGCAGTGACACAAGGGCGCCTGAGCGCGCCGCGTGCGCGCCGCCCGCCGCGCGCGGCGCTGCGGTTCTGGTTCGCGGGCGTCCGTCGAGGTAAGCTCTGCGAAGATCAAGCGCGGCGGCGCGCACCCCGAAGGAAGTGAGCAGTGGAGAAGACCAGTACCGAGGTCGACGCGCTGCTGGTCGGCATCGAGTTCGAACCCGTGCTCGTGGGCATCGTCATGGGCAGCGAATCCGACCGCGAGATCATGGCCGCCGCCGGGCGCGAGCTCGACGAGCGCCGCATACGCCACGAGGTCCAGGTCATGTCGGCTCATCGCGACCCCGAAAAGGTCGCCCACTATGCCCGTACGGCACAGGCCCGCGGCATCAAGGTGCTCATCGCCGGCGCCGGCAAGGCAGCGGCGCTGCCCGGGGTGATCGCCTCCTACACCAACCTGCCCGTCATCGGCGTGCCCATCAAGACGAGCGACCTCGGCGGTCTCGACTCCCTGCTGTCGATCGTGCAGATGCCGCCGGGCGTGCCGGTCGCCTGCGTGGCCATCAACGGCGCCCGCAACGCCGCCATCCTGGCGGCGAAGATCCTCGACGTCTGACGAGCCGAAGTGATGCGCGATGAGTGATGGTCCCCGCCAGCCACTTCTACCGCCCGGTCAGCAGCGCCAGATCCTGGTCATGGCGATCAGCGGTCTCAGCTTCGTCGTCGTGCTGGCCCTGATCGGCCTGCTACTGCACTTTCTGGGTTGACACAGCGCTCACGCCCCCGCCACGCAAGGAGCTTGCGATGATCAAGCAGACCCTCACCTCACCAGCCGCCGCCCCCGCGATCGGCCCCTACTCCCCGGCCGTGCAGACCGAACGTCTCGTGTTCTTCTCGGGGCAGGTGCCGTTCGACTCGAGCGGCGCCGTCGTCGGCGAGACGGCCGCCGACCAGGCCCGCCAGGCGCTCGGCAATCTGCAGCACCTGCTTCAGGCCGGCGCCCTCACCAGCCACGCGATCGTCAAGACCACGATCTTTCTTACCGACATGAACGACTTCGCCGCGGTGAACGACGTCTACGCCGAGTTCTTCGAGAAGCCCTACCCGGCACGCTCCACCGTGGCCGTCGCCGCGCTGCCCAAGGGCGTCAAGGTCGAGATCGAAGCCATCGCCATGAGGGAGTGACTCAAAGACAGGTGAGCGACCAGAGACCGGCGAGAACGATCTACCGGTCGGCGGCGGGCGGCTCGGCGGCCGCCGAGCCGCCGGTGCGGCGGCGGCGCCGGTTGCGCGACGCCTGGTGGCTGGCGCCCGTCCTGGCCCTGGTCGTCCTGCTGGTGGCCTTCGTCGTCGGCGGCTTCTTCTTGCTCGGCGGCTTTGGTCTGCTGCAGTACGTCGGCGTCACCCCGTCGGGCCAGCCCTTCCCCGGGACCTGGGGATCGTCTGACACGGGCTTCGCCACGAAAGCCGTCCACATCGCCCGCAGCGGCGGCGGCTACACGATCGCCGGCGTGCGCATCCTGGGTGAGCCGGCCGGCGCGGCGCAGGTCAACGACGACGCCCTCGTGGCGACCGGCGCCAGGGGCGGCGTGTCGTGGCGACTCTCGCTGTCGTTTGCCGACCGCGACCAGCTGCGCGCCCGGGTGACCTACAGCGACGGCCGGCCGCCTCTGGAGACGCTGCTCACCCGGCAGTGACCGGGCGACCCGTCCCCCGGGCGGTTCTCTGTGAGAGAATCTGCCCGTCCCTGTCGGCTGCCACGGAGGGCTTTTCATGATCGATCGCTACACGCTGCCCGAGATGGGCGCCATCTGGGCAGAAGACGCCAAGCTGCAGACCTGGCTCGAGGTCGAGCTGGCGGCGGTGCGCGCCTGGAACCGGCTCGGCAGAGTCCCCGACGATGCCGTGGCCGAGATCGAGGCCAGGGCCGGCTTTGACGCCGCCCGAGTGGCCGAGATCGAGCTGACGACCAATCACGATGTGATCGCCTTTCTCACCGACGTGGCCGAACACGTCGGCGACGCCTCCAAGTATATCCACTACGGCATGACCAGCTCCGACATGCTCGACACCGGTCTGGCCCTGCAGATCAAGCGCGCCGGCGAGCTGCTGCAGCGCGACCTCACCGCGCTGGGGATCGTGCTCCAGCGGCGTGCCTTCGAGTTTCGCGACACGGTGCAGGTCGGTCGCACCCACGGCGTCCATGCCGAGCCCATCACGTTCGGCATGAAGCTGGGGATGTGGGCCTTCGAGGTGGCCCGCCACCTCGACCGTCTGCGGCGCGTGACCGCCGGCGCCGCCGTCGGCAAGCTGAGCGGCGCCGTCGGCGCCTACAACAACATCGACCCGCGGGTCGAGGAGCTGGTCTGCGCCGAGCTCGATCTCGGCCATGAGCCGATCGCCAACCAGGTCGTGCAGCGCGACCGCCACGCCGCCTTTCTGTCGGCCCTCGCCATCGTCGGCTCCTCGATCGAGAAGTTCACCGTCGAAGTGCGCCACCTGCAGCGCACCGAGGTGCGCGAGGCCGAGGAGGCGTTCGGCAAGGGCCAGAAGGGTTCCTCGGCGATGCCCCATAAGCGCAACCCGATCCTCTCCGAGCGCATGGCCGGCTGCGCGCGCGTGCTGCGCGGCAACGCCCTCGTGGGCATGGAGAACGTGGCGCTCTGGCACGAGCGTGACATCTCGCACAGTTCGGCCGAGCGCATCGTGTTCCCCGACTCGTGCATCCTGCTCGACTACATGCTGCAAAAGACGACGAAGCTCTTCGACACGCTGGTGGTCGACGAGGCGCGCATGCTGGCCAACCTCTCGCTGTCGCAGCGCCTCGTCTTCAGCGGGGCCGTGCTGCTGGCGCTCGTCGACCGCGGCATGCTGCGCGACGACGCCTACCGGGTGGTGCAGGACGCGGCCATGCGGGCCTGGCGCGAGGGCGTCGACTTTGGCGGGCTGATCAAGGACAACCCCGAGGCGCTGGCCGTGCTGTCGCCCGCCGATATCGACGCCGCCATGGATCCCGACCAGTACCGGGCCGGCCGCGATGTCATCTTCGGGCGTCTCGAAGACCTGAGGTTCTGATGCGCGCCATCCGCGTCCAGGCCTTCGGCGGCCCCGAGGTCCTGCGGCTCGAAGAGGTGCCCGAGCTGCGCGCGCCGCGCGACGGCGAGGTGCTGATCCGCCTGCGGGCCAGCGGAGTCAATCCAGTCGAGACCTACGTGCGCTCGGGACAGTACGCCGGCCTGCCGTCGCTGCCCTACACCCCCGGCAGCGACGGCGCCGGGATCGTCGTGGCGGTCGGCGGCAGCGACACCACAGGGCCCGCGGTCGGCGATCGCGTCTACACCTCGGGGTCGGTGACGGGCACGTACGCCGAGGCGGCCATCTGCGAACTCTCTCAGGTGCATCCTCTGCCCGACACGGCCGCGTTCGCCGAGGGCGCGGCCCTCGGCGTGCCGTACGCGACCGCCTACCGGGCGCTGTTCCAGCGCGGCCGAGTGCAGCCCGGTGAGCTCGTGCTGATCCACGGGGCCAGCGGCGGCGTCGGCCTGGCCGCCGTGCAGCTCGCCGTGGCGGCGGGCCTTTCGGTGCACGGTACGGCCGGCTCGAACGCCGGCCGTCGCCTGGTCGCCGCGCAGGGCGCCGCCCAGGTCGTCGACCACCGGGCGCCGGGCCACGCCGCGGAGCTACTCGGCCTCACCGCCGGACGCGGGTACGACCTCATCGTCGAGATGGCCGCCCACGCCAGCCTGGCGACCGACCTGGGCCTGCTCGCGCGCCGCGGCAGGGTGGTCGTGGTCGGCAGTCGCGGTGCCGTCGAGATCTCGCCTCGCGATCTCATGAGTCGCGACGCCGACGTGCGCGGCCTGCTGCTCGTCAACGCTCCGCCCGCGGCGCTCGCCGAGATCCACGAAGCCCTCCGCGACGGCCTGGCCGACGGCCGCCTGCACCCCGTCGTCGCCCGCGAGCTGCCGTTGTCGGAGGCCGCGACCGCCCACCGTGAGATCGCCGCGGGACCGGCCGCCGGCAAGCTCGTTCTGCTGCCCTGACGGACGGGCCGGGCGGCCGGCAGCCCGCGGCGGCTAGTCCTCGTCGTCGAGCGGCTCAAACATGTCGAGACCGGCGCCACACTCGGGACAGACCCAGTCGCCGGGCAGGTCTTCGAAGGCCGTGCCCGGCTCGACGCCGTTGTCGGGATCGCCGATCTCGGGATCGTAGACCCAGTCGCACAGCGTGCACACGTACTTCTGCATGAGATCCACTCCTTCGCGGGGACACCGTCGGATGCGCTTCGCCGTCGATTCTAGTACAGCCGCAGGTGCGACCACCCGTCAAGGTGTCGGCTGACGCCGCCCTCCGCCGGCGACCTACTGGTTCTCGAGGAGCTCCTCGGCGGGCACGTCGCGCACGACGTGCGCCGGCACTCCCATGAGCACCTTGCCGGCCGGCGCGTCTTTGGTGACCACCGCGCCGGCCGCTATGAACGCCTCGCGGCCGATCTCGATGCCGGGGCAGAGCACGACGCCGCCGCCGATCCGCGCGCCACGGCGGATGGTTGCGCCCCGGATGAGCTCGTGGCGCTTCTCGGTGCGGCCCATGAAGTTGTCGTTGGTGGTCTGCACGCAGGGCGCGACGAAGACGTGGTCCTCGATCGTCATGTAGGCGGTGATGTAGGCGTTCGACTGGATCTTCGTGAAGTCGCCGATCGTGGTGTCGTTCTCGACGCACGTGCCGCGGCCCACCACGACGCGCTGCCCCAGCACGCAGCGCTCGCGCACGCTGGCCAGGTCGCCGATCACGCAGCCCGGCCCCATGGACACACCGCGGTAGACGATCGCACCGGTCGAAACGACGCAGCCGGCCCCGAGGCGCAGCGGCGGCAGTTCGCCCCGCTTGGCGGTCGACGACGGCGAGAGCGCCGGCGCCTTGCCCAGCACCGCCCCGTCCTGAATGAAGCAGCCGTCGCCGATCTCGGTGTCGTCGTGGACGACCACGTTGGCGCCGAAGACCACGCCGGCGCCAACGCTCACGCCGGCGCCCAGCAGCAGATGGTGGGCGAGCGCCGACGGAGAGAGGGCCACGACGCTACCCGACCGCGAGATCGGCGGTCTTCACGGGCCTCCCGGCGTCGCGCAGCGAGAGCTCCATCGCCTCGAGCACGCGTACGACGTTCAGGCCGTCGCGCCCGTCCGACAGAGGCCGGCGGTTGTCGCGCACGCACTCGACGAAGTGCTCGACCTCGAGCCTGAGCGGCTCGTCGTTGGCGATCCTTGGTATGTGGATGTCGCCGAACCGCAGCGTGACGTACTCGCCGTAGGACTGGTAGTCGGGCACCACCGCGGCCTTGTCGTAGACGGTCACCTTGCGGTCGGCGTCCATGTCGTCGAAGACGGCCATCTTGTCGGAGCCCACGACGGTGATGGTGCGCGTCTTGTGGGGGTCGAGCCAGCTCACGTGCAGATGACCGATCATGCCCGACGGGTAGCGGATGTAGCCGAACACGACGTCCTCGACACCCGGCTGCAGGTAGCACTCGCCGCGCGCCGAGACCTCTTCGGGCTCTTCGCCGGTGAGAAAGTTGATCACCGAGATGTCGTGCGGCCCCAGGCTCCAGAGGGCGTTCTCGTCGGGCCGCACCTTGCCCAGGTTCAGACGGTTCGAGTACACGTAGAAGATGCGCCCCAGCTCACCGGCGTCGAGCAGTTCCTTCACCTTGCGCACGGCGGGATGATACTCGAGCAGGTGGCCCACCATGAGCTGCCGGCCGTGCACCTCGGCGACCCGCACCAGGTCTCCGGCGTCGGCCGCCCTGAGCGCCATGGGTTTCTCGATGAAGGCATGCTTGCCAGCTTGGAGGACGCGCTTGCCCAGAGCATAGTGGGTGGGCACCGACGTGGCCACGATGACGGCCTCGACCGTCGGGTCGGCCAGGACCTGGTCGAGGTCGGCGGTGACCGTGGCGTCGGGGAACTGCGCGCTCATGCGGGCGCGGATCTTGTCGTCTAAGTCGCAGCAGTAGGCAAGCTCGGCGCCGGGCAGACGATCGACGTTGCGCGCCAGATTCGGGCCCCAGTAGTTGAGACCAACGACGCCGATGCGGACAGGGTCAACGCTCACGGAAAGTCACCATCCTTGACGGGCGGACGGCGGCGGCCTGCGGCCGCCGCCTCAGAGCTTCCAGACCTTGCCGCCGCCGTCGATCCCGGCGGTGGCGTTGCGCAGATCGACCACGAGCTGCGCCTTGGCAACGACGTCGCCGTAGTCGACGGTGGAGTGGGCCGTCACGATGATCACCACATCGAAGGCGCTGATGCCGGCGCCCTTGTTCAGGTCGATCGAGCGCATGCCCAGCGCCGGCAGCTCGGCCACGAACGGGTCGTGATAGTCGACGGCCACGCCCTGGCGGTCGAGCTGATGGATGATCTTCAGGGCCGGCGATTCGCGCAGGTCGTCGATGTCGGCCTTGTAGGCCACGCCCATGACGAGCGCTTTGGCGCCCTGCAAGGCCTTGGCGTGCGAGTTCAGCGCCCGCGTGACCTTGGTGACGCAGAAGTAGGGCATGTTCTCGTTGACCTTGCCGGCCAGCTCGATGAACTCGGTCCAGAAGTCGACCTCGCGCGCCTTCCACGACAGGTAGAACGGGTCGATGGGGATGCAGTGGCCGCCCAGGCCGGGGCCCGGCAGGAACTTCATGTAGCCGAACGGCTTGCTGGCCGCCGCCTCGATGACCTCCCAGATGTCGATGCCCAGGCGGTCGCACAGCATGGCGAGCTCATTGACCAGAGCGATGTTGACGCTACGAAAGATGTTCTCGAGCAGCTTGGTCATCTCGGCCACCTCGGGCGTGGTGACCGGCACGAGCGTATCGATCGCCTGACCGTAGACCTCGAGCACCTTCGCCGTGCAGGCCGGCGTCAGGCCGCCGACGACCTTGGGCGTGGTCCTGGTCGTGAAGTCGGTGCGCCCCGGGTCGACCCGTTCCGGCGAGAAGGCGACATGAAAGTCGGTGCCGGCGGTCAGGCCCGACCCCTGCTCGAGGATGGGCGCCAGCACGTCGCGGGTCGTGCCGGGGTAGGTCGTGCTCTCGAGGCAGACGAGCTGGCCGCGGCGCACGTGGCCGGCGAGCATGGCGGTGGCGTCCTTGACGAGCGTCAGGTCGGGCTCGCGGTTGGGGTTCAGCGGTGTGGGCAGGCAGATGATGTCGGCGTCGCAGCTTTCGGTGGCGCTGTAGTCGAAGGTGGCCGTGAGCAGACCCCGGCCGACCACCGCCGCCAGCGCCGCGTCGGAGACGTCGACGATATAGGACCTGGCGGCGTTGATGGCGGAGCAGCGCTGCGGGTCGGCCTCGATGCCGACCACTTCGACACCCGCCTCGGCGAACGCCACCGCGAGAGGCAAGCCGACGTATCCCATGCCGATGACTGCTATCTTCACTGTCCGCTCCCGTTCGTCGTGCCGGTCGGGGATGCCGGCCGCCGCTGCAGCCGAGCCACAGATTGTATAGCATCGCCGCGGCTCGTCCTCAGCGGCCGTTCGCGGCGGCCGGGCGTCTTGCCGGGGCCGGCGCAGCGGCGCGGGCGGCGGTCGCTTTAGCGCAGGGTGAACAAGCGTCGCTCGTTCTCGCAGGGCGGCCCCGCGCACACCTCGACGCTGCCCGCCCGCACGTCCCAGATCATGCTCGCCGTGGTCATGTCGCGTTCGCCGAGCGGCACCGACAGGTCGGGGTGTCCGCAGATCGACATGGCCTCGGCGACACCGTCGTGATCGCGCAGGATGGTGCGCAGCAGCTCGCCCGGCTCGTCGCCGCGGGCGAGACCCTGGTCGAGCAGATCCAGCGCCCGCACCCGCCGCCGGCGGGTGCCGGCGGAGGTCGACAGATCGCAGCCGGTCATGGCCGGATCGACGAAATGGTTGGTGTGCACCAGGCGGTCGTCGCCGGCGATGAACGCCGCACTCGCCGCCGACGTCTCGATGTCGAGCAGCGCCCCCGCCGCATCGACGAAGATGTGGTTGGAGCCGCGGGCCCGCGTTGGCAGAAGGGCGCGCTCGCGGGCGTCGGCCAGCGAGCGCGACTCGAGAAGGTGGCGGCGAATGAAGTTATTGGGCACGCCGAGGCGCTGGTCACGGGCGTACAGGGTATTGCCGCCCGTGGCGATGCCGTGCGAGTTGATACCGGTCGGCGGCAGCAGACAGGCGGAGGTCATCGCGAGGATCCCGGTGCCGTCGTCGGTCGTCAGGCGCAGAAGGATGTTCTTGTCGACGTCGCCCGCCCACCAGTCCTCGTTGTGACCGAGCAGGCAGCGGCCCCCGGCGCGCACGGCCACCGACGTGCAGTGCTCGTTGTGGGCAAACCGCGGCAGCCGCGTGGGCGGTTCGGCGGCCGGGTCTGAGTTGCAGGTGAGCTCCTCGCCGAGGTTGGGCACGAGCAGCCTGGCAAGGGCCACGCCGGCGCCTTCGGCCATGCCCTCGAGCTCGGCGACCACGCCGGGCAGCGCCTGGCGCGCGAACGGCAGGTAAGCCAGGCATTCGCGCTGGGCCGCGGCGAAGCTCGGGCCGCCCATGTCCTCGTGGTGCTCCTCGTAGTAGGCGATGCCGGCCACGATCAGCTCGCGCGCCGCCTCGCCGATCTGGCGACCGATCTCGCGGTGAGAGCCGCGGGCTTCGATCTCGAGGTAAGGGATGCTCATTCCGCTCGTCCTTCGTCGCTTGGACGCTCGCTCGGATGTAGTGCTTCGACGGCGCGCCCCGGCGACCCTTCGCCGACCGCGATCCGCGCCAGGAACGCGCCCAGGGCGGCTCCGAGGCGCCGGCCGGCGTCGCCCCGGCCGTAGAAGGCCGGGTGCCGCGCTCCCCGCGGCGGATCGGCCAGAGCCGCGGCGAGCGCCTCGCGGTCGGTGCCCACCAGCACGTTCCAGCCGCTTTCGATGGTCTCTACCCATTCGCTCGAGTCGCGCATGGTCACGCACGGCACGGCAAAGAAGTAGGCCTCCTTTTGCAGCCCGCCCGAGTCGGTGGCCACCACGCGGGCGTTCTTGACCAGTGCCAGCGACTCGGCGTAGCCGACCGGACCGCTCAGCCTGATGTTGGGAGTGACCAGCCCGGCCAGACCGTGGCGGTCGATACTCGCCGCCGTGCGCGGATGGGCCAGAAAGAGCACCGTCTCCGACAGGGCGCCCAGGCCCGCAAGGACGGCTGCCAGACGCGCGGGCTCGTCGGTGGTGGCCGGCCGGTGCGCAGTGGCCAGCACGTAGCCGCCGGGCCGCACGCCGTAGCGCTCGAGGACGGCCTCCTCGCGCTCGGGCGTGAGCGTCGCCATGGCGAGGTCGAACATGACGTCGCCGGTCTGCACGACGCCTGTGACGATGCCCTCGCGGGCCAGGTTGGCCACGGCCGCGGCGGTCGGACAGAAGAGCAGGCTCGACACGTGATCGGTGAGCACGCGGTTGACCTCTTCGGGCATGCGCCGGTCGAACGAGCGCAGGCCGGCCTCGACGTGGGCGATCGGCACGTTCAGCTTGGCGGCGGCGAGCGCTCCGGCGAGCGTCGAGTTCGTGTCGCCGTAGACCAGCACGACGTCGGGCGCCACGGCGACTATGGCGTCGGCTATGCCGGTCAGCATCGCCGCGGTCTGGCGGGCGTGGCCGGCGGAGCCGACGCCGAGATCAATGTCGGGCCGCGGCAGGTCGAGCTCATCGTAAAAGTCGCCGGCCAGCTCGCGATCGTAGTGCTGGCCGGTGTCGAGCAGCACTTCGCGCGCCACGACGCGCACCGCGCCCGAGACGATCGCCGCCTTGATGTACTGGGGCCGGTTGCCCACGACCGAAAGCACCACCGGGGAGTCCATGCGAGGGAGTGTAACCGACACGACGCGAGGCTGTCGCGGCCGCCGGGACCGCCCGGCGGCGCGTCGCTGCCTGGCAGAGGTACAATCATGTGATGACCGAGCGTGCCGACCACGTCGTCGAAGGCCTGCCGCACGACCTCGACCGGTTCTTGCGCGACTTCTTTCCGCGCCAGCGCTGGCAGTCGCGCGTGCAGTACGACCACCGCGCCCGGCGCTTCTTTCTCGACGTTATCGTGCGCGACAGCGGCCTCGCCGGAGACGACCGCTTTCTGTCGCTGATCGCCTTCTACGGGCGCGGGCAGCGCACGCTCATGCAACAGAACCTCGGCCTCGAGCTGCAGTGCCGGCTGTTCTCGGACGAGGGCACAGACCTCACGCCCCGGCTGCGCACCGCCGAAACCAGCTATCTCGACAACGGCGCGCGCAACTCGGCGATGGGCCGGAAACTCGCCTGGCTCAGCTTTCGCCGCCGCGTGCTGCGCGACTTCGCGCCCCGCACCCTGCTCTGGGGAGCGGCCATGGCGGCGCTCGTGCTGGTCTTCGGCTTCAGCGTCTCGACGGCGCTGCTGCTGTGCATCGTGGCGCTCGTCGTGCAGGCGCTGCTCAGCGCGTTCATGTCGGGCCGCTCGACCTGACGAGCGCCGACATGGAGCTGCTCCCCCGCCTCACCGCCCGCTGCGTCGCCACTGCCGTGCGCCTGAGCGGCACCGGCCAGGCCAGCAGCATGCCGGGCAAAGTGGCCAACGCGCTGTTTCCCGGCTACCTGGCCAGCCACGCCCGCCGACTCAGCGCCGGCCTCGCCGTCGTCACGGGCACCAACGGCAAGACCACGACCGCCAACATGGCGGCCGGCGCGCTCATCGGCGCCGGCCGCGACATCGTCCACAACAGCGAGGGCGCCAACCTGCTCTCGGGCATCGCCACCGCGTTCTCGCGCCGGCCGGCGGCGCGCTTTGCCCTGCTCGAGATCGACGAGGCGATCGTACCGGAAGCCCTCACGCGTCTGGGAGGGCCGCGGGTCGTGGTGCTCATGAATCTGTTCCGCGACCAGCTCGACCGCTACGGCGAGGTCGATCGCCTGGCGGCCGGCTGGCTGGCCGCCCTGCGCGGCCTGACCGCGACGACGCTGATCGCCAACGCCGACGACCCGCTGGTGACCTGGGTCGCCCAGGAGTCGGGCTGCGAGACCGTCTTTTTCGGCGTCGAGGTGCGCGACGGGCACGCCGACCACGAGGTGAGCGACGTCACCATCTGCCCGCGCTGCGCCACCATGCTCGCCTACTCGTCGCGCTGGCTGTCGCAGCTCGGCGACTACCGCTGCCCATCGTGCGGCTTCGCGCGGCCGCCGCGCGACCTCGCGGCGGGCGCCCTGACCACGGTCGAGGGGCACGCGGAGGCGTCGATCACCGGCGACATCGCCGGCCGGCTCCGCCTCCGCGTGCCCGGCCTGCACAACGTCTACAACGCCCTCGGCGCCCTGGCCCTGACGCAGCGGCTCGGCGTCGATCCGGCGACGGCGCTCGAGTCGCTGGCCGCTTACCAGCCGGTCTTTGGCCGCTGGAGTCTCGTGCGCCGCGGCGACACCGCGGTGCAGGTGAACCTCGTCAAGAATCCCGCCGGCATGAACCAGACGCTGCGCGCCCTGCGCGAGGTGCCCGGCGAGAAGGCGCTGGTGTTCGTGTTGAACGACAACATCGCCGACGGCCGCGACATCTCGTGGATCTGGGACGTCGACATGGAGGAACTGCTGCCGGCGGCCGATCTGGTCATCACGAGCGGTACGCGCAAGCACGAGATGGCGCTGCGGCTGAGCTACGCCGGCGTGCCCGACGAGGCCCTCACCAGCGTCGACTCCGTCGTCGCGGCGCTGCGCCTGGCCGCCGAGCGCGGCGCCCGACGCGTCTACCTGCTGCCCACCTACACGGCGCTCAAAGAGGTCCGCGGCGCCCTCGCGGACTGGGAGGTGGTGCGCCAGTGACCGACACACGGGCGGCGCCCGGTATCGCCGCCGTGCACCTCTACCCGACCACGATGAACACCTACGGCGACCGCGGCAACATGGCCGCCCTGACCAGGCGCGCCGCCCTGCGCGGCGTCGCCGTGCACTGGCAGGCCGTCGAGCTGGGCGACGAGCCGCCGGCGCGCTGCGATCTCGTCTTCATGGGGGGCGGCCAGGACCGCGTGCAGCAGGCCGCCGCCGCCGACCTCGCCCGCCTGCGGCCCTGGCTGTCGGGCGTGATCGACGACGGCGGCGTGGTGTTCGCGGTGTGCGCCGGGCTGCAGCTCCTGGGTCGGCGCTACGTGGCAGCCGACGGCAGCGAGCTCTCCGGCCTCGGCCTGCTCGACCTGGAGACGCTGGCCGCCCGGCCTGGCGAGTGGCGCCTGATCGGCAACGTCGTGGCCGACGTGGCCGACCCGGCCGGCAGCGGCGACTCCGGTCGGTCACGCCTTCTGGTCGGCTTCGAAAACCACGGCGGCCGCACCTTCCTCGGCGCGGCGCGGCCCCTCGGCCGCGTGCGCGTCGGCTTTGGCAACAACGGTCGCGACGGCGGCGAGGGGGCCCAGGCCGGACGCGTGATCGCGACCTACCTGCACGGCCCGGTGCNNCGGTGCTGCCCAAGAACGCCTGGCTCACCGACCACCTGCTGGGGCTCGCCCTCGACCATGCCGGCGGCGGTGCGCTGGCGCCGGCGGCGCATGCGCGCGAGGACCTCGCCCAGCGCGAAGCCGTGGCGGTGGCCGAGCGCGACGCGGCCCGCCGCGGGCGTC
>PLTW01000046.1 GCA_003164655.1 Actinomycetota bacterium
CACCGTTCCTTGATCCCAGGGTAACGGCGCACTTCTCGCGCGAAGGGCGGTTTCTCGGGGACGAGAAGCCGCCCTTCGTGTCGTTGGCGGGCACCGAGCCGAACGCCCCGGAGCTCGCAGTCGGGCTCAGGTCGCGGCCAGCACCAGCACGATAGTGGCGATCGCCAGGACGAGCCCCAGCGCCGTCGTGACCACCAGCGCCCAGGCGTCGAGCGGCAGCGGCCGGTCCGACTCGATGGCGGCTCGCACGCGCCGGGCGCGCAGCAGAGCGTAGCCGATGAGAAACACCCCCAACACCCCGTAGCCCACGCCCAGCAACCCGTACTCGCGATGCGAGCCGCCGATCAGCACCGGCAGCAGGCGGCCGACCGCCAGAGCGACACCGATCGCTCCGAGCCCCGTGCGCAACCAGGCGAGGTACGTGCGCTCGGCGGCCAGCAGCGTGCGCCGCGGCGCGGAATCGCGCAGGGGGGCCGTGCCGGGCGACGGCGCGAAGTCGGGTGAAACGGCCGTGCCGGGTGGAGCGGCAGCGTTGGCTGGAGCGGCGGCGCCCGAGGGAGCGGCAGTGTCAGGCGAAGCGGCGGCGTCGCGACCCGCGGGCCTGTCGCTGGGCGGCTGCTCCACGATCGACCTCCGGCGGTGTTCTGGTCAGAACCTGCGGCGAGCCTACCATGGGGCCGCAGGAAGGCGCATCGTTGGCTTGAGACCCGCCGACCGCCGCGGAGCGCTCCCGCCTTCGCGGACCGCGAGCGCTTTCGCGAGCGCCTGCACCTCGTCTGTCTGCGCCCGGCGGCAGGGACTGCGACGCCGGCGCTCGCCGGGCGCAAGCGCCCCGAATCCCAACCAGATCGCTCGGGAATGGCCGTTGCCCGTACCCATGCGTATAATCGCAAAGGAGTCCCCCGGCGCGAGGCGAGCGTGGCACAGGCAGCGGCATCGGTCCCCGACAGATACTCCCGGCAGATCCTCTTTGCCGGCATCGGTGCCGAGGGGCAGAAGGCCGTCATGCGGGCGCGCGTGGCGATCGTCGGCTGCGGTGCTCTGGGCTCGCTGCAGGCCACCCTGCTGGTCCGCGCCGGCGTGGGCGCCGTGCGGCTCATCGACCGCGACTACGTCGAAGAGAGCAACCTGCAGCGGCAGCTCCTTTACGACGAACACGACGCCCGCACCCTGCAACCCAAGGCCGTCGCCGCGGCGCGCCATCTGCGCACCGTGAACTCGCAGGTGAGCATCGAAGGCTTGGTCGACGATCTCAATCCGGCGACCGTCGACCGGCTGCTCGGCGGGGTCGACCTCATTCTCGACGCGACCGACAACTTCGACGCCCGCTACCTGCTGAACGACTACGCGGTCAAGACCGCCACGCCGTGGATCTACGGCGCCTGCGTGGGCTCGTACGGCATGACCTTCCCCATCCTGCCCGGCGAGACCGCCTGCCTGCGCTGCATCTTCGAGAGCGCTCCGCCGCCGGGCGTCACCCCGACCTGCGATACGGCCGGCGTATTGGGCTCGATCGTCGGTGTGGTGGCCTCGCTGCAGGCGGTCGAGGCGCTCAAGCTCGCCGCCGGACGGCGGGCGGCGCTCAACCGCAAGATCGTCATGTTCGACCTCTGGCAGAACACGTGGGACGAGCTCGCTCTGCCCGGCGCCGACCCCGGCTGCCCGTGTTGCGGCGAGCGACGCTTCGACTACCTCGAAGGACGCGAGGGCGCGGAGACCACGTCGCTGTGCGGGCGCGACGCCGTGCAGATCCGCGGACGCGCCGGCGCGAGCCTCGACCTCGACGAGCTCGCCGGGCGGCTCGCGCCCCTGGGGCGCATCGAGCGCAACCCCTTTCTGCTGCGGGCCGATATCGAAGCCTGGCGCCTCACTGTCTTTGCCGACGGCCGGGCGATCGTCGGCGGCACCGACGATCCGGCCGTCGCCAAGTCCGTCTATGCCCGCTATATCGGCAGCTAGGACGAGCGTGCGGCCTGCCGGCCACAGAGCCGCGCGACGAGCGCCACTACCGTGATCTACTTAGATAACGCCGCCACGTCGTACCCCAAGCCCGAGGCCGTCTACCGGGCCATCGACGACTTTGCCCGCGCCTCGGGCGGCAACCCCGGCCGTGCCGGCCACCGTTTGGCCGTCGAGGCCGAGGCGATGATCGACGACACCCGCCGCCTGGCGGCGCGCCTGTTCGGCGGGCCGCGCCCAGAGCGCATCGTTTTTTGCCTCAACGCCACCGACGCCCTGAACATGGCCGTCAAGGGCNNGCTGGCCCGCGCCTGGAGGCCCCACACGCGCCTCGTCGCCGTGACTCACGCCTCGAACGTCACCGGCACGATCCAGCCGGTCGGCGCCTGCGGACGCATCGTGCGAGAACGGGGCGGCCTGCTGCTGGTCGACGCCGGGCAGAGCGCCGGGGTCGTGCCGATCGACGTCGCGGCCGACCTGATCGACCTGCTGGCTTTCACCGGGCACAAGGGGCTCCTGGGCCCGACGGGCACCGGCGGCCTCGTGGTCGGCGAGCGCGCCGAGGTCGCGCCCTGGCGCGAAGGCGGCACCGGCGGCGACTCCGCCGACCCCCTGCAGCCCGCCGACCTGCCCTGGCACCTCGAGGGCGGCACGCCCAACGTCTTCGGCATCGCCGGGTTGCGAGAGGGCCTGCGCCTGCTCCTCGAGCGCGGCGTCGAGAACGTCCTCGCCCACGAGCGCGCGCTGCTGGCCACACTCCTGGGAGCGCTGCGCCGGCCGGAGCTGTTCTCGTTCTACGGGGCCGACAGGCTCATCCTCGAGCGCGGCGGCGAGGGCCGGGTCGGCCTGCTGTCGTTCACCATGGCCGGCTACGCGCCCGACGAGCTCGCCACCCTGCTCGACCAGCATTTCGAGATCGCGGTGCGGCCCGGCCTGGACTGCGCCCCCTATGCCCACCAGCACCTGGGCACGTTCCCGGCCGGCGCGACCCGCCTGAGCGTCGGCTTCATGAGCACCGAGGACGACGTGCTCGAAGCCGCCGCGGCGCTGAACGAGCTGACCGGGTTCTGACCGGGGCCAGAACCGCCCGCGACGACCTTCGCCGTGACGGGCCCGGCTCAGACGGGCCGAGCTCGACGTTGGTCTGCGCCGGCGCCAGCGCACGGGCCGCCGGCAACCCAGGCGGCGCCGTCAGGATCCCGGCGCGGCGTCCTTGAGCTCGTGCAGCTCATTGGTCATCTTGTGGATCGCCGTGGTGAGCTCGAGGATCTGGTTGGAGAGCTGAATGATCTGCTCGTTCTGGTGCTCCTCGGTCTGCACCGTCTGCCACTGGGCGTCGGCCAGCACCTGGCGGCGGGCGTCGGCGCGGTTCTGGCTTATCATGACGAACGTCGACAGAAAGATCGCCTCCAGCGAGACGATCATGGTGAGCAGCCCAAACGGATAGCGCTCGACGCCGATCAGGATCCAGAGCGAAAACCAGGCGATGTGCACATACACGAAGGTCATCGATCCGGCAAAGGTGGTGATGGCGTCGGCGATGCGCGACTGGGCGCTTTGCAGGCGCAGCTCGTTGTGGCGCAGGAGGGCGGGATGCTTGGGCGTCGCCGCGGATGGGCCGGCTTCCATGAAGCTCCTCTCGGTCGTTTGTGACGCCCACCAGATATCGGCCGGTCGGCCGCCCTGAAGAACGCTGCGACGGCGCCTGCGACCAAGCGGCGCGGCGCGTCCTCGCGTGCTGTTCGACCGGCCGGACCGATCTCCTGCGGTTCGCCGGGGCGAGGCGCGCTGCACGGCGTTCGCGTCGCGGCCGATGGCGGGTCTTAATTCTCAGGAGACTCCAAGGCAGCGCTCAGACGCTCCTCAGCGCGAGGTGTTACAACTACGTTGACAGGCCAGACGACGCTGGGGTTCCCGGGCCTCGCATCGATCGCCCGCGTCGGGGAACACTGGGGTAGCAGCAGCGAGCAGGCGGAGGCGCAATGACCGATTCATCGACGCCGGGAGGGCCTTTCGGGGCCCCGGGCCCCGACGAAACAGGGGCCTTCGACGGCCGCACCGACGGCGCCCAGGCCAATCCTCCCAACACGCCCTGGAGCGCTCCGGACGGCGGCTGGGACCAGCCGGGCCCCCAAGTCGTGGGTTGGGGTCTGCCCTCGCCGCAATCAGGCTGGACACCGCTGCCCGACGGTGGCTGGAGTCCCCCGCCCCGACCCGAGGCGACCTGGATCTCGCCGCCTCCGCGGCAGGCGACCTGGAACTCGCCGCCGCCACCGCAGGCGCCGTGGATCTCGCCGCCGCCACCGCCGGCGACAGCGCCCTCACCGCAGCCGTCCAGGGGAGCCGGTCCGCATCGCCGACACCGTCTCGCGCGAGTCGTGGCAAGCGGGCTGCTGCTCGTCACCGCGCTGTTCGTCGGCGTCGCCATCAGTCACGACTTCTGGCAGACGCACACTGCCGCGACGACGCAATCACCGTCTCTGGGCGGTTCCGGCTCGAGCGGCGCGGGCTCTCTGCCCTCCGGCGGCTCCGGCGCGTCCGGTAGGGGACTCCTGCCCTCCGGCAACGGCGGCGGTTCCGGGTCTGGCGGCTCGTCGTCGGGCTCGGGCGCGAGCGGCGCGGGCGCCCCGAGCAACGTGACCTCGATCGCCGCGAAAGTCGATCCGGCGCTCGTCGACATCAACGTCACGCTGGGCTATCAGTCCAGCCAGGCGGCCGCCACGGGGATCGTCCTGAACTCCTCGGGTCTCGTGCTCACCAACAACCACGTGGTCGACGGCGCCACCGCTCTCAGCGCCACCGACGTGGGCAACGGCCGCACCTACCCGGCGACCGTGGTCGGCTACGACCGCAGCCACGACATCGCCGTCATCCAGTTGAACGGCGCCTCCGGTCTGACGGCGGCGCAGCTCGGCGACTCTTCCAGGGTGACGGTCGGCCAGGCGGTCGTGGCTCTGGGCAACGCCGGCGGCACCGGCGGCACGCCCAGCGCGGCCGGCGGCTCGCTGGTGGCGCTCGACCAGCAGATCACCGCCGGTGACGCGAGCGCCGGAACGTCTGAGCGGTTGAGCGGCCTCATTCAGACCAACGCCGCCATTCAGCCGGGAGACTCCGGCGGGCCACTCGTGAACACCGCCGGACAAGTGATTGCCATTGACACCGCGGCGTCGAGCGGCTACTCGTTCAACGCGGCGGCCGGCCAGGGCTTCGCCGTTCCGGTGAACACGGCGCTGGCGATCGTCACCCAGATCCAGAACCACACCGCTTCGGCCACCGTGCACATCGGCGCGACGGCGTTTCTCGGCGTCGGCCTCGATCCCGCCGGCGGCCAGAGCGGCTTCGGCAGCGGCGGCCTCGGCAGTCAGTCCGGCTCGTCGGGCTCCGGCGCGACCATCGCCGACGTGGTGCCGGGTGCGCCGGCGGCCCGGGCCGGCCTGACCGCCGGCGACACGATCGTCTCGGTCGACGGTCAGACCGTCGACTCGCCGACGACCTTGAGCTCGCTGCTCGGCAGCCACCATCCCGGCGACAGCGTGCGACTCGGCTGGACCGACAGCTCGGGCGCTCAGCACACGAGCACCGTGAAGCTCGCCTCGGGACCGGCCGCCTGACGACCGCCGCCTGACGGCGCTAAGAGACGGCCACGAGCGTGCCGATGGGGTCGTATCTGAACACCACGGCGGCGGCGGAGTAGGGCAGCTCGACGCAGCCGACGCTCTGCGGGTACCCATAGGACGCCCGCGGAAAGCCGTGCACGGCGTCGCCGCCGTTGAAGTAGGCGACGTACGGCACGCCGGGATCGCTGTAATGGCTGCCGTCGGGGTTGGTGCCGGTCATCGTCGTCGACAGAAAACGCGCGTAGACCGGAAACGTGCCGCGCGCCGTGGGCCGCTGGGCGACGCCGGTGTTGGTCGGGCTCTCAAAGACGACCCGGCCGTCCTGCCAGACCCGGAGCGTCTCAGGGATCGACATCGAGACCTCGATGTAGCGGTAGTCGCGCCTGCCGACGAGGTGCCGGGAGGCCGCCGCAAGCAGGTCGTTCCACACGCTGGGGCCGACGACGCCATCGTCGGCGAGCTTGTGGTCGGATTCGAAGGCCATGACCGCGCCCCTGATCAGGGTCGTGTACCGGCGGGGCCGCCATAGCGCGGCCAGCGCCGACGGAACGTGGCGATATCGCCAAGTGATGACCCCCGAGCGCGGCTTGAGGGAGATGAGGTCGACATTGCGCGGCTCGCGCACGAGAGCCGACACGTAGCGCGTCTTGCCGGCCGAGCTCTGTGCGCCACTGCCCGACGTCTGCCCGCCCACCACCAGCTCAAAGCGCAGCGGCAGGTACCCCAGCTCGGCGAGAAGCTGCTGAAGACGCAGCGTCGACGAAGGCCCGCTGACCGTGAACGACAGCGTGGAGCCGCTCTTCAGGCGGACGCCGTCGGCGGCGAGCACGCCGCCGACTCCACCGGGAATGGTCAGCCTCACCTTGGCATATATGGGCAGGTGGCCTGTCGGCACGAACTGCAGCGTCGAGCGGTCGACGACCTTCCAGGCGCCCGGCACCCTGGGGGTCAGCCAGGGACGCGGCGTGTTGCCGGCCAGCGGCGCCGAGAAGCGGATCCTGACGGCGCTCGCAAATGGGACGTTCGTGGCTTTGGCGCGCGGCGACACCGACACGACCCGCAGGGACGGGAGCGCGGTCGGCGAGGGGCTCGGCGAGGGGCTCGGGCTCGGCGACGTGCTCGGGCTCGGGCTCGGCGGCACAGTCGATGTCGGCGACGCGGACGGGCCCGCGGTCGCAGCGGACGTCGGGGTCGACGCCGAGGCGGGCGAGACGACTCCTGCCGGAAGCACGGCGGCGGCGGCAACGACGGCCACGACAACGAGCCCCACCACCGGTAGCGCCAATCTGGCAGCGATCTTCTTCACAGGGCTCCCTTCGAAATCAGACCCCGCGGAGGGTCTCGAGACTGTGGCTGAGCGACCGAGGGCCGCCTATGATTTTCCTTCTGGCACAGTGTAAAGGTAAAAGCGGCCGGCTGCTAGAGCGACGCCGACGATCGTCACAGTGGATCCATGACGATCGCCGCTCTCCGGCAGCCGGTGGCGCAGAGTCCGCAGCCACGGCACAGGGCACGATCGATGGCCGGCACGGCCACCTCACCGTGGGTCGGACCCGCCGAGCGCACGACGGCCGCGAACGGGCAGCGCGCCGCGCAATGGTTGCAGCCGTCGCACGCGGCGGCCTCGATGCGGGCCACGTAGCGGGCGAGCGGCCAGCGCTTGACGGCATCGAGGCGCTCCCCGGCAAGCTGCGGAAAGCAGCAGTCCGGGCAGCAGGTGCAGATGCCGCGCATGGGCGTGCCCGGCAGGCCACCGGTGTGCATGAGGCCCTGGCGGTTGGCCTCGCGGACATTGTCGATGGCCCGCTGCGGCGAGATCTCCCAGCCGAGCTCGTGATAGTGGCCGTGGGGACCCTCGAAGCGCAGGCAGTTCAGGGTCGGCTTGTGGCAGCGGCCCATGATGGCCCGGCAGTCGCACGGAAAGAGGTAGACGTGCTCCTGAGCGTTCAGGATGGTCTCGACTTCGTCGAGCAGCAGATAGGTGTGATTCTCGATGGGGTCGATGGGGCGCCCGGCTTTGGCGGCCTCGACATACGGCCGCGCCTGCTCGACATAGGACGAAAGCTCCCACTCCCGCAGCCGGTCGCGCACATCGTCGGGCAGATCGAGCCAGCCCTCGAAGAAGATCCAGACCACGAAACGGTCGTGGAACGAGGCCGCCGCATAGCGCCCGCGGGGAGCGCGGTCGACCACGCTGCGCCGGAAGGCACGCTCGAGAAAGGCACGGACCTCGCCGCGGGCGGCGTCGGGTGCGACCAGGCGCCGCAAGGCCGTGACCCCCAGCGGCCCGTCGGCTAGAGCGGCGACCAGCGCCGTCTCGGCCGGCTCGTAGAAGCGGTCGAGGTAGGCCAGCACGAACTCAGGGGCGCCGACCGCCTGAGCGACGAGCGACAACGACGCGGTCGTGCTGTCCTGGACGATCGACTCCCCGGGCGCCGGCATCGGCCGCAGACTGGTGTCGCCTTGTTTCATGGCCACGGGAGCATCCTTTTTATGATAGCGCGTTCTGGGCGACACTTCAGCGCGGCGGTCGCGGCTCGCCGGAGAAGCGCTGCTAGATGAGGTTCCCTGGGGGGCGCTCTTCGGGCCGGGTGTCGCGCAGCCACGCTTCGAAGGCGGCGCGCCGGCGCGCCGCCGTCGGGGTGGCGCAGGCGCCGCCCCGCGACGTGCACAGCAGGTCGGCCGGCAGGGCGCGACCGACCGCGTCGGCCACGTCGAGCGCCTCGTGCAGCGGCAGCACGGCGGCATGACCGGCGAGCGCCAGGTCGGCGAACACGTGAGCCGTGCAGGTGGCCGCCATGATACGGCTGCGGCAAGGCTGGCAGAGGCCGCCGGGCATGGGATCACACGGCATCCCGGTGAACGCCTGCAGGGCCAGCGAGGCGGCATCCTCGGCTTGCTGGGGCGTGCCGCCCACCATCTCGACGATGGCCGCGGCGGCCATGGCGCCGCACACGCCGGTCTCGCCGCTGCAGCCGATGCGCTCGCCGGTGGGCTCCGTGCGGCTGAAGGCGATCGCCCCGACCCCGCCGGCCACGAACAGACCGTGCAGCAGGTCGTCGTCGCTCAATCCACGAGCGTCGCGCACGGCGCTCAGGGCAGCGTAGATATACCCCCCTCCCCCGCCCATCGGCCCGGGCACGGTCTCGACGCCCGGAATGCCGGCGCCGGCGCCGTAGGCCAAGTTGATCGTCGCCGCCGTCACGCCATCGCTCACGGCCCGCCCCGAGGCGACGTGCCGCGTCCAGACGGCGCCGAAATCGGGCTTGAAGGGGCTCGCCGGCGCCGCCAGGCCCTCGTCGTAAGCGGCGTGGGTCTGGCGGTGCATGAGTCGCGCCAGCCCGGCCATCGTCGCGACGACCTGCTCGCGCGACCAGCCCGAAGCGTCGAGCTCGTACTGCAGCGCGATCTCCCATAACGGCGCGCCGCGGCGCGCCGCGATCTCGCGCCAGCGGGTCATGGTGTCGAAGAGTTGGGGGCCGCGGTCGGCCCGGGCCAGGACCGGCAGGACCGGCCGCAGCACGGCGAGGCGCGCGCCGGCGCCGGCCGCCGCCGC